>CACAXR010000004.1 GCA_902536555.1 uncultured Prochlorococcus sp. | reverse complement strand
AGAAAATTTAGATAACTCTTTCCAGAGATATATATATGTTAGCTCTGCAGGTGTTTATAAAGATAATTGTGAACTACCCTTATCCGAAGATGATCCAATTGATCCAGATAGTAGGCACAAAGGAAAGTTTGAGACAGAAAATTGGTTAAAAAACCAAAAAATTCCTTTTACAAGTTTTAGACCTACTTATATTTATGGACCAGGAAATTATAATAAAATTGAAAATTGGTTTTTTGAAAGGTTATTTACAAAAAAATCTATACCAATTCCTGGTGACGGTTCTTTAATTACTCAACTAGGTCATGTTTCTGATCTTACTGATGTAATGATTAGGTGCATAAATTTTGAAAATTCCAAAAATAATATATATAACTGTTCAGGTGAAAAAGGAGTTACCATAAAGGGTTTAATTTATTTATGTGCGACTGTTCTTGGATTAAACAAAAATGAGATTTCTTTAAGAACATTTGATTATCAAAAATTAGATCCTAAATCTCGAAAGGGATTTCCAATTAGATTAAATCATTATCAGACTGATATCTCTAAGATAAAAAGTGATTTAGAGTGGGTGCCAACTTTTGATTTACTTAATGGTTTAAAGGATAGTTTTGAAAAAGATTTTAATGATAAAAAGAGTGAGGAGTTTGATCAAAATTCAGATAATATTCTTTTTAATACTTAAATAGCCTAATAAAGTCACAAAAGTCAGGATGAATCCTAACCAATAAAAAATTAAAGCCAAATCATTCAATAAGCTAATTTTTAATGGTATGTAGAAGGTAATTACTGAAATAAAAAAGAAAAATGTTTTATATTTACCTAACATAGATGCTGGTAAACCGTCTTTTGTAGTGCTCCTTAGGCTAGACATAATTAATTCTCTAAATAAAATTAAGGACAAAGACCAGAAGGGTATAAAATTATTTTTACAAAGGAAGGTTAAAGGAATTAAATATAATACTTTATCGCTTAAAGGATCAAGGATAGCTCCTAATTTAGTTTTAAGATTAAATTTCCTTGCTATTAACCCGTCAAAATAATCAGTTAAACCTCCAATAATAATCAATATAAAGACGTAAGAAGGTCTGTTAATTTCTAAAAAAAGTATTAATGGAAATACAAGGAAAAGGCGAGATATCGATAATAAGTTTGGAATATTCAATGCCAAATTTTTAAGATTTTTTTTTAATAACAAATTAGTTTTTGTATATAAAAAATATATTACACTCTCAACAAGCTTATATTTCTAGTAAAAATTTAAAAGGTTTTTAATGCTAGATTCTAAAATTTATTTTAAATCTTAATCCTAAAGATTATAAACTCAACTTTTCTTTATCAGTGATGATGTTTTATATTACAAAATTATTACTTAATGTCTAATGCAGCCTCATAGCCTAAAGCTATCTCCAGAATCTGATTTGATAAGTTCAATTAAAGAATATTCTTTATCGAATAATTTATACGGGTATGTTGCTGGAGTGGTTGGTAACCTTAGAACAGTTTGTATTCAATGCCCGGGAAATCAAGAGATAAATAAATTTGAGGGAAATCTAGAGATTGTTTCTTTAAATGGACATTTTAATAAAGGAGATGTTCATTTACATTTGAGTTTTGCAGATGAGGGATGTAATGTCCTTGGCGGGCATCTTGAGGAGGGATGTATTGTAAAAAAAGGTACTGATATATTATTACTTTCTTATGAACAAAAAATTATTAATATCTCAAGAAATGATTTATTGAAAAATGAAGCACGTGTAAAAGCTTATATTTTAAAGGATTGTCCTTGGTCTAAAAGAGCAATTAGGTTGCTTAATTCTTTATCCATCCCTCATGAAGTTAATTTAATAGATAATGATGAGAGCTTTCAAAAGATAATGGCTCAAAGTAGCCATAATACTTTCCCTCAAATATTTTTGGATAATAAATTTTTTGGAGGATATGATGAACTTTCAGAACAAGCAAAATTGGATAACTTAATTTCTTTTAAGTAATCTAAGTTTTTTTAATTATCACGATTAGTAAGCTTTTCAGCAACTAATTCGTCCTCTAACTGCTTTATTAATCTTGATACAAGACTTTGAAATTCTGGTTGACAGCCTTTAAATGCAGCTTTATGTCTTATTGGCTCATTTCTAGTTCTTAAATCAGTAAGCATTAATTGTAATGCGTCAATTTTGGGATTTATTTTCATAGTTTTAATTTATATATTTACATCTTTTAAATCATTTGCATAGCTTTTTTAAAAGATATCTTTTTATTATCATTCGAACTTGTTACTTCTATTAATTTATTTATGGATTCTTTGTTTTTTAAAGAATCTATACAACATTGAGCAACTAATCTTCTTGGGATAGATCCATTTATTTGAGTATCCTCCTTTGAATAATTTATATTTTCTGATTTAATATCTTCATTTTCCTTTAATCCTCCAGGTCTAATTATAGTCCATTCGAAATTTGAATCTCGTAGAAAGTTTTCACCTAATTTCTTCCAAATTAGAATTAAACCAAATAAGTTTAATGGGTGAAATAATTTACCAGTACAAAGGGAACTAACTAAGATAACTCTTTTAATCCCAACTCTTTTGCAACTCTCTAATTGCCTGTATACACCCAAAGCATCAACCTTTGCAGGACCAGTTAAATCTAATGATGCTCTCGCTCCAGTCGCAATTATCAAAGCATCAATATCTTGTAAAGCTTTATCAAGTTCTTCTTTTTTGTCTAATGAAACCCTAATTGTTTCTAAACTCTCTAGTCCTGCTGAGACTTTTGAATTCTTTCTGATGATTTGCCTTACTTTATATCCTTTCTTAACTGCTTCTTCGGAAATTCTATAGCCTGTTTTCCCCGATGCACCAGTAATTGCTATTTTCATAATTAAAAAACTAATTTAAATATTATATAAATTTCTTAAGGCTTTTTACATATAAATTTCTTTTTTCTTTTGGGATAAAGAGTGCTACATAAATAACATTTTGTTCCATCACAGCCTCTCGCTGTGCAGTATTCTCTGCCATAAAAGATTATTTGCAAATGTAAAATATTCCAATCATTAACGGGAAATATTTTTTTTAGGTCTTTTTCTGTTTGAACTACGCTGTCTCCATTTGATAGACCCCATCTTTGGGCCAACCTGTGTATATGAGTATCTACTGGGAATGAGGGTATTTTAAACACTTGAGACATTACAACTGATGCTGTTTTATGACCTACGCCTGGTAGAGATTCAAGCTTCTCAAAAGAATCTGGGACTGTACCATTATGCTTCTCAATCAATAATTTAGATAAGTTATAGATGTTCTTTGATTTTTGATTAGATAGACCTAAAAATTTTATGTATTCGTAAATGCCATTAATACCTAGCTGCATCATCTTTTCTGGATTATCTGCAACCTTAAATAAGCTTTTTGTTAATTCATTAACTTTCTTATCTGTTGATTGAGCACTTAAAACTACTGCGACTAGTAGTGTATATGCATTTGTATGATCAAGGGGTATTGGAGGCGATGGATATAGCTTTTTGAGTTCCTTGCGTATTATTTCTGCTCTTTCAGACTTTCTCATTAAATTTGAAAATTAAATGGTGTATAAAATTATACAAGGGATATTTTCGGTGAATATTTTCTGCTAACTTGATATTTTCGAATAAGAAGAACTTAGTGAAAAATGATGCGTTAATAATTGATGATTTGCATCATAAATATGATAATCGAGAATGTTCAAATTGGATATTAAACGAAATTAACCTGAAAATTGAAAATGGCGAATTATTAGGGTTGCTTGGTCCTTCTGGTTGCGGAAAAACTACTCTTTTAAGATTAATCGCGGGTTTCGAATATCCATCTAGAGGGAGGATTTCTCTAAATGATAAGGAAATTTCAAGTAGGAAAAAAATTCTTAGTCCTGAGAAAAGAAATATTGGTATGGTTTTTCAAGACTATGCACTTTTTCCTCACTTAACTGTTTTGGAAAATGTAATTTTTGGTTTGAAAAACAAAAAAGACAGATCTAGAGTTGATTATTTATTAAATGTCGTTGGTCTTGATAGTTTTGTTAGAAGGTACCCACATGAACTTTCTGGAGGCCAAAAACAAAGACTCGCAATTGCGAGAGCTCTTGCTCCAGGTACAAATTTTATTTTATTAGATGAACCTTTTTGTAGTCTTGATATGCATGTCAAACTAAAATTGAGAAGTGAACTCCCTAATATTCTAAAAGGGTGTAATGCAAGCGGATTGATGGTAACTCATGATCCGGAAGAAGCGATGTCAATTTGCGATAAAGTCGCCGTTATGAATGATGGGAAAATACATCAAATTGATACGCCAATTAACCTTCTAAATAATCCCAAGACCATATTTGTTAGTAGTTTTATTTTGGGGAATAATATCATTAATCTCAAAAAAAATGGTAATTCATATATTTCTTGTTTAGGTGAAATAAATTGTTCAGAGGATTTGAAAAATAAAAGTATCAAAAGAATGTCAATATCGCCTAAATTTATTTCAGTTAAAAGATCAGAATCTGGTGATGCGATTGTTATATCTAAAGAATTTCTTGGAGAATTTCTTATCTATAAAGTATCTATTAATGGAAACATATTAAGGGTTAGAACTGATATTAATAATCTCCTTAATAATGGTGATAAATGTTCTCTTTCTATTAATAAAAATAGTTATTATTTTTTATATCCTGGAGCATATAAGGAATATATATAGACTTTATTTATAGGCAATTACACTTGCCCCCCTTCCAATTAGAGCATTTTTTCTTTTTACATTTCTTTTTTTTACTTTTATATATTTTATTAGTTAATAGCAGTTCAGAAAAACTGTACTCTAAATTCATTTATAGTATTGAGATTGATTTTCATTATCATATTATTTAATTTAATTTAAAGGAGTAATTAATTACTAATTTATACAAAATGTTGTATTATTTAAGTAGTTTCTTGTTGATCAATGAATGAAAATAATCTAAAGGCAAAGAAAATAATTAATTTTGGACCATCCGGAAGAGCTGTAGCACAACCAATTGACAAAAGCTTATTGGATAATATTTTTGAACATTTAACAATGGAAAGATATGCCAATGTCCAATATTTTTCTATATATCTCTGGTTTCAAGAACGTGATTTAAATGGATTTGCTTCTCATTTTCTAACTGAATCGCAAGGTGAAATTGAACATGCTCAAAAATTTGCAGATTACTTAATCGCAAGAGGCCAAAGTGTGAAATTAGATGAAATTCCTGCACCAGTTCAATCATGGGATTCAATAGAGGATCTGATATCTTTTTCTTTCAACATGGAGGCTGATTTAACTTCATCTCTGCAACAACTTTATTCTATTTCAGAAAGAATTTCAGATACAAGAACCAACGTATTTTTAGATCCAATCATTGAGGCTCAAACAAAATCAGAAGATGAATTTGCAAACATCCTTGGCAAAGTAAAGTTTGCTTCTAATCAACCTTCTGCAATTTTATTGATAGATAGTGATTTAAAGAAAAAATAAATTACTTTCAAATTTATTTTCATTCAATGTTCTTTTGGTTATTTCAACAAGTAAGTTTGAAAAGTTAATTTCCTCAGTATTATTTTTATTTATGAGCTCTGCTATTTTGTAAATCTCATTAACTCTTCTAAAAATATTTTTGTTTTCAGAAAATAACCTTCCCTTTAATGATTTATTTTCTGTGGTTTTGTAGGATTGCTTGATATTTCTGAGTCTATTCGATAAAACATCAACTTCCATTAATAAGTTGTTAGTAAGTGATTCTGATTCCTTCATATTTTTACAACGGCGATGTTTCAATAAAAGAAGGGGCTACACTGACTGTTTGGGTTCCAATTGGAGCAATTAATAACTCAGATGATCTTAATCTAGAAATTAATCTTGTTGATGTTACTCGTGTAGAACCGATTAATTCACCAATCCTTTCATGAGTTAACCTAAAAGGTAACTCACACCATTGACCACATCTTCTACCTAAACGATTTACTAGTATTGAAAACAACGCTTGTAATCTCTGTTCTGCATTTCCTAAGTGTCTAATCCTAAGGAGTTGTAAAGTCCATTCATTTACTGCATCGAAACCAATATTCTCATCAATATTTACATTGCTGTGAAACGACAAATCTGTTAGTGCTTCAACACAGACACCTTCGCTACATAAAAGATCTGTTCTTAATTGATCACCTGACTGCAAAAATGCAAGTGTCATTCCTTCAGTTTCTTCACAAGGGCAATAAACTCTAGCAATTCCACTTTCAACTTCTAGGCATGTGCCTTTTGGTCTTGATGAAGGGTCTATTAAAACGGATTGCCCAGTTATTATCCTTACTGTTTTTGTAGGAGATTCTCCATAACTATGGAAATTCATTAATAAAATATGATAATGAGAATTATTATCAATTATGCACTATAAATTTACTTATTGCAATAGATTCTCATTATCATCATATTATTGAAGTTTTTCTTTACATAGTATTTAGGAATATAATTTAGGTAGAATTGCTAAACATTTCATTTTAGATGAGCGTAAATAAAGTTTGTTTTATTTGTGGAAGTTCTTCATTCGTCTCAGATCGATCTTTGGGAGGTAAGATTGTATGTTCTAAATGCGGATCTTCTTCATTTAAAAATAAATCCTCTTCATTTTTAAAAAATAAAAAATTAGTATTTCTTGCTGTTGCGATAGCTATTTTTATAATTGTTATTTAGATAATCTGTTTATATTCCAAAGTCCATTATTATTAGTCACCTCTACTTTAATACCAAATAACATATTAAGATTTTCACTATTTATAACCTTATTTTGATTTCCATCAGCGATTATTTTGCCATTTTTTATCATAATGACCCGGTCATAAATTTTGGTAATCGTTGAAATATCATGAGTGACACATAAAATTTTAGTATTTAATTTTGATAATTCATTAACCTTATCAATTAAAAAAAACTTTGATTTATAATCTAAATTTGCAATTGGTTCATCCAGAATTAAAATTTCTGGTTTTTTGATTAATGCCCTTGCAATGAGTGAAATTTGTTTTTCTCCATCTGATAAATAGGAAAAATTCTTTTTAGATAAATTAGAAATATTCATTTTCTTCATGATTTTTTCTACCTTATAAGAATCTCTTTCAGATTTATTTTGTACGTAACAATATCTTCCATATAATCCACTTAAAATTAAATCAAAAACTTGTAAATTTGGATTTATTCTTTGTTTTATATCATTATTTACGGTACTTATTTTATTTCTTAGTTCCCATAAATTTATATGTTCTTTGTCAAATATCTTCAGTTTCGATTCATTAGCTACTACTGGGTATATGTTTCTATTAATTATTTCAATTAAGGATGATTTCCCTGAACCATTTGGTCCAATTAATATTACATTTTCTGAATACGCTATCTTTAAATTTAAATCTTTAATTACTCTAAAGCCATTTTTAAAACAATTTATATTTTTTGCGTCAAACCAAAATTTACTAAACACTAAAACTTGTTACTCCAAAATATTATTAATTGAATGGAGCTTAAAATAAATATAAAAAGATAAAGCCAATTCAACCATGAAGGTCTATTTAATTTCTTCATAAATCATATTATTAACATAAAAAATATAAGCGGAGCAGCAAATCTTACAAATGTTTTTCTAATAATATCTATATTATTTGCAATTTCTAAGTTCTTTATCTCTGGAGGATATTTCAATATCACTTTGTCATATACATCAAGGTTTTGGGTTTTGTTAATATTTTTCCATGGTTCATCTTTATCTTCAGACTTTTTGTACCACTTCCAAAAATAATTTATTATCCTATCTTCTCCCAATAATTTTATTTCATCCTTACTTATAAATCCCATATTGTGATTATATGTTTGTGTTTTTAAAATCATATAGTCTTCATCGAATATCTTATAAAAAATCTTTCTTTGAGTCTCTTTAAATAATAAGAGGTTATTAAGTAGTTTATTTTGTAGAAATTTCCTATAGTGTCTCACTATTACTCTTGCTTTGTTGTTTCCTAGAGGAATATGATCTAAAACTTGTAAATATCTTGATGAAGAAGGATCACCTTTGTAAATTAATATCCTTCCTGGAGGGATGTACTTTATCCGAATAAATTCTTTTGTAGGGTCATTCTTGTAATAATAAATACTTTCAATGTATTTGGGATTAATATTAATTTTCTGATTAAAACTAACTAGTACGTTTTTATTAACATCTTTATCAGGGATTGTATCGCCATGAACCCAAAAGATATGAAGTATATCTAGGTGATTTTCAATAATCCTTGACCAATCACATTTGAAGTCAACTAATACTTCCTCAAAGACATAATCCTTATGTGAAAAGCCATTTTCATATAATTCGTAGTTACTTATAGGTGTATCTTCACTTATATTATTTAAATCAGTCTCAGATTTTTTAGAAAAATGTACAAAAATATACCCATTTTTTTCTGAAGTTTTGTATTGAGATAAATGAATTCTTTTGGCGTAGTTGTCGTAGTTATTATCAACTATATGGCGACATGTTATTCTGTCGAGATTTTGGCAACTTCCTCCAGATGAAAACTTAGCTCCATGATATGGGCAGGTTATTACTCCATCTGATAAGGTCCCTCCAAAAAAGGAGGCCCCTCTATGTGGACAAATATTTTTAATGCACCTAACGTTTTTATTTTCATCTCTATAAAGAACAAGAGGCTCATCATAGAGAGAAAAATAATATAGATTATTTTTTTTTAGTTCTTTAGAGGGACAAATTGCATACCAACCAAATAAACCTATATTTAATTCTTTTTGATTTTCTCTAATATCAAACGAGTCAATTTTTACTACCGTTCCTTTTTTAAATGGCTTAAGAACGGTATTAAAGTCTTTTGATTTAAAAAAATTAATTTGTCTGTTTTCCATAAATTAATTTCTTTTTTTAAATGACTGTTTATCTTTCGGAACTATAACCCAAGTAAATAATCAATTTCTTATAAAAAGAAAATTCTCTATTATTTGTAGCAATAATTATGTAGTTATCGAAAAATATTGAGTCTCTGTCGTATCTATGTATCTTTATTTCATTTTTTTTGTATCTTTTGTGATTCTTTCAAATTTTTAATGTATTCAATAGCATCATCAATATTTTTGTGGAAATTACATTGACCCAAATAACAACCTATAAATCTTAAAAATTTTCTTTTGCCACCACTAATTTCATATCTATGTATTGTTCCGCCATCTATAGGAGCATAAATAAGTTCTGGTAGTGCCATATTAATTTTGTATTTAATAATTAATTAAACGATAATTCATGTTCAAATACATTTCCATAGCTCAATCCATATATTTAATAATTAATTTACTTAATTTTTAGAAAATTATTTATTGAATACCCATGTATTATTTGTTATCTATTAATTATTGACAAGAATTTTTATTATGCCAAAAGCTTTTAGGCGTTTTTAAAAAAAACTTCCAAAAAAGATTCAAACTATAAAACACACATTTAGATAGTTTTTATCTTCAAAAATATGAAAAAGCTATTGTGGTTAATCAATTTTTAATTTCTATATTTTTAATAAAACATAGTCGGCAGAGTTAAATTCTAAACTATATTAAATTTGCAATTTATGAAATATTATGATCAAAAGAGTTTTTGCGATATTCACTTTAACTTTGCTTTTTCTATTTATTAATCCAGTTTACTCACTAGATACTTCTTCTAAAACTCTTGAAAAGTACACTAGAAAGATTTCTAACAAGTTTACTAGAACTTTCTGCAACACTACCAAATTCGGCATTTCTTATGAAGGAGCTTTGGCTTTTGCTATTGGAGAGACTAATAAGGAATTTAAAAATAACAAACTCAATAAGTTAATAGATTATTCTCTTCTGAAAAATTCAATAGTTAATGATTTAGAAAATAATTGCCAGGTTTATGATTTTGAAATTAGTAATTTAGAAAATTTAAAATTTAACTAGAAAAATGTAAACTGTAAAATTTTTATTTTTTACCAATCCAGTCATTGGGTTTCTCCATCATCCAGTCGAAAACCCCCTTAGCATCAAGGTTTTTAGATGCATAAACAAATAAAACTGGAAATATTAAAATTACCGCGCCAATAACTGCTAACTCTATCTTACCGATACCCATCTCAGTTACTGTTAAAGCAAAATAATTAATCATTATATTTATTGAATTAAAATTTATATCTACATAATTTACAAAAAATTTTTATTCTTTCACTTTTCTTTGAGAAATCTTAATTTTTTATAGTGAAAGATATTTGTATAAAGTACCTATTTTATTGGTGCAGACTTTTTAATAATTTTAATAATATGCTTCTGTTTGATGGTTATGAATCATGAAATTATTATTTTCACTCCTATTTTTGCAGTATTGATTGGCTTTATGGTTTTAAGGATTTTAAAAAAAAGAAAGAAATCAGCTAAAAATATTTATAAATTAATAGATGATTTAGAAAAAAAATATATATATTAATTTCTTCTATAGAAAAAAATCAATCAAATTCTATACCAACTTCTTCTTTTAAATCTCTCTCCAAATCTGGAAGATGTGGTTCAACCCAATGGTCTTTGTTATCAATACCAGCTGCATTTACATAATTCATAATGTGTTGATCTACTTGCTTGTAAAGATCATGCAAATTTAAATCCATACGAATATCATGCGCAATTTCAGAAACTTGTTTTTCAGTTAGACAATGATCTGGATGAAGTAAATCACAACATGGAATTCTCTTCTCAATCAATTCATTTAGATTGATTTTTATTTCGTAATCTTGATGAACAGTCATCTATTTTATATCTTTAATTTTATTCTAATTATGTTTAAGGTTTTGTATATATTTAGTCAAGAAACAAAGTTTTTTTTATATTTTTTTATAAAGCGAATGATTTTAAATAAATAGATCTTCTAAATCTTTATATAAATCATCATTTTCTTTTTCTTTAAGGTCAAGGTGATCAGGTGAAAGTTCCTTTTTTGAAGTGTAGAAAAGATATCCAAGGGCTCCTAAAAGTAAAGTTGTTGGTAAAATCATTAGCATTTAATTGACTTATAATGAATATAGTGCAACACTTAATACAGTCAAGTGCCGAACTTTAATTAATTTATAAATGCCTACCAAGAAAAAAAGAGTTGGTTTTATCCCTAGAGAAGATGTTATGAGAATAATTGATAAGTTGAGCATAGAGAACAATTTAAGTAATTCAAAAATAATAAGTATTTTGGTAGAGGAAGCACTTTCTATAAGGGGCATATTTAATAAAAATAATGGTAAAGCAACCAAATTATTTCAGCTTCCTGAAGCTCATTCACAAAACTTATCTGATAATTCTGCTGACTTTATAGATAAATCAGAACCCTTAAGCAATACTAAATTAGTAAATCATCTTAATCCAAGTTATTCTAACCAATTAAATGAAGGAAATAACGAGGCTTTTGACTTTAAAACTTATAAAAAGTTTTTATCATTCCTTAAATTTCAGGAAATGACAGAAAAATATGATACGTAATAAGTGTTGCTTAGTGCTGTACTGTGCGCTAAATTTAATTTGTATCTTTAGAGGATTTTTGTATTAGAAATTATTTATTACCATTTGAAAAATCTAAATTAAATTTTCCATATAATATTTATTCCTATGAATTCATCTCTCCCAGTTTTATCTGTAAATCTACTCCCTCCCAAGAAGTTATATTGTAATTTTAGTTATTGGAGTTCTTTGTTCTCTCAGGATATGCAAATTTTATGGGATAGAGCGCATGGAGTACCTTTAGAAAAACTGCCAAAAGGGGTATCTGATATGATTTTTCCGTATTTATTGCTTGCACTTTCAGACTATAAGACTTCTCAAATAAATAAAATGAATGGAATAGGATTAGATAATCTATTAAGCCTTTGGTTTGATAAGTACTTATTAAATAAAAATGGTTACTTCGAGCTAATTAAAAAATAATTTTAAATCTGATTTATAATATCAACTTTGATTGTCATCAAAAATATATTGCCACTAAAAATTTTATAAGTGATTCTTTTGGAATTGGCACATCAATAGTCTTGCTATAAATAAATTAATTGGTTTGATGATGAATTATTTAAACTTCTGTTCAGCAAATATGTGTTTGGTTGTTTTGATAATGCTAAGCGGGAGAGATATAGAAATAAGAAAAGCAAGATAAATGAAATTTAATTCAAAGACCCTAAGCTTGATATTAAATCTATTATTTTGCTTATTAATATTTATTATCTAATTAATATTTATTATTTAAATTTTTAGTCTTTATTCATTAATTTTTAAAATATCAAAAATTAATATTCAAGTTTGGTTGACTTTTATTTTTAATGAGACGATAATGACAAAAATAAAATTTAATTGTGAATCCTCTTTCAGATACTTTTGATGATTTTATTGATGATCTACTTTCATCCGATGTTAATTTGTTAAATGGGGAACTAGATTTTCTTCTTATGCAACATTTATTTAATTCTATCGATTTGAAGCTTATAAATGAAAATGAAACTAAAGATGACCAATCATTGGCTGCTTAATTTTTATGAAATATTTTTATGAAAAGTTTTGGGTACCAGTTTTTGGTTTTATTTTATCTAAATTTGTTTTTTTAATAGAAGGTAAGAAGCCAGACTCTAAAAATAAAAAAAAATAGATTAATTACTTTTTTCTTCATAAAGTATTTTTAAATACATAATTTAAGAAAATATATTTTGATAAGAACAAAAGTAGTGCTTTAAATTTATGAACATATGCATGGTTGATATATAGTTATAGCTTTTTAGCAAATTAAAATGAACAAGAATAATATGTTGAAGCCATATACAGTGCATTACCGTGATTTTCAAAATTTAAGATTAGAAAATTGTTTTTATGCTTCTGACGCTTACGAGGCTAGAACACTAGCAATGGAATTTAATAAATACATAAATGAACATCCAAACAGTATTGACCTAATAAGATGCGAAAAATGAATAAAAGTTTTGAGTAATCTGGATAATTTATTTAAACACTTAAGAACTTATCTATAACTGCTTGACTCAACTCACTAGTATTTCCGCTTGCAACAATACCTCCGCGTTGCATCGCATAATATCTATTGGCTTGTCTTACAAAATGCAAGTGTTGTTCTACTAATAAAACACCAATCCCTGTATCTCTAATTATCTGATTGATTGCATTTTCTATGTCTAAAACTATATTTGGCTGAATCCCTTCCGTTGGTTCGTCAAGTAATAGTAGTTGAGGTTTGCCTAGCAACGCTCTTGCAATAGCTAGTTGCTGTTGTTGTCCACCACTGAGATCTCCTCCTTTCCTTTGTAGAAAATCTTTTAGGATTGGGAAGAGATCATAAATAAATGGATCTATTTTCCTGTTCTTAGATAATCCACCTGGCAGCGACTCCATTCCTAACATAAGATTCTCTTCAACTGATAGATATGGAATAATTTCTCTCCCTTGAGGAACGTAAGCCATTCCTTTCCTCGCCCTTTGATGAGGTGCTTTTCTATTAATATTTTCGCCAATCAAAAAAATATCTCCTTTTTTTTGTCTTAACAAACCAATAAGTGATTTCAATAAAGTTGTTTTGCCAACTCCATTTCTTCCAATCAAACAAACCATTTCTCCTGATTTAACATTTAAATCTACATCTCTGAGAATATGACTTTCGCCATAATATGTATTCAATGATTTGATTTCCAGTAAGTTTTTCATAACTAATCCTCAGGCCTTCCTAGATAAACATCAATAACTTTTTGGTCCTTTTGTATAGTTTCCATTGTCCCCTCGCATAATACTGTGCCTTGATTTAATACTGAAACATTACTATCAAGTCTTCTTATGAATTCCATATCGTGATCTATTACCACTACGGTATTTTCTCCAGCTAATGATTTTAATAAATCAGCTGTAAGATCAGTTTCTTCATCAGTTAAGCCAGCAACAGGTTCATCTACAAGCATTAAGTCTGGCTTCTGTCCTACTAACATTGCTATTTCAAGCCACTGTTTTTGGCCATGAGACAAAGAACCTGCTTTTGAATTAACTTTTTGAGATAAATTAACAATTTTCAGAAGTCGTTCAATCTCATTAATCTGCTCATCCTTGATACTTTTTTTTATAAGATTTAAGGGACTTTTAGGAGTTGTCACCGATATTTCAAGATTTTCTTTAACTGTTAGATTTTCAAAGATTCTTGGACTTTGGAACTTTCTTCCAACACCTAGTCTAGCTATTTTATGCTCCTTTCTACCTACTAAAGATTTCCCTTTAAAAATTACTTCACCTTTTGTTGGCTTAACCTTTCCAGTTATTACATCAAGAAATGTTGTTTTACCTGCCCCGTTGGGTCCTATTACAGCTCTTAATTCTCCTTTCTTTAAATTTAAATTAAGTTTGTTGAGAGCTAGAAAACCCTCGAAACTAACAGTAATATCAATTAAATTAAGAAGATCTTTTTTATTCATTATTCCCATCCTTATTGTTAACTTCTAAGCTTGGGTAGGTTTCAATCTTCCTTTTCAAACCAAATCTTTGAAGAAGATTCCTAGGACCATCTCCTTGAATCCATCCTAAAACTCCTTCTGGCAGAGCTGTTACAACTAAGATAAATAACCCTCCTTGAATAAACATCCAGCTAGCAGGTAAAGCTTCACTTACTAGACTTTTTGCATAGTTGATGAAAACTGCTCCTAATATTGCTCCCAATAAAGTTCCTCTACCTCCAACAGCAACCCATATAACCATTTCTATAGAAAATGGAACTGTCATGAATTGAGGTGATACTATTCCTGACTGAACTGTATATAAAGCTCCCGAAATTCCGGCGAGACCTCCAGCAATAGAAAATATTATCGTCTTGAATATCACTGGATTGTAACCTGTAAACCTAACTCTTGGTTCATCATCTCGTATTCCTATAAGAATATTGCCAAATCTTCCTTTGACTACCCACTTTGCAAAAAACCATGCTGCTATTACTAGTACGGTAGTTATCCAAAAGAACAGTCTTTGCATGGATTCGGAACCTACCATCTGACCAAATAGTTGTGTTACATCTGTTTTTAATCCATTTGTTCCATTTATAAGTTTTTGTTGCCCATTAAAAAAGTTAAAGAATACAAGAAGAGAAGCTTGAGTAAGTATAGAAAAATATACCCCTTTGATTCTATTCCTGAAAACAAGAAATCCAATTAAACCAGCAACCAATGCTGGAATGATCCAGATAGCGAAGAACGTGAAAACTGGCGATCTAAATGGTTCCCAGAAAAAAGGTAATTTTTCTACACCATATAGAGCAAAAAATTCAGGAATGTTATTTGGAAATTCAGAAGAGCTGGTTATTTGTAAATACATTGCAGCACAATATCCACCTAGTGCAAAAAATATACCTTGTCCAAGACTTAGTAAACCTGTGTATCCCCATATAAGATCAACCCCAAGAGCAACTATTGACAAAGATAAGTATCTTCCTAGAAGGTTTAGTCTAAATACAGGGAGTAGAGTTGGTGCTGCAACAATTAAGGCTATTAATATTATCCAAAATGATAATACTATTTTTTTATCAAATTTAATTTTACTTAGAGACATTAGTTTTCCACCATCCTGCCTTTTTGAGGAAACAAACCTGTAGGTTTAAACTGTAAGAATATAACTATTAATGCAAATATCATTACTCTTGCCATACTTGTTGTCGCAAAAAAGTTGATTGTGTTTGAAAGAGGTATCGGCATGTCCGGCCATATTGATAAAAGCCTTCCAGCTCCAATTAAATCTGTCATTATTCCTATTCCAAAAGAAGCAAGTACTGTTCCTAATAAATTTCCTACTCCTCCAAGGACTACAACCATAAAACAACCAACTATATAATTTCCGCCAACATTTGGTCCTACAGAACCTAATAGTGATACTGCTACTCCGGCAACTCCTGCCAAGCCAGATCCAATTCCAAAGGTAATTATATCCACTTTTTCAGTAGATATACCAAGGCAATCACTCATTTGTCGGTTTTGAGTAACTGCTCTAATACGCATTCCCCAAGCACTTTGATTTAGAAATAATGTTATTGCTATTACAGAGATAAGTGTAATCACAATTATCATTAATCTTGTTTTAGGAAATGCGGTTCCAATAATTTCAACTTGACCTCTCATCCATGAGGGAGCTGTTACATCAACATTACGAGCACTTGCTCTACTAAGTTTGCTGACAGTGGATGAAATAACGCTACCGGTAAGAACCCCAGTTAAAGCAGCAAATATCCAAGAACTAAATTTAAAATATTTGAAATTTATTGATTCTTTTATTTTTGAAGGAAAAGTTGTTGGTAAAAATAAACCAATTATCAGACTTATAACTAGACCAGTTCCATAAGCTAAAGGTACACTTCTGACAAATTGTTGAAGAATTAAGCTAACGCCCCAAGTTGCGAGGAGTGTTTCTAGTGGACTTCCATAAAGCTTTCTTATTATAGTTTTTTCCAGGAGAATGCCTACTACTCCACTAACAATAAAAGCTAGAAAAATTGAAACTATTATGTATGAGTTGTAGAAGGGTTTAAGTATTGGTAATTTGAAAATTAATTGTGTAACGTATGTTGTGTAAGCCCCAAGCATCATAAGTTCTCCATGGGCAAGATTAATTACGCCCATAAGACCAAAAACAATCGCAAGACCTAATGCAGCAACAAGTAGTACAGATCCGATCGCAACACCATTAAAAAGACTATCTAGAAGTAACTCCAATTTAGAAAAAAAATATTTGATTATAAAAAATAAAAGGAGGTGTTAACCTCCTTTTATTTGAAGTAAAGGTTTTAATTAAATTAAAGCTTATACTTTTCTCCTTTTGAAGGATCTGTCCAATCGCATGCAAATCCTTTTGAACTTGGATGCTTTTGGTTCCATGCTTGAGGAAGAACAACTCCTGTCTCTTCAAGAATTGTAAATCCACCCTCTGCATTAATCTCTCCAATTCTTACTGTTTGAGATAAGTGGTGATTAGGCATAACTTCAACAGGACCTTGTGGGGCATCAAAGGTTTGTCCAACAAGAGCTTCCCTTACTGCGTTGTCGTCGAATGTTCCAGCATCTTCAACGGCCTGTTTCCATAAATAAACCATGTTATAAGCAGATTCTTGAGGATCAGCTACAACACGATCAGCTCCCCATCTTTTCTTGAAACTTGCAGCAAATTTCTTTGATGCAGGAGTATCAATTGACATCATGTAGTTCCAAGCGCCGTAGTGGCCTTCAAGGAACTCAGGACCAATTGTACTAATTTCTTCTTCAGCAATTGAATAGTTCATTACGTAGTAGCCACTTGAAGGTGTGATACCTGCGTCTTGAATCTGTTTGAAGAATGCAACGTTTTGGTCACCATTAAGTGTATTAATGATTATTCCACCTTCAGGAAGAGCCTTTTTGATTTTTGAGATAATTGGAGCAACTTCAGTATTTCCTAATGGAAGGTAATCTTCTCCAACAACTTTACCTCCTAACTGCTTTACCTGAGCTTTTGTAATTGTGTTGGAAGTTCTTGGGAAAACATAATCAGAGCCTACAAGGAAGAAATCTCCACCAGCTGCGGGAGAACGCTTATACATGAAATCTGTAGCAGGTTCTGACTGCTGGTTTGGTGTAGCTCCCGTATAGAAAATGTTGTTAGAACATTCTTGGGCTTCATATTGAATTGGGTAGTAGAGGAAAGCATCCTTTGATTCGTAGACAGGTAACATTGCCTTTCTACTTGCAGATGTCCAACCACCAAATACGACAGGAACCCCGTCTTGGTCTATAAGTTTCTTAGATTTTTCAGCAAAAGTAGGCCAGTCAGATGCACCATCTTCAACTATGTATTCTATTTTGTAGCTTTTGCCGCCAACTGTTACTCCACCAGCAGCATTTATCTCTTCAATAGCCATTTTTTCAGTATCAACAAGGGTTGATTCAGAAATCGCCATTGTTCCAGATAAGGAATGCAAAATACCAACGGTTACTGTGTCATCGAAACTTCCGGAGGTTCCACCTCCACCGCATGAAGTTGCTGTGACCGCAAGTGAGGCAGTAGCTAATCCTGCCAAAATACGCCTTGAAATTCTCATGAATTAGGATAAATTAGGTAATTGACCCTCATTAGGGGGATAAAATAAAAGTTATTAACGAGTGAGGATTCGTTTTGTATCAGTCGTAACTTTTTGTTGAATCCAATATATTAGTAATGAATATTTTTCTAGTTTGGATTGTTGGGTATATGTGATTCTAAAAATTGAGTTATTTCTTCAACTCCCTTGCCACTACTAAGGTTAGTAAAAAACCAAGGTTTCCCTTTTCTCATGAATTCCGTATCACTTTTCATAATATTTAAATCTGCACCAACCATATCTGCTAAGTCAATTTTGTTTATTAATAATAAATCTGACCTTGTTATCCCTGGTCCACCTTTTCGAGGGATTTTGTCTCCAGCAGATACATCAATCACATATATTGATATATCTACAAGTTCCGGACTAAAACTAGATGCTAAATTATCACCTCCACTTTCTACAAAGATAAAATCTAGAGGATTATATTTATTTTCTAAATCTAAAACTGCATTTTTATTTAAGGAACAATCCTCTCTTATCGCTGTATGAGGACAGCCTCCTGTTTCTACACCAATAATCCTTCCTTCCTCTAAAACTTTTTTATTTATTAGAAAGTTAGCATCTTCTTTGGTGTAGATATCATTTGTGACAACTGCTATCTCATAATTATTTTTCAGGCTTAAGCATAGAGTCTCTAATAATGCAGTTTTTCCTGAACCTACAGGGCCAGCAACTCCTACTCTCAATTTGCTGCTCATAAATTAATTTCTAAAAAGTTTTGTATAAAGATCATTATGATTTTGTTGTGCCATAGCTAAACCTACATTGCCAAAATAGATGTCATCAATTTCTTTGTCCATAATTTCTTTAGAAACTTTTGAAATTATTCCTAATAAACCTATCTGAATTAATTGGGCTTTTGTTGAACCAATAGGAATAATCCTTACTGCAGCACTAATTTGGTTTGCACTCCATGCATAGAAAAAATTCTCAACCATTTCCAACTTTGTAATTTCAAAACAATAACAAGCCCAACTCCACGCTAAAGGCCAGGAGTTCTTTTTATTTTTTTTATATAGATATTCAAATCCAAATTCCTTGTTTAAATCAAAGAGAGATTTTGCCATTTGATTTTGTTGTTCTCTCATTTCGACCGAGTCTTTTGATGAGAGGATCCATTTATCCAAACTCAATAGCTTATGCAAATTACTTTTTAAATTTTTGCCTTTGTTTAACTCATTGAAAATATCAAAAAAATCTAATAATAGTTTTGCATCTAGTCTAATCTGACCAATTTTTAATTCACTTATGATTAATTCTTTTACCGAATTTGCGTCTTCTAAATCTTTACTATTAAGGAAACTCTCCAATCCCTCGGAATAACAAAATCCTCCAACTGGTAAGTTAGGGCTTATTAATAAATATTTTAATAAATGACTTTTACTCATGACTTTTTACTCATGACTGTGGGCACCTCTTTCCGGAAAAAATTTTTTCTGGGTATTTACGATCTCAACACTAAAATTTTTAAGCATATTTTCAATTATGTAATCACCTTTTGTTAGAAGAATATCTTCTTCAATTTCTACTTCTACATGTCTATTTCCTAGATGATAAGCAGTTTTAATAAGTTCAATTTTAGAATTGGAACTTATTTCAATTAAATTTTCTGTTTTGGCAATTATCTCTACATAAAAATTGGACACATTAGTTATAAGAATATCTCCATCATTTAATTTACCCTCTCTAGGTAATTGTAAAATTATTTCTTGATCACAATCAGTTAATCTTTTACCTCGTAAGATTCTTCTTTCATCTGAACTTAGGGTAAGTTTTAAAAATGAACCTAGTCGAGGTTTTTCCTTAATCCAATCAGTTACAACTATTTGTTTATTCATTCTCATAATCAAAATTTTTGGTTACTTTAATTTAGTAATTAAAGAAAACAATTTATGATTAAAACTTCTTGGGAAGGTAATTGTTTCTTAAATTTTTTCAATAATAAAGCAAGTTTAGGAAATGTTGATAAAACAATCTTTAAATCTAAATCAACTTCTCCTTACAAGTTATTAAAGTCTACTCATGATCAGGAGGGCAGATGCATTTTACCTGTCCTTCATACTGCAGGGGGGTTGGTTGGCGGTGATTTGCTTAAATTTGAGGTAAATCTTGAAAAAAACTCTAAGGTATTGTTGACTACTTCTTCAGCTCAGAAAGTATATGGATCAGTTGGGATATCTAAAATCAATCCAAAAGGACTTTTTTCAAAGCAAAAAAATCTCATAAACATTCTTGATAATTCTCATTTGGAATATCTCCCTCAAGAAACAATTATCTTTGCAAATGGTTTATATGAGCAAAAGTTTAAAGTATCTATTTCAGAAACTTCAAGTTTTTTATTTACTGATTTAATAAGACTTGGAAGATCTTCCTCCGGAGAATCTATTGAGCGTGGAATTTTTAGGTCTAAATTAGAAATTATGAGAAATAATGATTTATATGATGATTGGGAGTATGTTGATCAAATTGAATTATCTAAGGGAAGTTATGTGGCCAAGTCAGGTATGGATTACATGCCTATTTTTGGATCCTTAATTTGGATTTGCGAAAAAGATTTTTCTAAGTCAAAAATAAATAATCTTGTGGGAAATATAAAAAAGATTTTTAATGAAACTGATAATAATTTATCTATTGGAATACTTGAAAATGGAATCTCTGTAAGATTCCTCGGTAGTTCTTCTCAAGAAGCTAGGAAATGTTTTTTTTGTATTTGGAAACAAATTAGGTCTGTTAGTGGATTTTGTGAGCCAAAATATCAAGGTGTATGGCCTTTACAAGATTCTATGAATTATTAATTATGTTCAGAAAGAACCTTTTTTAAGAATTTATAGACTAATTTTTTATTATGCATCTTTCACCTCAAGAAAAGGATAAATTATTAATTTTTTCTGCTGCGCTCTTAGCTGAAAGAAGACTTAGTCGAGGTCTTAAGCTTAATTATCCTGAAACAATTGCTTTTTTGAGTTTTCAAGTTCTTGAAGGAGCTCGAGATGGAAAAAGTGTAAGTCAATTAATGTCAGAGGGAACTACCTGGCTTTCAAAATCACAAGTTATGGAAGGCATTCCTGAAATGGTTGATGAAGTCCAAATAGAAGCAGTTTTCCCTGATGGGACAAAGTTAGTTACTATTCACAATCCGATTAACTAGTTATGAGTAATTTAATTCCTGGCGAAATAATTCCTGAACAAGGTGAAATTGAATTAAATCTTGGTAAGGAAGTTAAAACAGTAAAAGTTTCTAATTCTGGAGATAGACCTGTGCAAATTGGATCTCACTATCATTTTTTTGAAGCTAATAAGGCATTAATTTTTGATCGAGAGTCAACACTTGGCATGCGTCTTGACATTCCTGCAGGAACAGCAATTAGATTTGAACCTGGAGATACAACTGAAGTCAGATTAGTTCCCTATTCAGGTTTAAGATTTGCATATGGTTTCAATTCATTGGTTAACGGTTCTTTAGATTCTTAAAATTATGTCCTATAAAATTAACAGAAATACTTATGCGCAAACTTACGGACCCACTACCGGAGATAGAGTAAGGCTTGCTGATACCGAACTTTTTATAGAAGTAGAAAAGGATTTAACAACATACGGAGATGAAGTTAAATTTGGTGGAGGTAAAGTTATTCGAGATGGGATGGGACAGTCTCAAGTAAGAAGATCTGATGGAGCTGTAGATACCGTAATAACCAATGCTTTGATCGTAGATTGGTGGGGAATAATTAAGGCTGATGTGGGTATTAAAGATGGAATGATTTTTGAAATTGGTAAGGCTGGTAATCCTGATATTCAAGATAATGTCAATATTGTTATTGGAGCATCAACAGAAGTAATAGCTGGCGAAGGCCATATTCTCACTGCAGGTTCAATAGATACCCACATTCACTTTATTTGTCCCCAACAAATTGAGACAGCACTAGCCTCAGGAATTACAACCATGCTGGGAGGAGGAACTGGACCTGCAACTGGCACAAATGCCACTACTTGTACTCCCGGTTCTTTTCACATTTCAAGAATGCTTCAATCTGCAGAGGCATTTCCCATGAATTTAGGATTTTTTGGAAAAGGAAATTCAACAAACGAGAGAAATCTTATTGATCAGGTTGAAGCTGGTGCATGTGGATTGAAGCTTCATGAGGATTGGGGAACAACTCCCTCTACAATAAATTCATGTCTTAATGTTGCAGATAAGTTTGACGTACAAGTATGTATTCATACTGATACTTTAAATGAGGCAGGCTTTGTTGAAGATACCATCAACGCTATTGCAGGAAGAACTATTCATACTTTTCATACCGAAGGAGCAGGTGGAGGTCATGCGCCAGACATCATAAAAATTTGTGGAGAAAAAAATGTTCTTCCAAGTAGTACTAATCCAACAAGACCCTATACGAGAAACACATTAGAAGAACATCTTGACATGTTAATGGTTTGTCATCATTTAGATTCTAAAATCCCAGAAGATATCGCATTTGCTGAATCAAGGATCAGAAGAGAAACTATTGCTGCGGAGGATATATTGCATGATATGGGTGCCTTTTCAATTATTGCTAGTGATTCTCAAGCTATGGGAAGAGTTGGTGAAGTAATTACAAGAACTTTTCAAACCGCTCATAAAATGAAAGTCCAAAGGGGGCCACTATCGCAGGATTCTGATAGAAACGATAATTTCAGAATAAAGAGATACATTTCTAAAGTCACGATTAATCCTGCAATAGCTCATGGTATTGATAATCATGTTGGGTCTATAGAAAAGGGTAAAATTGCTGATTTGGCGTTATGGAAACCTTCCTTTTTTGCGGTAAAGCCTGAATTAGTTGTTAAAGGAGGATCCATAGTTTGGGCCCAGATGGGTGATGCAAATGCTTCAATTCCTACTCCAGGTCCTGTTCATAGTCGTCCTATGTTTGCAAGTTTCGGGCAATCTCTAGTTAAGAGTTCTCTCACCTTTTTAAGTAAAAATTCAATTGATCAAAATATTCCAAATAAATTAGGCTTACAAAAGAAATGTATTGCCGTAGAGAATACCAGAAATATCAATAAATCGAACTTAAAACTTAATAGTAAACTTCCAAATATTTCAGTTGACCCTCAAACTTATGAAGTTTTTTCTGATGGGCAACTTCTTACTTGTGAACCTCTTGATGAAGTCCCAATGGCTCAAAGGTACTTTTTACTTTAGAAGTTTTTAATTAATTCTTTTTCTGTTGTCTTTATATCTTGTGACCCAGCAATTGCCAAATCTTCTTGTAGTTTGTTCTCACAAGATAGAACTCTTGACCAACTTGGTAACTGCTGCGTCGTAGGACAAGCTAGGTATTCTTCAGTAGCTGGTCTTAGTAATTTAGCAAATTTTTGCACTGATAACTCTTCTTCATGCCTATCGTATGGAAGTTGATTAACAGCCGAATCTAATCCAAATTGTTTTACTCTATCTTCGCCAACTCTTTTATAAAGAACTTCCAGGGTTGCTAGTTGAGTACTTGTTAAAGTCTCGGCTTGATGTTCCATGAGACCTCTTAAAACACTTGAAAGTATTTCTGTACACATTTTTTGCAATCCTTCTTTAGATGAATCACCAATATTCTTATGTTTATGATCAAACAAACCTAGGTCAACTTGGGCTATCTTGGAGGTTCTTACGTTTCTATAGACCTCTGATAATAAACCTATCTCTAAGCCCCAGTCACAAGGAATTCGTAAATTCATAGCAAGGTCTTTAGTGAAAGCAAACTCACCTGCTAATGGATATCTAAATGATTGTAGATATTGTAAAAAAGGACCTTTCCCTACTAACTGCTCAAGACTTGCCAATAAGGGTCCTACAAACAATCTTGTTGCTCTACCTTGCAATTGATTGGTCTCTAAGGATAATCTGCTGTAAAAAGCTTTTACATATGATATTCCATATGATTCATCTAGAAGTGGAAGGATCATTCTTGAAGGATACAAAGGACTAAAAGTTCTTATATCTGCATCGAAAAGAGCAACAACTTCTGATTTTCTTGTCGCAACTCCTATGCCTTGCCAGACAGCCCATCCTTTTCCTGGAGTTCCTAAAAGTTCTAAGCCATTTTTTTCTTGGCTTTTTAATAGTTCTATTACAGAGGGTGAATTAGTCCATTGAACGTGAACTGGAAATGGCATTGATTCAAAGAATGATTTTGCGGCTTTAACTTGCTCAACAGTTTTTGCAGAGAGGGCAATAACTAATTCATTTAAGCCTGTAAGGTCTTTTAAAACTTCTCTTATGTCTTTTAATGCTGGACGCTCAAACTCTTCATATAAGCAAGGTATTAAAATGCTAGTTGATCTTTTTTTAAGACTTTTATTTAATTCTTTAAGTAAATTACTTGTAACTCCATATTCATGTATTGTTGTGATTAACCCTTGTTGAAAGTCCATTTTCTGATTGATGTGCAGAATAGTATTAATACTTCGTTGATTTTTTCAAAGTGAAGCAAATTGATTCAGAGAAAAAATTAGATAGATTAAAAATTGGTAAATTGTTAAAAACAATTTATTCAAATAATACTACAGAAGAAATTAATTATATTTCAAATCAATTATTACAGATTTTAGAAGATTTCTCAGACAAATCTGCTTATGAAGAAATAAGAGATAAGGAAAGGTGGGATGAATCTCATTCAGTTTTGATAACTTATGCAGATAGTATTTATAAAAATGGCGAGGCAACATTAATAACTCTTAGTGACTTGTTAAGTAAACATTTTGGCAGCCTTTCTAAAGTTGTACATATTCTTCCTTTCTTAAAATCTACAAGTGATGGAGGTTTTGCGGTCTCAAGTTATGATTCCTTGGAAGAAAAATTTGGTGGTTGGGATGATCTCAAAAGTATTTCTAAAAATCATGATTTAATGGCTGATTTAGTACTAAACCATGTCTCATCATCTCACCCATGGGTTCAACAATTTATTAAATCCCAAGAACCAGGGATATCAAATGTTTTTTCACCGAAACAAAATCTCGACTGGTCAAATGTAGTTAGGCCACGAAGTTCCTCCTTGTTCTCTCAAATAAATACTGAAGATGGCATTAAACAAGTTTGGACAACTTTTGGTCCAGATCAAATTGATTTGAATTGGCATAATCCAAATATGACTCTTGAGTTCTTAAATTTGATTATTACTTATTTATCTAATGGAATTAAATGGTTCAGGCTTGATGCTGTAGGTTTTATTTGGAAGGAATCAGGGACAACCTGCTTGCATTTACCAAAAGCACATTCAATTGTGAAACTCTTGAGGGTTCTTTTAAATAATCTTCTTGATGAGGGAGTTTTAATAACTGAAACTAATGTTCCTCAGAAGGAAAATCTATCTTATCTAATTCCTGATGATGAAGCCCATATGGCATACAATTTCCCATTACCTCCTCTCCTCCTAGAGGCAATTATTACTTCTAGAGCTGATATCCTAAACTCATGGATTTTTAATTGGCCAGAATTACCAAACAATACTACCCTTTTTAATTTTACTGCGTCGCATGATGGCGTTGGGCTTAGAGCTCTTGAAGGCTTAATGGACGAGGTAAGAATAAAAGATTTATTAATTAATTGTGAGAAAAGGGGCGGATTAGTAAGTCATAGACGTTTATCAAATGGTGATGATAAACCTTATGAGTTGAATATTAGTTGGTGGAGTGCAATGGAAGACTCCAGTAGAGATTCCAAAAAATTTCAATATGAAAGATTTATTTTGAGCCAATTATTAGTAATGGCTTTAAAAGGTGTTCCTGCCTTTTATTTGCCAGCATTACTAGCTTCAGAAAATGATATCAAAAGTTTTTCTATGACTGGTCAAAGAAGGGATTTAAATAGAGAAAAGTTTAAATCAGAAAATCTTTTAGCCGTTTTAAATAATCCTGAATCTAATGCTAATAAAAATTTAAAATATCTTCGTAAAGCTATGGATGTTAGATCAGAATTAAAGCAATTTCACCCTCGTTCGGAAATGAAATGTTTGTCTAAAGGTAGAAGTGATATTGTCGTAATCAAGAGAAGTAAAGGTCCTGAGTCTGTTTTTGCAATTCATAATATGACTGAAAACAAAATTAATTATCAATTGAATGATAAAGATCTACCAAAAATAATTGATAATGATTTCAATACCCAAGATTTTTTAACATCCGCAAAATATAATTACAAAAATATTAGTCTTGATCCTTTTCAAGTAATTTGGCTTAGTGCTTTATAAAAATGATAGAAAATTCTTCTATTTGGGTAGTGAGTGATGTGGATGGTACTTTAATGGATCACTCCTATGATTTAACACCAGCTAGAGAAACTATAAAAAAACTACAAAAATTATCTATACCTGTAATTCTTTGTACAAGCAAAACTGCTTCCGAAGTAAAAGTTATTAGAAAGGAACTTAAGTTGACGGATCCCTATATTGTTGAAAATGGTGCAGCAATATATGGTGAATCTCTTAAAAGAGTTAATGGAGAAATTATTCTTGGAATAAAATACGAATCTCTTGAAGAAATCTTAAATTCTATTTCTAAAGAAATTGATTATAAACTTACTCCTCTTAATAATCTCACTGATCAAGATGCTACTCAGCTCACAGGTTTAAAAGGTGATTCATTGGACTTAATGCGTGATAGGCATTGGAGCATGCCTTTTTTAAATCCGCCAAGTTATTTAGAAGAGAAAATCAATATCTGTTGTAAAAAGTTCAATGTTGATATTTTTAAGGGAAATAGAATGAGTCACTTATTATCTACAAAATCGAATAAAGGTAAAGCTATAAATGCTCTTAAAGAATATTCAAATATTCAAAATATTGAAATTATAGGTTTGGGTGATTCTCCAAATGATTTACCTCTACTTTTAAACTCAGATGTTAAAATTATAATCCCTGGAATAGATGGACCTAACTTAAATTTACTAGATCAATTAAAAGATTTAGAATTTACTTTAGCTTCTGAACCAAATGGATATGGTTGGAGAAATGAAATCAATAGATTGATAAATAAGCGAGAACTAAGTTAGTAATATGAAAGATTTAGATATTAATTTTCCTCTTGATAAATTTGAAAAATTAATTATTGATATTGGTTGGGAATCCTTGGATGAATGGTTTAATTTTTGGAATAATAAAAGAAACATCCTTTCAACTGATCAATATTGGAATAATAAAGTAAATGATGACTGGATTTGGGGTTTGGCTTTACCTCTTTTATCTCAGGCTTATAAATTTCAAAATAATTTTTCTGATAGAAAAATTATTGGAATCTCAGCTTTACCTGGTACAGGTAAAACAACACTAGGTAAATGGTTAGAAGCTATATCGTTAAAATTAAACTTCAAAATTTCGGTTATTTCAATTGACGACTTTTATCTCCCATCAAATGAAATGAAGTTAGCAATTAAAAATAACCCTTGGAATGTTTCTAGAGGGTTTCCTGGCAGTCACTCAGTAAAATTAATGCATGAAAAATTATTAAATTGGAAGAAAAATGGAGAATTAAATGTGCCTGTTTTCGATAAATCTTTACGAAATGGTTTAGGAGATAGATCTCATTGGAGATTAGATAATCCTGATTTATTAATTCTTGAGGGATGGTTTTTGGGGATTAAACCTTATTCTTTTGACATAAATAATCGACCCATAAACACAACAAATTTGAGTTTTGATGAATCATCTTATATATTAAAAATTCAGAATAACCTAAACGAATATTTAGATATTTGGACTTTAATTGACAATATTTGGCACTTAAAGCCCTTGAAGATTGAATATATGAATATATGGAAAACAAATCAGGAAAAAGAAATGTTTTTACAGAAAGGTAAAGCCCTTAAAGATGAAAAATTATCTAATTTTTTGAGAATGCTTAATGTCTCAATTCCTCATAAAAGTTTTGATGTTATTAAATCCTATGCGCTTTTATTAATTGATCAAGAAAGAAATTTAGTTGAGGCTGGATTGAATTTGTAGCATTTTCTAAATTTGTTTTTTTTTCAGTAATTTTTTATACATTTTTTTAAGCTCTCAATAGTGTTTAATTGATTATATTTTGCTTATTAAGAATGGTTGAGTTTTCTTACAAAAATGAAGGTTGTAGGATGGTTGTCTTAAGATGTGTAGGTCCATCAAATTTTTTCTTAGAGAGAGTTTTATTTCCAACAGACATTCTCACTTTTATGGCCCCAAATGATTCAAGAGTTGAAATCTGGGGAAATGAATTATATGGCCCTAAGTTGGAAGAAAGAATAAGAATTTCCTCTGATAACGAAGATTCGACTTTAGTAGCATAAAACGGATATTATCTAATTGTCTTCGAGTCAAAATTTTTTACAAATACCTGATTTTTATTGATATTATCAAACTAGATTTAGTTTAATAGATGTATTATTTTTCTTCCTTTGCAATAGGTGGATTTGTCCCTTCTGCAGCTATCGCTGGTGTTCTACTTTTAGTGGGGTTAGGAGCCTTCTTTTATCTTGGTATTAAAGGACCCACAGATTATTAAACATTAGTTAATGAAAAATCGCAATTTTGATTTTTCATAACCATTTTGAATAAGATAACACTATGGATTTAACAACTATTTTATTTATATTAAGCTTACCTTTCGTCTTATTAACAGTTTATTTTGGGACAAAAAATGATTTTTACGAAAGTGAAAACTATAAAGGTGATGGTTGTGCTCACGATGTTAAAAGGTAACTTTATTACTAATCACCTCTAAATACACAGGTCCATCTACTATCAAATTGCCAAACGGGTTTATATATTTCATTAGTAATCTTTTCTCCTGCCTTATTACAAGTATCTAAATCTTTCATGGGAATAGAGTGTAAAGAAGGGCTTGTTATTCCACTAACCTCTGGCCTTCCTCCAGGTCCTTGTCTATAAGTTCCAATTATTAACCAGTAATTAGCTTTCGCAGAACCATAAAAGATTAAGGAAAAAAGAAAAAATAATATTAAAAAAGATTTTTTTTTCATTTTTTCATACTAGCTTTTAATTTTTAAATGTAAATTGCTATTAATTAATTAGGTAATTTTGTAATTTTTGGAATATTTAAAATTTGTTTTATATGGATTAATCCAAGGGTTGACAGAATTTATCCCTGTAAGTAGTACAGCTCATTTAAAAGTTATATCTCATTTTTTAGGTATTGATGATCCTGGATCATCCTTGTCAGCTACTATTCAACTTGGAAGTGTTCTTGCCATAGCTTGCTATTTTAGGAATGATATTTTTAATTTCAGAAGTCAATATTCAAAAAAATTTCATGAATATCTCTTACATCAAAAATTATTTAAGTCTATTTTGATTGGCACTATACCAATTATTTTCCTTGGTGGGAGTATAAAAATATTTATCCCTTCTTTTTTTGAAAACGTTCTTCGTTCAAATTTATCAATAGCATTGGTCTCATTTCTAATGGCATTTTTTATGTACTTGGCAGATAGTTCGAAAAGAGGCTCTATTAATATTAAAAACCATAATTATTCAAATAGTTTTTTGATAGGTTTCTTTCAAGCATTTGCAATTTTTCCTGGTGTTTCAAGATCGGGGGTCACTATTTCTAGCGCTTTAATATCAGGATGGGAAAGAGGCGATGCTGCAAAATTTTCTTTTCTTTTAGGGATGCCAGCTATTTCTCTTGCTGCGATTGTTGAATTTATTTCTTCTTTTAATGATTTTTTTTCATTAGGTTTCCCCCTTCTTTTTATTGCTCTTATTACGACATTTTTGTCCTCTTTATTAGCAATAGATTTTTTATTAAAGTATCTTTCTTCAAATGGATTGAAAATATTCATCATCTATCGAATTATTTTTGGTTTTGTAATTCTTTTAAATTTATAATTGGTTGAAAAAAAACTTTTTCAATTGTGTTAAGGTTTTAAAAAATTCTTTTCAATGAACATTTTTATATCTTTCCAATTAGGTGAAGTGGAAGTTTCAAATCTTACTATATTAGTTTTAGCTTTTTTTTCATCTTTTACATTCATAGCAGTAGGCATAAGTTCATATAAACTATACAAATCGCTTATAAATGAAGAGGATAAATAATCGGAACGGCGGGATTTGAACCCACGACCCCCACTACCCCAAAGTGGTGCGCTACCAAACTGCGCTACGCCCCGCATCTTTACTATAAAGATTAGATTGATTTAAATGTTATTCTTAATAGGATTGTTATCAGATCTCAATACACACTTTTCAACTTCCCAATTAAAGTTTTCCCATATATGGTCTTGTAATTTATAGTTGCTTCCAGTAAAACTTCCCAACTTAACTTTTGTAGGAGAAGCGGAACAATACTGCCTGCTTCCAGATGATGCAAGATATTGTTGATGGTATTGTTCCGCATAAAAATATGAATCAATCATTCTTATTTCAGTTTCAATTAAACCAAGATTTTTTTTGCTTAGTTCTTTTTGATATTGTTCCTTACTGGCTAATATGGTTTTAATATTATTTTCATTTTTGTAATATATAGCTGATCTATATTGTGTTCCCATATCATTACCTTGTCTGTTTTTTTGTGTAGGGTCATGACATTCCCAAAACATTTTTAATAAATCACTTACATCAATTTCCCTTTTATCCCATATAACTCTTACAACTTCTGAATGACCAGTTAAGCCGGAACATACTTCATAATAAGTTGGATTGTTTTTTTGTCCTCCAGCATAACCTACAGATGTTGTTATAACTCCAGGAAGTTTCCAAAAACATTTTTCAGCACCCCAGAAACAACCACATCCAAAAATTATTTCATCTTCCTCTACTTTGGGATCTTTCTTGATATCTGTTTTTAATATTCTATGTAATGAATAAGAATCTTTAGTTAAATTTACCTCCTCATTATTCATGATGTTTTTCAGGAATTTAAACATAATTTAAATCTATTTATTATAAGAACAAAAATTTCTTTTAGCTCTTAACAATTCTGGTAGCTAGTTCTCTCTCCCACAGTTGTTTATATAGCCCTTTCACTTTTACTAAATCTTTATGAGCCCCTTCTTGTACTATTTCTCCTTTATCCATTACTAAAACCCTATCGCAGGTAGCTGCAACAGAAAGTTGGTGACTGATCATTATGATTGTTTTATTACTTCTATCACTCATTTCATCTATTATTCTTGCAGCTGTTTTATTGTCTACGCTTGCTAAAGCATCATCAAGAACGACAATAGGAGAATTGACAAGAAGGGCTCTACCTAGTGCAGTTCTTTGCCTTTGTCCACCACTTAATGTAATACCTCTTTCACCAACAATAGTTTTGAACCTTTCTGGAAAACTATTGATATCATCAATTAATCCAGCTTTTGTAGCGCTTTCTTTAACTAAATATTTAGAAGCTTTGGGTTCTCCAAAACTTATGTTTTCTGAGATTGTGGAAGTAAATAAGAATGCTTCTTGAGGAACGATTGAAATATTTTTTCTAAGATCACTTAATTTTAAGGATTTTATATCAATTTCATCTAAAAATAATTGATTATCTGGAATTTCAATAGTCCGTCCTAAAGACTTTGCTAATGTTGTCTTGCCACAACCTACTGGGCCAACTATTGCAATAAGTTCTCCAGGATAAATTTTAAAATTGAGACCATTTAATGAATTAAATTTTGATCCTGGATATTTTATTGTTAAATTTTTTGCTTCTAAGAATCCTTTAACCTTTCTTTTTAAAAATTTAGTTTCTGCTCTATCTACAATATTCGGATTGTTCTGAAAAATTTCTTCAACACGATCTAAACTTACTTGACCAAGTTGAAAAGTATTTAAGGTAAAACCTAATAGAGCGGTTGGAAAGACAAGTCTTTCTACGTAAAGAATTAAAGCTACTAAACCACCTATCGAAATAAATCCACTCTCTAATTGAAAAGTTCCTAGTGATAATAAAATCAATAATGAAATTGAGGAAATCCCTTGTAACAAAGGGAATAGAGTGCTCGCTGTTCTTGCAAGTTTTATTGCTGAATTTCGATAGTCACTATTGTATATATTAAATTCTTTTTTCTCAGCATTCTCTTGGGCATAAATTTTGATTGCGCTTATGCCAGAAAGATCTTCTTGTATTAGATCACTAAGTTTTGATAATGATTCTTGTTGAGCTTTTCTTTGATTCACCATTCTGCCGCCAAATAGAGTTACAATTCCGAGGATTAATGGAAAAATCATTAAAGCTGATATTGTTAATGTTTTATTAATCGAAAACATTGAAGGGATAGTGAATGAATATGCCAAGACAATGTTGCACAAGCTTAAAACTGTAAAACCTAAAAGTCTTCTTATGTTTTCAACATCGCTAGTGGCTCTACTAATAATGTCTCCACTACCTTTTTTCTGGATCCATTCTGGATCTTGAATAAGTAAATGGTCAAAAAGTTTTTGACGAAGATTTACTTCTACTTTTCTACCTATTCCGAAGACAATCTGCCTTGAGAATAATCTTATTAAACCCATACAAGTTGCTAAAAATATTAACCATAAAGATTTAGAAATAACAAAATCCGAAGAAAACCCATTTTGTAATTGGTCAATTATATTTTTTACTTCTAAGGGTATAACGACACTTAGTATATTTACTATTAAGAGAGCTAAAGCTCCATATAAGAATTCTTTTTTGTAAGGTCTTAGGTATTTAGATATAACTTTTATCTTTAAATTTTTCATTTTATTTTGCCGATATGATTAAGATAATGTTTCATTTTTGAATATGTGAGCTAATTTTATAAATGATTCAGTATTTATTTATGGGTAACGAGCAAACTCATCCATTACATGAAACAGACAAAAACATTATAGATTCCCTTATCACTAAAAAAACACCTGAAGATCTTGACTATATAAATTTAGCTCGATTAATAAATCGTTATACCAATTTCCCAGGAGAAATTGAAATTAAAAACGATATTGAAAAAATTTTAAATTTTTGGAAGATCACTAAAAATGAACTTTTTTCAAAAACAAAAATTATTTGGTCAAAAAGCTTCAGGCCTTCTAATACAAATAAAGATTTAGTTGGCTCAGGTTTTGATACCTCAAATTGAATTTAATCTGCATAATTTTTCTTCCATAAATAAATGTCTTCTAATCTATCAAACTCTGAAATCTTAAATAATTTGTTGGAGGGAAGGGACCTTGATGAATTAACTTCTAGATCCTTAATGCAAAGATGGCTTAATGATGAAATTTCAGATGTTGAAACAGGAGCTTTTTTAAGTGCTTTGAGAGCTAAGAGTTCTACAGGTGTCGAACTAAGTTCTATGGCTGAGGAACTCTTAAATGTTTGCGAATTGCCAGTAGCAAGACCAAATTTGTATTTGGTAGATACTTGTGGAACAGGGGGTGATGGAGCTAATACATTCAATATTTCAACTGCAGTTGCATTTGTAGCTGCATCTTGTGGAGTAAAAGTTGCAAAACACGGAAATAAAAGTGCTAGTGGAAAAGTTGGCTCTGCAGATGTTTTGTTGAATCTTGGTTTGAATTTAAATTGTTCATTAGAAAAAGTAATTAAAGCCGTAAGTGAAATTGGAATAACTTTTTTGTTCGCACCTGTTTGGCATAAATCTTTAATAAAACTTGCTCCATTAAGAAAAACTCTTGGAATAAGGACAGTATTTAATCAACTTGGACCATTGGTAAATCCTTTAAGACCCAATGCACAAGTTTTGGGTGTTGCTTCTGAGGATCTTTTAAAACCTATGGGAAGTGCGCTTTTAAAAATGGGTATGAATAGAGCAATAGTCGTTCATGGGTCTGGTGGCCTTGATGAAGCTTCGCTTCAAGGAGTAAATAAATTAGTATTTGTTGATAATGGTGAATTGAGGTTTTCAGAAATAAATATTTCAGACTTTAACCAACAAAATATATCTAACGAAAAGCTTGTGGTTTCAGATTCTGAGTCTAACGAGGAAATATTAAAGTCTGTCTTAAATGGTTCTGGACAAAAATCTCATATTGATATAGTTGCCTTGAACTCTGCTTTAGTGCTATGGGCCGCAGGCATTGAGGATGATTTAAATGAAGGATTTAATAAAGCTTTATTTTCGATAAATCAAGGAGACCCTTGGAAAAAGTTTTTACTTTTAAAAAATTTTTTACATACAAATTAATTAATTTTAAATTGATGATTAATCCATATAAGAAAAACGCGAAATTGGTTTTAAGTAATGGAATTGTATTCCCAGGATTCTTTTTTGGTGCTTCTGGTACAGCCATTGGTGAAATAGTTTTTAATACTGGAATGACCGGATATCAGGAAGTTATTACTGATCCAAGTTATTATGGACAAATATTAACATTCACTTATCCAGAGATTGGAAATACTGGTATTAATTTTGAAGATTCAGAATCCCATATTAATGTTAAAGGTATAATTGTTAGAAATTTTTCATCTAACAGCAGTAACTGGAGATCTCAAAAGAATTTTAATCAATGGTTAGTTGAGAAAAACATCGTAGGTCTATATGGAATTGATACAAGGGCTCTTGTTAAAATTTTAAGATCTAGTGGCGCGATGAATGGAGTTATTACCTCTCTAGATAAAACTGATGAAAGTTGTTTAAAGATAATTTGTGATACTCCAAAGATGGAGGGACAAAATTTATCAAAAGTTGTTTCAACAAAGAAACAATATTTATGGAAAAGCCATACGCAAACAAGTTTTGATTTAAGAAAAAGATATGATGAATCTTCTAAAAAGTTAAAAATAGTAGCAATTGATTTTGGAATTAAAAATTCAATTCTTAATAGACTGGTATCACATGGTTGTGAAGTTTTGGTTTTACCTTCTCGATCTTCTCTGAATGATGTTCTGTCTAACAAGCCGGATGGTATATTTTTCTCAAATGGTCCAGGCGATCCTTCTTCTGTTTCTGAAGGTATAGACTTAGCAAAATCACTCATTGAATATGGTGAAATACCTATGTTTGGTATTTGCCTTGGCCACCAAATATTTGGATTAGCATTAGGAGCTTCAACTTATAAATTACCTTTTGGACATCGTGGTTTAAATCATCCTTGTGGTGAAAATAATAAAATTGAGATAACTAGTCAGAATCATGGTTTTGCTATTGATCCCAATTCTCTCTCAAAGGACATAGTTAGAATTACACACTATAACCTTAATGATAATACTGTAGCTGGCCTAGAGGTTTATAATAAGCCTATATTTAGTGTGCAATATCATCCAGAAGCAGGACCTGGCCCACATGATTCAGATTATTTATTTAAAAAATTTGTTTCTCTAATGTTAGAAAGATGTTGACATATTGTTTTCTTTTGATTTGATAATTACATTTGATATATTAATTTTTTGGAGGTATTAGATCATAGAAGATTTCCAGAAGTTAACCGTTTCTTTAAGAGGAAACCTTGAGGTTAAAACAAACATTATGGTTTTTACTTTTAAAGGCCAACTTGATGCTTTCTCAGAAAAACAATTTAAGACTTTTGTTACTAACAACTTAAAAAATGATCTTCCATTCGTTATTGATCTCACAAAAATAGATTTTTTAGATTCCTCGGGTCTTGGGGCACTTGTACAAACTGCAAAAGAATGCAAAAAGTCCAAACTCGGGTTTTCTGTCATTGGTAATTCTAGAGTGGCTCAAACAATTAAACTTGTTCGTTTAGGGGATTTTCTTAATTTGAAGTCAAGCCTTGAAGATGCATTAAATTATTTAAAAAATTGAATTATTGGATTCAAAACTTGGTTCCTTATGGATCTCCCGAGGATATAGGTGTTATTCAACTTGCTTGGCTTGGAGATTCTGTATGGGAGCTTCACCAAAGATTAAGACATGTTCATTTTCCTTTAAAATCTAAAGACCTCCATTTATCTGTAGTAAACGAAGTAAAAGCAAAATCTCAGTCAAAATCATTAAGTCAAATTGAACATTTATTAAATTCAAATGAAATGGATCTAATTAGGCGTGCTAGAAATAAAACAAAGAGATATCCAAAATCTTCTGACCCTACCGTATACTCAAGAGCAACTGGTTTTGAAACTCTTATTGGCTGGCTATTTTTAAAAGATCCTCAAAGATTATCAACACTTTTTGAATATTTAGAATTAAAAATGAATTGAATATATGAAAAACTCCTCAAATAGATTTCGCGGAAAAAATAATAAAGAGTACAAAAAACATTCGGATTTTGATTATTACTCAAAAAATACAAATCGTTCAGAAAAAAACGATAGATTTTCGAACAATTACGCTAAAAATAAAAAAGTTGATAATTTAAAAAAAAATGACGAAAATAATACCTTTTCGTCTTTAAAAAGAAGAAATACAAGATTAAAATCTAATACAGAATTTCCTAATAAAAATTCTGATATACATCATGAATTTACTAAGAAGAGAAATTTTGATGATTGGATATGGGGAAAGCATTCGGTTTATGAGACTCTTAGCAGTGATAGAGCTATTAATAGGATTTGGTGTACTTCGGAAATCTTTTCTTCAGACAAATTCTATATTTTGCTTAAGGATCTTAAATCAAAAGGAGTTCTTATTGAAGAGGTTTCTTGGAACAGGCTTTCGCAATTGACATATGGTGCTTCACATCAAGGGGTCGCATTGCAGTTAGCATGCTCTAAAACAATATCCCTAGAAAAATTAATCGATTTTTCTAAACAAAAGTGTACAAATCCTATAATACTCGCATTGGACGGTATAACTGATCCTCATAATGTGGGCGCGATAATAAGATCTGCTGAAGCATTTGATTGTAAGGGTGTAATCATTCCTCAGAGAAGGTCTGCAGGATTGACTGGAACAGTCGCCAAGGTAGCTGCAGGAGCCTTAGAACACCTTAATGTAAGCAGGGTTGTTAACTTAAATAGAGCACTTGAGGAACTTAAGAAAAATGGGTTTCTTGTTGTTGGCTTATCTGGAGATGGTCAAATATCTATCTCAAATTTTCAAGAAAAAGCACCTTTGGTAATTGTAGTTGGCTCTGAAGATAAAGGTATTTCTTTGCTTACTCAAAAAAAATGTGATTTTATTTTAAGTATTTCTCTTAAAGGTAAGACTTCAAGTTTAAATGCCTCTGTGGCGGCCGCCATATCCCTATTTCACTTGACAGGTAAATAATTTTATTTTTAATAATCACTGTTTTAAAGACTACTAATAATGTTGTTGTTTCAATACATTTTTATGATTAATAAAAATTTATTGAATTTTCACTATAAAATTGTATAGAATTTAACAAGAATTATGGTCTAACAGGCCAAAAAAATTGATTAGAAACTTTGGAAACAAACTTGGCTTAGCCTGGTGGGCTAAAATTGAGACAGAACAACCTAGTAGTACATACTGGTTCGGCCCATTTATTACAAAACGTAGTTTAAAAGAAAATATGTCTTCTTTTATTAAAGATCTTTCTAATGAAGGGTCCATAAATATTAAACACAGTTTGGTACGTTGTAAAAAAGAAGAACCATTAACAATTTGATAGTTTTGTTTTTAGAAATAAATTAAGTAATGAATTTTAATTCTTTAAGAAAAGAAATTACTAGCAATAATGCTTCTGTTAAGGAAATAATTAATGATATCTTTGACAAAATCTATCAAAAAGATCCTGAAATTAACTCATATATTTGTACCACAAAAGATAATGCTATCGCGCAAGCAGAGAACATTGATAAATTAATTCAAAATAAAGAAGAATTGCCTCCTCTCGCGGGGATGCCAATAGCAATAAAGGATAATATTTGTACCAAAGGAGTTGCAACAACTTGTGCAAGTAAAATGCTCAAAAACTTTGTTGCGCCTTATGAATCAACAGCTTCGAGTAAATTATTATCTTCAGGCGCAATTTGTTTAGGAAAAACAAATTTAGACGAATTCGCAATGGGTAGTTCAACGGAAACTTCTGTATTTGGTGTCACTTCAAATCCTTGGGATGTTAATAGAGTGCCAGGAGGCAGTTCAGGCGGTAGCGCTGCATCAGTAGCCGCTGGATTTTGTGCAGCTGCTATAGGTTCTGATACAGGAGGATCAATAAGGCAACCAGCTTCTTTTTGTGGCGTCGTAGGTCTTAAACCTACTTATGGCAGAGTAAGCAGATGGGGACTTGTAGCATTTGCTAGCTCTCTTGATCAAATTGGTCCAATTACAAATACTGTCTCAGATGCAGCTGAAATTCTTTATTCAATATCTGGTAAAGATCCCTTAGACTCAACATGTCTCGATAAGCCAGTACCTAATTATTTTACTGACTTAAATAAATCTATAAATGGCTTAAAAATTGGAATTATTAAAGAATGTTTTGAACACCCAGGGCTTAATCCAGAAGTTAAGGAATCTGTTCTTTCTGGAGTTGATAGATTCCAAGCTTTAGGCGCTGAAATTATCGAAGTTGAATGTCCAAGATTTAACGATGGAATTGCGACATATTATGTCATTGCACCATCTGAAGCCTCCGCAAATTTAGCTAGATATGATGGTGTTAAATACGGCTATAGATCGAATGAAGGTTCAAATCTTATAGATATGACCTCAAAAAGTAGAGCTGAAGGTTTTGGAGATGAGGTACAAAGAAGAATTTTGATAGGAACTTATGCTTTGTCAGCTGGATATAGTGATGCCTATTACAAGAAAGCACAAAAAGTTAGGACACTTATACGAAAAGATTTTGATAATGCTTTTAAGAAAGTAGATGTTTTATTAACTCCAACTTGCCCAACCACTGCTTTTTTGAAGGGAGATTTTGTCAATGATCCACTTTCAATGTATTTGTCTGATCTATTAACTGTTCCTGCTAATTTAGCAGGCCTCCCAGCAATTAGTATTCCTTGCGGTTTTGATACTAAAGGATTACCTATAGGAATGCAATTAATAGGCAATGTATTAGAGGAAGATAGAATATTGAATGCCGCAAATATCTTTGAAATTGATGCTCAGGTAATTAAGAAAAGACCTTTATTTTAAATTTGTATTAATAATTAATTTGTAATCACAAAGTATAGATCTTTTAGAAATCTTCTCTATCTTATATATATAAATTATTTGAATATGGCTTTCGTTCCGCTTCATAATCATAGTGACTACAGCTTACTTGATGGTGCCAGTCAAATATCAAAAATTGTAGAAAGAGCCTGTGATCTTGGAATGGATTCTATTGCTCTCACAGATCATGGAGTTATGTATGGTGTTCTTGATTTGGTCAAGAAGTGTAAAGAAAAAGGCATAAAGCCAATTATTGGCAATGAAATGTACGTGATTAATGGGTCTATTGATGATCCTCAACCAAAAAAAGAAAAAAGATATCATTTGGTGGTGTTAGCAAAAAATTATACTGGTTATAAAAATCTAGTGAAGTTGACAACAATTAGTCACCTAAATGGGATGAGGGGTCGAGGCATTTTCTCTAGACCATGTATTGATAAATCTCTTTTAAGCAAATATAGTGATGGTCTTATAGTCGCTACAGCTTGTCTTGGTGGAGAGATACCTCAGGCTATCTTAAAAGGTAGATTAGACGTAGCAGAGGATATAGCTCTTTGGTATAAAAAATTATTTGCAGATGACTTTTATCTAGAGATACAAGATCACGGCTCTATTGAGGATAGAATTGTTAACGTTGAATTAATAAAAATTGGAAAGAAGCACCAAATAAAAGTCATCGCCACCAACGACGCCCACTACTTATCAAGTATGGATGTTGAAGCTCACGATGCTTTACTTTGTGTATTAACAGGAAAACTAATAAGTGATGAAAAAAGATTGAGATATACCGGTACAGAATATATTAAAAGTGAAAATGAAATGCTTGAACTTTTTAAAGATCATATTGATGATAAATCAATTATTGAGGCAGTGAACAATACAGTAGAAATTTCTCAAAAAGTTGAAGTATTTGATTTGTTTGGTAATTATAGAATGCCCAAATTTCCTCTTAATGAAAATAAAGATTCATTTTCTTTCCTAAAACAATTATCTAAAGAAGGTCTTTTAAAACGACTTAAAAAAAATGATTTTGCAGAAGTTGATGAGAACTACAAAGAAAGACTAACTTCCGAATTGAAAATTATAAAAGATATGGGTTTCCCAGATTATTTTTTGGTTGTTTGGGACTACATCAAGTTTGCCAGGGACAACTCTATTCCAGTAGGACCAGGTAGAGGTTCTGCTGCAGGTTCACTAGTAGCTTATGCACTTCAAATCACAAATATTGATCCTGTCGAGCATGGATTGTTATTTGAGAGATTTTTAAATCCAGCAAGAAAGTCTATGCCAGATATTGATACCGACTTTTGTATTGATAGGAGAAATGAAGTTATTGATTATGTTACTAATCGTTATGGAGAGGATAAAGTTGCACAAATAATTACTTTCAATAAAATGACCTCTAAAGCGGTTTTAAAAGATGTTGCAAGGGTTCTAGATATACCTTACGGAGAGGCGGATAAATTGGCTAAGTTAATACCGGTTGTAAGAGGGAAACCTTATAAACTAAATGAAATGATTGATAATAATTCTCCTAACCAAGAGTTTAGAGATAAATATATTAATGATAATAGGGTAAAAAAATGGGTTGATTTGGCTTTGAGAATTGAAGGAACTAATAAAACATATGGAGTTCATGCTGCTGGAGTTGTTATCGCATCAGATCCTCTCGACGAACTTGTACCTCTTCAAAGGAATAATGAAGGACAAATAATAACCCAATATTCTATGGATGATATTGAATCACTTGGATTATTGAAAATGGATTTCTTGGGTCTTAAGAATCTCACCATGATTGAAAAGACAGTTTCTCTTGTTAATCAATCCACTGGAAAGAAAGTAAATATCGATGAGTTACCGCAAAATGATAGTAAAACCTTTGAGCTTATTGGAAGAGGAGATCTTGAAGGTATTTTTCAGCTTGAATCTTCGGGTATGAAACAAGTCGTTAAGGATTTCAAACCTAACTCTCTAGAGGATATTTCATCCATATTGGCTCTTTATAGACCTGGTCCTCTTGATGCGGGTTTAATTCCTAAATTTATAAATCGAAAAAATGGTAATGAAAAGATTGACTTCCCTCATCCTTTTATTAAGTCAATTCTTACTGAAACCTATGGAATTATGGTTTATCAAGAGCAAATCATGAAAATTGCTCAAGACCTAGCTGGCTATTCTTTAGGCGATGCTGATTTACTTCGAAGAGCTATGGGAAAAAAGAAAGTGTCTGAGATGGTAAAGCATAGGAATATTTTTGTAGAAGGTTCTTTGAAGAAAGGTGTAAATGAAAAATTAGCGAATGATCTTTTTGATCAAATGGTTTTATTCGCAGAATATTGCTTTAACAAAAGTCACTCAACTGCTTATGGTGCTGTAACTTATCAAACTGCATTTTTAAAAGCCCATTTTCCTGTTGCATATATGGCAGCCCTTTTAAGCGTAAATTCTGGCTCTAGCGACAAGATGCAAAGATATATTTCTAATTGTTATTCCATGGGAATAGAAGTTATTTCACCAAGCATTAATTTTTCTGGTGTTGATTTCACTATTAAGAATAATCAGATTTTATTCGGGTTATCTGCGATTAAGAATTTAGGAGATTCTGCAATAAGAAATATAATTGAAAACCGAAATAGTTTTGGAATATTTAAGTCTCTAGCGGATTTGTGCGATCGTCTACCTTCTAATGTTCTTAACAAAAGAAGTCTTGAATCTCTAATTCATTGTGGAGCACTAGATGAGTTTTCAATTGATAATAATAGAGCTCAATTATTGTCAGATCTCGAAAATGTTATTGAGTGGGCCTCTTCAAGAAATCGTGATAGATTATCCGGGCAAGGAAATCTTTTTGATTCTAAAGAAGAATTTTCTAATGTTGCTTTTTCAGATTCACAAGTAGCTAAGGTTGAGGATTATTCACTTATTGAGAAGTTAAAGTTAGAAAAACAGCTATTAGGCTTTTATTTATCTGATCATCCTCTAAAGCATTTAACTAAGCCAGCAAAACTTATATCTCCTATAAGCATTTCGCAGTTAGAAGAAACAAAAGATAGAACCAAAGTCTCTTTAGTTGGAATGATCCCTGATTTGAAGCAAATTACAACGAGAAAAGGAGACAGGATGGCTATAGTTCAGTTAGAAGATCTTTCAGGAAGTTGCGAAGCAATAGTTTTTCCAAAAACCTATATCAGATTATCAGAATTTCTTCTGACCGATACAAGATTATTGATATGGGGAACAATTGATAATAAAAGTGATAAGACTCAATTAATAATTGATGATTGTAGAGAAATCGATAATCTTAAATTGCTAATTATTAATCTTGAAAGTTCTCAAGCATCAGATGTAAGGGTACAAAATACCTTGAGAGACTGCTTAATAAAATTTAAACCTGATAAAGGTAAATGTGGAATCAAGATTCCAGTTTTGGCTGCAGTAAAAAATAAAAATAGTGTTACCTACGTAAAATTTGGTGAACAATTCTGTATTGGCGATATTCAAGGAGCTCGCAAATTATTAGAAGATAAATCATTCCAAGTAAATTTGAAATCTTTAGTTTCCTAGATTAACTTTTATCCTCAAAATTTTGAGTTGCAGGTTTAAAGGCAGCTTTTGCACGTTGTATGTTCATTGGTATATTTTCAATACCAAAAAAAGATCCAGGCTCCTTATCCCAACTAGCTGATAATATTCCAAAACTCAATCCTGCTAGACCTAATAAAAAAAACAATGCTGAAATTGCAATGGTTGAGGAAGGAGGTATTTCAGCAATATTTCTTGTAACTATAATGTAGCTAACAACAAAAACAGACATTCCTAATATTGTCGGTATTCCAGCTGTAAAGAATATTCTTCTTGCCATTCTGTCAGCAACATATTTTGGGATGCCACTTGATGATCGCTTTGGCTTGGTTACAGGAATAGATGTTTTTTCTAGATTAGTGAAAGCAGTTGTTTCAGAATAGTTCTTTTTCTTTTTATTTTGTGTCTTTTTTTTTGATTGCTTTTTTTTCATTAATTGAGATCATCCTCTGATTCCAATTTTCTTAACTAGTTCTTGATATTTTTGAACGTTTTTGTCTTTTAAGTAAGACAGTAATCTTTTCCTTTTACCAATCATTTTTAATAATCCTTGCCTTGAAGCGAAATCATGAATGTTTCCTTGAAGATGTTCACTTAATTTAGATATTCTTTTAGAAAGCATTGCTACTTGTACTTCAACTGAACCTGTATCAGTTGGATGTACTTGATGATTTTCAATCAGCTTCTGTTTTTCAGCTGTATCTAATGACATAAAATTTATTTCTTTTTATCTATGATACTACGTCATCTAACAATATTACTACTATCCTCATCCAGATAATGCATAGCTAATTTCAATAGTTTTTCAAATGATAAAGTATTTTCTTTTTTACCTAAGGGACCTATTTGTTTAATAATAATTGGCAAAATAGTATTTATTTCTTTGTTTTTGTAACTTAATGATTGAAGGGTTAACTGAAGGTCTTCTATCATTTTATTTATCTCAGGATCCATAATCTTAAATTCATCTTTACTTTTTTCTTCTTCAGATAATATTTCATTTTTAAATTTACTTTTTAATTCTAAAATTAACCGATCACTCATTTTTTGTCCTATTCCAGGTACAGAACAAATTAATTTTTTGTCTTGTTTTTTTATTGCATTTATAACTTCACTAATAGAAAATTTGTTTAATATCCCAATACCAATTTGAGATCCAACACCTCGAATACTTAAAATTTCAATAAAGAAATTCTTTTGATCCTTTGATGTAAAGCCAAATAATAAATCCGAATCTTCTTTTTTTATATGCTTTATCCAAAGAGTGATGTTTTTAGTAGATATCTGATTTGTTTTTAATTTGAGAAAAAAGGATTCTAGTATTTGTATTTCGTATCCTAATCCTTGACAATTTATTAAAACAAAAAATTTTTGATTTGTTTGCCAAAAATCAACTAAATCTCCATTTATCCAACTAATCAATTAACCACCATCCACCTGACATCCAATTAGCGCTCCTGCAGTACCGCCAGCAGGTACGGCCCAGAACCTGTCTTTCCCTCTAGATGAGGATAATGCAATTCCAGCACCAAGAAGACCTCCTATAACAGAACCTTCACTGCAGTCATTATCATCTATTTTTTCAGCCTTGCTTTGACCTCCACAAGGTATTACAACGTCTACTTCATAACTTTTTACGTAGCCTGGGTTTGATTTCGTTCCAGGAATGTACTCTTCTCTATATTCAGTTCTTGTACAAGTTACTGATTTTGGGGTTGTTGCATTAACTTGAGCAATAGGAGAAAAACAAAATATTAAAGCTAAATAGTGAAATTTCATCATCATTTTTAATCTAATAATATTCTATGTCCTTTTGATTATTTTGGTAGTGGATATAATGGTTCCTAATAAAACTAGAAAGGCTCCTAATAAAAAATTTATGTTTATTATTTCACTAAAAAACAAAACCCCCCAAATTGAACCAAATAAAACTTGTAAATAATTAATTATTGATGCTTCAGAAGCAGGTAAATTTTTTAATCCTATAGTTAAGAAAGTCTGACCTAATTGAGTAAATAAGCCAATTCCTAATATCCAAACTAATTCACTCCAATTTGGGGTAACCCAATTGATTAATACAATTGGTAATAGAGTTATAAAAGAAACAAGTGGAAAATATTCAATAATTACATAAATATCTTCACTAAATGAGAGTTTCTTAACTGTAACGTAAGCTAATGCTGTGCAGATTGCTCCAAGAAATGCTATCAAAATCGAAATAATTTCAACTTCAACGTTTATATTTGATAATTGGCTTGGATTTAATATTACTAATATTCCAGTCCAGGCGATAATTAAAGCAAAAATTATATTACGTGTTATTTTTTCGTTTATAAATATGCCAGCAAATATAGATATAAAAATAGGATATGTGTACTGAATGACTGTAGATATACTAAGAGGCATATTTCTTATCGCATAAAAAATACAAACTAAAGCTAAAGTTCCTAAAAAACCTCTTAAGATAAGTAATGGTCTATTTTTGCCCCAAGGATTTATATTTTTTGTATTAATTATTAATAATGTAATTATTAGACTTAACAATGATCTGAATAAAACTAATTCATAAATAGGTATCCTTTTATCAATATTTTTTACGCACAAAGTCATCAAACTAAAGAAGAATGAGGCAAATACTAAATTATACTTTTTTAATGAATTAAGTCTTTTTTCTAATTCTTCGATATTTATCATTTAAAAAAAATAATTTTATTGTGAAATTAAGTAGATTCTTATTTGATTTTGACCTATAACAGATAAATCATTATTTATTTTTAGATAATAATCTCAATGGTTCATTCTATACACCCAAGAACTATTCAAGAGGTTAAGGAAAAAGCAGATATTGTTGACGTTATATCTGAACATATTGTTCTTAAGAAGAAAGGCAAGGAATTTGTTGGGATTTGCCCTTTTCATGATGATACTAAGCCATCTATGACAGTATCACCTGGTAAACAATTCTATTATTGTTTTTCTTGTGGTGCTGGTGGTAACTCTATTAAATTTTTAATGGAATTTACTCGTGCAAATTTTTCAGATGTTGTACTTTCTCTCGCTAAAAAGAATAATATTAATGTTGAAAATCTCGAAGGTCCCCAAGTAGAAGCTTATAAAAAACAATTATCTAGAAAAGAAGAGCTTTATAAAATATTAAGAGTCACTAAAAATTGGTTTAAGTCTCAATTAAATAATTCTCTTGGTGTTGAAGCTATGAAATATTTAACATCAAAGAGAAACTTGAGTAACAAGATTATTGATAACTTTGAATTAGGTTTTGCCCCAAATTCATGGAATGATTTATTTAACTATCTATCCAAGGTAGAAAAATTTCCTATCAATTTAATTTTAGCTTCAGGCCTTGCAATTTCTAAAGATAATACTGACAAGATTTATGATCGTTTTAGAAATAGATTAATTGTTCCAATACATGATATGCAGGGAAGAGTAGTTGCTTTTGGAGGAAGATCTCTTGATGGTCAGGAACCTAAATACCTTAATTCTCCGGAATCAGAGATATTTGAAAAAGGCAAAATGTTGTTTGCATTCGAAAAAGCTTCTATCAATATTAGGAAAAGAGATAAAGCTATTATTGTTGAAGGCTACTTTGATGTTATTTCTCTTCATTCAAGGGGCATTACTAATTCTGTGGCTTCTCTCGGTACCGCATTAAATAAGTATCAAATTTCTCAACTATGTAGATGTACAGATAATAAAAATATAATCTTGAATTTTGATTCTGATAATCCAGGTATTTTAGCTACAAAAAGAGTAATTAAAGAAGTTGAGAGTCTATCTATTCATGATCAAATTAATCTTAAAATACTTCAACTAAGTGATTTTAAAGATCCTGACGAATATTTAAATAGTCATACTCCTGAAGATTATTTTAATTTAATTGATAATTCATCCTTTTGGATTGATTGGGAGATTGATCAGATCTTTAAAGATAAAGATTTAACTAAGTCTGAAATTTTCCAGAATGTTATTTCGTCACTGGTTAAATTGTTGAGTAAATTACCTCAATCATCAACCAGAACTCATTATCTACAAAAAGTATCCGAAAAATTAAGTAAGGGACAAGCTAGGTTAGCAATACAGTTTGAACAAGATTTAAGAAATCAAGTAAAGGGATTTCGTTGGCATGGGAGATCAAAAAAATTTGAACAACCAAATGAAATTTCCCGACGCGAGAAAAATGAATCGGAAATAATCTTTTATTATTTACATTGTCCAGATCTTAGGCTAACTATTCGTGATGAATTTCTCAAAAGAGAAATTAATGGTTTTAATACTAGTTATATGCAAAGTCTATGGGAAGCTATTTCAAAAATTGAACAAAATAATTTAGGTTTAAACTACTTAAATGATTTAAAACAATCAAATAGTCAAAATCTTCAAAAAGATTTTTCTTCTATTAACTTAATTTCACTTCTGCCTGATTACTTAGCTCTCAATAATCCTGAATCATCAAATAAAATTAATATTTTTATTAATCCAAATGAGTTGTTTTTAACATTGCTGAGTAATCCTAAAGATAATTTACTAGGAACATTATCACTTCTTGAAAAATATAATTCTTTAAAAAGATGTAGACACTTAATCGAATCTTGGGGATCTCAAAGATTAAAAACTTTAGAAAATTGTATATCTATTTTAATTGATAATCCTTCTTCAGGTTCTTCAAATACAAATAAAGAGATAGATGATCTTTTTAAGGAATTAAACTCAGATGCGATCAAATTTCAGGAATTATATTACTTAGAAAGGCAACATATTAATTTTTTAGATAAACAACGTTGTGGAAATTTTATCGCTAGTTAATATAAAAATTTTTAATTTATAGGCAGTATTTTTTAATCAAGTTTTTAACTTTTTTTGGTTTATCTTCAAGAACATAAGCTTCTACTTCTTTTGCATAAGTCCCAGAAAAATTTAAACTAGAGAACTCTAATGCTTTTCTTTTACTTTGATGCAATTTGCTTTCTAATTTTTTTATATCCCCTATTGTTTTATTGTCATTACATTTTTGTATCGCATGAGTTGCTTCGTGTCTTAATGCTTTTCTTATCGCCCTTTCTGTTTTGAAGTTATCTTTAATTGGTTGTTGATTCTTATTTCTATAATTTGTTTTCCTTTTTGCGTTTTCAGTACATATTATTATTTTATTTTCTTTAAAATTATGTAGTCCTTTTATTTCTTTGTTTAATAAACATTCAATTTTATTTTCTTCAACTATGTAGTTTGCTTTAATTAATAAGTTAAGAATCTCTTTATCTAATTTGCTCAAAAATAATATAAATTCCATTCTATTTTGTTTACTTCACTATAGTTGGGATTTGTTCTATATCAGTTGTAGATGAGCGACTTAGGAAATTCTTATTCATCTTCCAACTTTGTGGATTTTTTGTAATGGCCCATGTAATTGCATTGTTATTAAATCTTTTATTTAATAAATCAATCGTTCTCATAAGATTTGCTGATTTTTTCAAGTCTTTCTGAGATTTGTAATTGATAACTGATTGCTGTAAATATTCGCTATTAGTTAAATCCTGCATTAAAACACCAGCTTTTGAGAATTTATATTCGGGATTATAAATTTCTTTAGATAATTCAACTACTATTTTTAAAATTTTACTCGTGTCATCTGTTGCATTTGTAAGTTTTCTATGAGCACTTCTTTGATAATTTTGACTTGAATATTTACTGGTTCTGGCAAATACTCTAATATCAGATGATTGCAAATTCTGACTTCTCATTTTTTCAGAGGCTTTTATTGCGTGAGTTGCCAGTGCTTGAGTTAAGTCTTCTAATTTTGTGATAGGCGTTCCGAAACTCCTGCTCACTTGAATTTCTTTTTTTGATTTCTTGTTTTTTTCTATGGGCAGACATCTATGGCCTTTCAGTTCTAATTGCAGTCTTTTCCCTACGATGCCTAATTTCTTAATGATTTCATTTTCTTCCATATCTCTTAGTTCTCTCGCATTTTTAATACCTTTACTTTGCAACCAATTAGAGGTTTGTTTCCCGACTCCCCATATCTTATCTATACTAATTCTTTTCAAATAATTATTCTCATTTTCGGTTCTAGCTAAATCAAATATTCCAGCTGAATAATCAATATTTTTAGCTAGTTTATTAGCAATTTTTGCTCTTACTTTATTTTCTCCTATTCCTACTGTTATGGTAATCCCTAGATTTTGATATATTAATGATCTTATGCTTCTTGCCCAAGGATACAGATTTTCATCATTAGGTCTAGAAATCGAGACGAATGCTTCGTCAATAGAATAAATTTCTATCTGTTCACAGTAATTTTTCAGTAAATTCATTAGTCTTCTGCTCATATCCCCATAAAGCGAGTAGTTTGAGCTTAAGACTGCCACATCTAATTTATTTAGTCTTTCTTTGACCTTAAAATACGGAGTTCCCATTTTAATTTTTAAAGCTCGCGCTTCAGGGCTTCTTGCAATGATACATCCGTCATTATTAGATAAAATTACTACTGGTTTATTTCTCAAATGAGGATTAATATTTTGTTCACATGACGCGTAAAAATTATTAGCATCTATAAGAGCTATTGCATCAATATTTGAAATTCTCATAAATAGCTATGTATTGAATAAATAACAACTCCCCATATCTGTACATCAATATGGTTTTTAAATCTAAAATCAGGATAATTATGATTTTCTGCTTTTAAATATAATTCATTATTTTTTATAGATAATCTTTTTATTGTAAATTCTCCCTCTATCATTGCAATGATGATATTCCCTGGCCTGGCTGTTAAGCTCTTGTCTACTATTATTAAATCTTTATCTTTAATTCCTGCATTTATCATTGAGTCACCTTTAACTCTAAGAAAAAAAGTGCTAAACGGATTAGATATTAAATGTTCGTTTAAATCAATATTTTCTTCTGTATAGTCATCTGCAGGAGAAGGAAACCCTGCTGATACCGAATCAGCTAATAAGGGGATTTTAAATTTTTTAGTAGTTGAATCAAAAGAATCCAAGGTTAAATTAATAGTATATATGTACTATATAGCAAAAAATCAAAAAATAGTTAGTTATTAAACTTTTATAGATTAATTTTAGATTGAATCTAATCTTTTTAAGAACGATGATAAGGGGAGTTGTTAGATATGGAAATAGCTCTGTAGATTTGCTCGATTAGGATTAATCTAGCTAATTCATGAGGAAAAGTTAAAGGAGATAGACTTAGTACAAGATCTGACTTTTCTTTTATATCTGAACTAACTCCATCAGTATCACCGATTAAGAAATTAATTTTTTTATTTTTAAAATTTAAGAGTAAGGAACATAGTTCAACTGAATTAAACTGTTTCCCTTCTTCACTCAGGCAGATAATAATATTGTTATTGGATCTAAGATTATTTAAATTAAAAGTCTTTAACTCATTAATGACAAGTTCAGGCATTCTTATTTTATATTGATTAATTCCATCTCTAATCCAAAGTTTCTTTATTTTGCCGATAGCATAAATTTCTAATCTATTACTTTGAAGCATAAGTAAATAATAAAACTAATTATTCATCAAGAAGATAATTAAATTCATCATATAGTTCTTCTTCGGATGTTAATTTATTGGATAAATTATGTTTTTTAGAATTCATATTAATTTGATTAATCTCACTTTCTCTTAGTGAGTTATTAATGTTAGAAGTCTCTTCTAAAGATTCTGAATTATCAATTAAAGAATAAAAAATTTTATTGGGATCTTCTGAATTAAGTGGATTGGTGATTAAATTATCATTATTCGTTATATTTGTGTAATTATTTATATTTTCACTTTCGTTATTTAAATTTTTCTTTGTTTTAAATTTATTGAGTTTATCTAAATTTTTTTTTGATAAGCTCATGATATAAAGTATTAAATAAATTCATATTTAATTTAAACATATTATTTATCTTTTAGATGAATTCTAAAAACTATCATCAAAAAAAAAGATTTGGACAACACTGGTTGGTAAATAAAAAAATATTAGAAAAAATCAAAGAAATTGCTGTTCTTAATGAAAATGACTTTATCTTAGAAATTGGTCCTGGTAAAGGAGCTTTAACATCTAAGTTGTTAGATTCAGAAATTAAAAAATTACATGCAATTGAATTAGATAAAGATTTAATAAATTTATTAAATGATAAATTCAATAATAATGATAAGTTTTCACTGCAGCAGGGAGATATTCTTTCTGTAAATTTAGATTCGATTAATAAGAAGATTACAAAAGTGATTGCAAATATTCCTTACAATATTACTGGCCCAATATTGGATATTTTCATAGGTCGATTGGGCATTATAAGAAACTTTAATTATGAAAAAATAATATTTTTGATGCAGAAAGACGTTGTAGATAGAATTTTGTCACAAGAAGGTAGTCCCAATGCGGGTGCGCTTAGTATAAGAATGCAACTATTATCAAAAATAAAAAGAATATGTGATGTGCCGCCTTCATCATTTAGTCCGCCTCCAAAAGTTTTTTCTTCTTTAGTAGTTTTCGAACCAATTAAAAATGATTTAAGATTGGATATTAGTCTAGAAAAATATATAGATAAACTTCTTCGAATTTCATTTAATTCAAGAAGAAAAATGCTTAGAAATACCCTTAATTCAATACTTTCAAATGAAGAGATAAATGAATTATCTGAAACTTCAAAAGTTTGTTTTAATTTAAGACCACAAGATATTTCAATTGACCAATGGATTAAGCTTGCGGAAAATTGTATTAAAATTAAAAAATAAAAATTTAAGTATATGCAAGATTTAGCTAAAACGAAAATTAATATAAAATCTCCTGCCAAAATAAATTTGCACCTTGAAGTTATTGGTAAAAGAGAGGATGGATTTCATGAGTTAGCAATGATTATGCAAAATATCGATCTTTCTGATTATTTAGAATTTGAAGTTAGTAATGAAGGTTTAATTAAACTTGAGTCTGATTGTAATGATTTAAGCTTATCTGATGATAACTTAATTGTTAAATCGGCAAATCTATTAAGGAAAAAATCAAATATAGATTACGGTGCGAATATATTTTTGAGAAAAAATATTCCAATTGGCGCAGGATTAGCTGGTGGATCCAGCAATGCGGCAGCAACATTAGTTGGTCTTAATAAATTATGGGATTTGAACTTAGATCAAGAAACATTATGTTCGTTAGCATCAACTTTAGGATCTGATATTCCCTTTTTTATAAATGGTGGTATTCAATTATGTTTTGGAAGAGGAGAAATTTTGGAGAAATTAGATTCAAACTTTGAATACGGAGTAATTCTTTTAAAAAATCGAAATGTATCAGTATCTACAGCTGAAACATATAAAAAATATAGTAATAGATTTTGTGATCAATATCTTACTGATAGAGAAATGATTGAGAACATAAGAAAAAATTTAAGAGATAATGGTTTAAATAACTTAAATTTTAATAATCAACATTTATCTATTAAAAATGATTTGCAGTTAGTTGTTGAAAATGAAAATGATTCTGTAAAGCAGGCATTATATTTACTTTCTAAATTAGAAAATTGTCTCACATTTTCAATGAGTGGTTCAGGACCTACATGCTTTGCACTCTTTAAAGATATAGAGATTGCTAAAAAAGAATTAACTGCAAATTATAAATTTTTTAGAAATAAAGGTTACGATTCATGGGTTTGCACTTTCCTTGAAAAGGGAATAACATTCATTTAAATTTTTTTATACAAAATTTTATTGTGGCTGGTAATAGTAATGAGAATATTGAAAATAACATTCCCGAAAAAGGACCGTTAAATTTTATTGTAGGATCATTAACAAGTTTTTTATTATTTATATTTTTTTATTTTTTAAGTAATAAAATTGCAATTTATTTTTCAGTGCATAAACCATCTAATTCTTCTGAAATTGTCCAAAATATTTCTTCTAGTATTAATACCTTAATAATTGGATTATCATTTTTGCTTACTTTCTCTTTTGCTTTTATAGGCATAGGACTTTTTATTGTATTTATTCGCAGTTTTTTTCTGAAGAAAAATTGAATTGCCAATAATATTAAGAAAACACTTGCTTTTAATGTCTTTACATGACTTAGGCCTTTTGGTCCTTTTGCTGTCACCTGGAATGATTTTATCAATATTGCTACTCATAACCTTCGCTGAAGGAGGTTGAATTATTCAAAGTGGTAGGATTATATATGTGATTAATTAGGTAATTAATTGTGGCTGGAACATTATTATTTAATGCTTTGAAAGAGGCAATTGATGAAGAAATGGCAAATGATGTAAATGTTTGCGTTATGGGGGAAGATGTTGGTCAATATGGAGGATCTTATAAGGTAACTAAGGATTTATATGAAAAATATGGAGAGTTAAGAGTCTTAGATACTCCTATTGCAGAGAATAGTTTTACGGGTATGGCTGTGGGTGCAGCAATGACTGGCTTAAGACCAATAGTAGAAGGAATGAATATGGGTTTTTTGCTTTTAGCTTTTAATCAGATATCAAATAATATGGGTATGCTTAGATATACAAGTGGTGGAAATTATAAAATACCAGCAGTAGTTCGAGGACCTGGAGGAGTTGGCCGTCAACTTGGCGCTGAGCACAGTCAAAGACTCGAAGCATATTTTCATGCAGTTCCTGGCATAAAGATTGTTGCATGTAGTACACCAACAAATGCTAAAGGTTTAATGAAAGCGGCTATAAGAGATGATAATCCGGTTCTATTTTTCGAACATGTTCTTCTATATAATTTGTCTGAAGAATTACCTGATGGTGATTATACTTGCGCCTTAGATCAGGCTGACGTTGTAAAAGAAGGTAAAGATATTACTTTATTGACTTACTCAAGAATGAGACATCACTGCCTTAAAGCTGTTGAAGAATTAGAAAAAAAAGGAATAGATGTTGAGTTAATAGATTTAATAAGTTTAAAACCATTTGATATGAAAACCATCTCAAAATCAATAAGAAAAACAAATAAAGTAGTTATTGTTGAAGAATGTATGAAGACTGGAGGTATTGGTGCAGAATTAATTGCCTTGATAACAGAAGAGTGCTTTGATGATCTTGATGCCCGACCAATTAGATTATCTAGTCAGGATATTCCAACTCCTTATAATGGAAATCTTGAGAATTTGACAATAATCCAACCACATCAAATAGTTGAAAAAGTTGAAGATTTAATTAGTGGGAGTATATAGACAATGAAAAGAAGGCAAGGTTGGCTTTTTTTAATTATATTTCTACTTACTTTATCTATTTATCTATTAATAAATTATCCCTTACAGTTGGGATTGGATTTACAAGGGGGTTCTCAACTTACACTACAAATTATTAAAGAGGAAGGTAAGGTAACAAGGGATGAACTTGAAGCAGTTAATTCGGTTATAGATAAGCGCGTTAACAATTTAGGAGTTTCTGAGTCTAATTTGCAAACCCTCGGTGGAGATCAATTGATTTTAGAATTACCAGGTGAACAAAATCCATTAGTTGCTTCAAGGGTATTAGGTAAGACTGCTTTATTAGAATTTAGAACGCAAAAAGAAGGAACCTCTACAGATTTAAAAACCCTGCAACTAAAAAGATTGAGTATTAAAGAATTAATTGAACAATATTCCCTTGCAGAAAAAAGTCAAAATGATAATAACTTAAAAGTTATTCAAGATGATCTTAAAGATATAGAGCAAGAATTGAATTACTCATCTACTAGAAATGATTTATATGGTAAGTTAATTGAAATCAAAAAATATGTTGATAAAGAAATTACAAATTTATTTATTAAAACAGATTTATCTGGTAAGGATCTTATTAACGCGGGAAGGAGACAAGAACAAACAAATAGTAATTGGGAAGTTTTATTAACTTTTAGTAATTCAGGAGGTGAAAAGTTTGCTGAAATTACAAAGTCAATTGCTGGCACTAATCAACTATTGGCTATCATTCTAGATGGTGAATCAATAAGCGAAGCCAGTGTTGGCAATCAGTTTACAAGTACTGGGATTACAGGTGGATCAGCAACAATAAGCGGTAATTTTAGTGCTGAAAATGCTAGAGAATTAGAAGTTCAACTTAAAGGAGGCTCATTGCCATTGCCAATTGAAATAGTAGAAACTAACACAATAGGGGCTCTGTTGGGATCCAAAAATATTTTAAAAAGTCTTTATGCAGCTATTAGTGGATTAATTTTTGTTGGTATTTTTATGATTTTTAATTATAGAATTCTAGGTTTTGTTTCAGTTCTTTCTCTAGTACTTTATGGTTTCTTTAACTTAGCTCTTTATTCTTTAATTCCTGTAACTTTGACTTTACCAGGAATATCTGGGCTTATACTTAGCATTGGTATGGCTGTTGATGCAAATATTCTAATATTTGAGAGAATTAGAGAAGAATTAAATGATGGTAATACTCTTACAAGATCAATTGATAGTGGTTTTCAGAGAGCTATTTCATCCATAGTTGATGGACATATTACAACTCTTCTAAGTTGTTTTGTTTTGTTTTTATTAGGAACAAATTTTGTTAAAGGATTTGCTGCAACATTAGGTATTGGAGTCTTAATTAGCTTGTTTACCTCATTAAATTGTTCTAAAACTATTTTGCGATTTTTTACAACATATCAATCTTTAAGACAAAAAAATCTCTATCTACCCAGAAATAATTTTTCAAATTAAATTTTTATTTCTAATTTTCCCATGAAATACAATCTCGAACTAATAAAAAATAAAAGTAGGATAATTGGTTTTTCAACGGTTCTTATTTTGTTGAGTCTTTTAGGAATTTTATATTCTACTTTTAATACTTCTTATAAGAAACCTATAAATTTAGGGATGGATTTTGTTGGGGGAAATGAACTAAGAATAGAGAGAATTTGTAAGGAGGAATGTTCTAATTTTTCTCCTGATTTGGTTTTAGAAAATCTTAGAGAGAACTCTAAAAATAAAAACTTATTAAATAACATTAAATTACAATCCCAAAATAATAATAAATTGATTTCAATAAGAACACCTTATTTGAGTATCGAAGAATCAAATAATCTTATTAGTAATCTTGGTAATATTATTGGACCTCTAAATTATGAGAGTAAGGATTCAAGATTAATAGGTCCAAAGCTTGGGAAAAGATTACTTACTAATTGTGTTACTTCATTGTTAGTTTCTTTATTTGCTATTTCTTTATATATAACTATTAGATTTGATAAAAAATATGCATTATTTGCATTATTAGCTTTATTCCATGATTTATTAATTGTTTTCGGTATATTCTCTTGGTTGGGAATTATATTATCTGTCGAGGTAAATAGCTTATTTGCTGTGTCCTTGCTTACTATTGCTGGCTATTCTGTAAATGATACTGTTGTTATTTTTGATAGAATTCGTGAAAATTTAAAATCAAATAAAGAAGGCTATAACGAAACTATTCAATTATCAGTAAACGAATCATTTAGGAGAACAACGTTTACAAGTATTACAACTCTAATCCCTTTATTAAGCATAATTTTGTTTGGATCTTACTCGCTATTTTGGTTTTCCTTAGCCTTATCATTAGGAATTATAGTTGGAAGTTATTCAAGTATTTTATTGGCTCCATCTTTGTTGCTTAAAGACTGAGATTAGGCTTCTAATTTTATGAAATTGAATTACTATTTGATAATTTTATTTTCTTTAGTTTTAATAGATCTTTCTACTGAGCTAAGAATATTATTTGATCATTTTACTTTTAATTCACTATATTTTGCTATTGGTAAACATCCCTTAGCTTTCTTTATACTTTTTTCTTACCCATATTTATATAAAAAAATAAAGTAGTTTTTAAATATCTTTAAATGATTCTTTGATTAAAACCTGAATTACTACAGCTAATGGAAGAGAAAGTATTAAGCCTAATGGACCAAAAATGAAGGTAAATCCAAATTGTGATATTAATGTTAAACCAGGAAGTAAGTTTGCTTTTTTCTTCATAATAGATGGCATTATTATATAACTTTCAATATTTTGAATGATTACATATGCTCCTAAAACGGCAAGTGGTTTCCAAAAATTATCTAGTAGTGCAATTGAGATTGGAAATATCCCACTAATAACTGGGCCTATATTTGGAATAATGTTAAGAACCATTGCTATTAAAGCATTTGAGACAACATATTTAACGTCTAATATAGACAGAACTATTAAAGATAATAGACCTACTGATAATGAGCTTATGACCATAGAAAAGGTCCAATTTGCTAATGCGGTATTGCATTTTTCCAGAATATTTCTAAATTTGTTGCGATAATTTTTTGGAATTAATAGAAGTATATTTTCTTTATATTGTTTTGGTTCAATAGAAATCATTAAACTCACTGCTAATACGAATATTAATTTCAAAAGACCTGAACCAAGATTCCCCGCTATGTTTATTAAATTTTTAAAACTTTCTTGAATAGCTTTTGCAATAGTTGAGGCATCTGGAATAGTTACTACATTATTTATAAGACGGAAAATGTCTATAACATTTTCCGATTGTTCACCATATAATAAAACATTAAATTTATTCAGATTTGTATTAATCAAAATATTTATTTTTGATAAACCATTTGGAATATCAACTAGTATTTCATTGAATTCTTTTATAAACGGAGGCAATACAAGAATAAAAATAGTAAATACTATTACTGATATAACAGTTAAGACAAGAAACAATGACAGCGGTCGGGGAATTTTCAACCCCTTTTGTATTTGATTACATAAATTACATACAATATTTGAAATTACTAAAGAACAAATAATTAAGAGGAGAAAATCTCTTAAAGTCCATATTATTAAGGAAGTGATTAAAATTACTACTAACTTGAAATATGAAGAACTACTCAATTTTCACAATATTTTACTTCTTTTCAGAATATCCTAATCCATTTGATTTGGCATAACTATTTGCAAATCTCATAAATCTATCAAAGTCAGATGTGTTCTTCCAAATATAAACTGCTTCTAAAAATATTGGTTCTCCATCAACAAACTTTACTTTAACTTCCCTAGTTAGTATTTCACCTTCTGAGTCGATCATACGCATACCTGTGATTTCACCATCCGTAATTGAAGATAATGCCTGAGGTTTTTCGAACAAAAATAAAGCTTGGCCGGTGGTACCATCCTTACTCCTAGTGAGTCTTATTTCAGGTACTACAGGTTCATCAGTTCCTTCATAAAATTGTATTTTTGCAGTTTTATTTGCTGTCATGATGTTAGTTTAATAATTTATTATTTTAGGAAATATTTTTCACATTCGTTTGTAGTTATTTATAAAACATTATCTACTAACCCTATTATACTTTCATCATATTTTTTGTCTGTTAAATCTAATATCTTTATATTTGTTTTACCAACCTTTTCATATTCATAACATTTATCGTAATAATCTAGAACTGATTTGCAAACTAAATCCCATCTCTCATTATTAATTGATTCGAGAGCTATTTTTGTTCTTTGTGGTCCTAATCTTTTTTTAATCCTTAATACAGATTCTTGGAGTTCTTCTTTCTTAAAAACACTATATGTATCTATCAATTCATCTAACCTGTTAGATTCGCTCCTTATGATTTCTATTCTCCTTGAATTTTTCATCTGATTGAAGAATTCATGGGGTATTTTGCATTTCCCTATATTTGCACTTTCAGCTTCTACAAAAATATTATTAGAACACTTAAAAGAATATAATTTTTCTGCAATTAAATTTTCAAATTTTTCATTTGAAGGTTGTTCTTTCATTCCTAAACCTCCAAATGTACTTCCTCTATGACAAGCAAACCCTTCAAGATCAATAGTTTGATATTTATATTTATCTAGTAATGATAATAATCTTGTCTTCCCTGTTCCTGTTTTCCCGCCAATAACTACTATATTCATTTTTTTTGAGAAACTATCTAATACCCATCTTCTATATATTTTGTATCCTCCCTTTAGTGTTATTGGATTAAATTTATATTTCTCAAGTAGCCAAGCAATGCTTTGTGAACGCATTCCTCCTCTAGAGCAATATATTCTGATAAAAAATTCATTATTTTTATTAGGAATAGTTTTATAAGATTCAATACTCTTGAATAAATTATCAAGAAGTGACTCCATTTTTCTTTCAAAAAATGTTAATCCCTCTATGACTGCTTTTTTTCTTCCTTCTTTTTTATAAATCGTTCCAATTATAGACCTCTCATTATTATCAAATAATGGAATGTTAATAGAATTAGGCAGGTGTCCTTTATAATATTCACTCGGGCTTCTAACATCTATAAGTGGTCCTTTTAAACTTCTAAATTTCTCTAGTTCTTTTCTTTTGAAATACATGGATAGTTTTTATGTTTTTAGATTGATTTTTTAAAATGAATAACAAAGAAAAAGATAATTATAATAATGCTACATTAGATCTGATAAAAAAATTTGTAGATTCCAATCAAAGAAAAAGAATAAATTCATTAACTCAAATAGAATCTGAATTCGAAAATATTTTTAATCTTGGACCATCACTATTTGATATTTTTGATAGGGATGGAGACGACTGGGCTGCTGGTTGGATATTACAAGTTTTAAAAAAATTTAAGCCTGAATTCTTTGAAAACTCTAAATTCAATAATTGGTTTAATACATATTCAGATCTTGATATTAATTATGAAGATTTACAATTGATGTTAGTTGAGCAAAAATTTGAGGAGGCAGATAGATTAACAAGTTCCTATTTACGAAAATTAGCTGGAAAATTAGCTGAAAAACGTGGATATGTTTTCTATAGTGAAGTTGGGAATATGTCAGGTAAAGATTTAGAAACAATAGATAGATTATGGACTATTTATTCTACTGGTAGATTTGGATTCTCAATTCAGGCAAAGATATTAAAATCAGTAGGAAAAAAATATGAATTAATGTGGCCGAAAATAGGTTGGAAAAAAGAGGGTTTATGGACTAGATACCCTGGATCTTTTTGCTGGTCATTGGATGCTCCTGATGGACATATGCCTTTAATAAATCAACTAAGAGGAGTAAGACTTATGGACTCCATCCTTAAACATCCTGCTATTGCAGAGAGACATAATAATATTCTTTAAATTTAGGTATTTAATAAGTTAAAATTAAGACAGTATCAAAATATTATTATGTCCTTATTTCGGGGCAAGAATATTTTAAAAAAAATTTTTAAAAGATCAAAGATTAATTGGTCAAACTACGAATTCGAATCATCATTACAGTTAAATGAATTTGTCGATCAATTATTAGAACCTATTGAAAATTCTCAATCAAGCTATCTTATAAAACTTGGCTTACATGAAGCTCTGGTTAACGCAGTAAAACATGGTAATAAATTAGATCCAAAAAAAAATATTAGAGTAAGAAGAATAATTACTCCTAATTGGTGTGTTTGGCAAATTCAAGATCAAGGTAATGGTTTAGAAATAAAAAAAAGAGACTATAACTTACCAAAAAAAATAAGTAGTATTAATGGCCGTGGCCTTTACATTATTAATGAATGTTTTGATGACATTAGATGGAGTAGTAAAGGTAATAGGCTTCAGTTGGCTTTAAAAAGGTGATTTTTACTAGGGCAAGGCTGATCTACGTTAATTTCTTTTAACCATTTTATACTTTCTTCTATATACTCAATAGTTTCATTCTCATTACAAGAAATAATTAAATGGCATAATCCCGCCGAAATTAGTTCTGCAGATCGTTTATATTTATTTCCTTTATCTTTATGCCATTTAGAATGATCAATTTTTAATTTATCATTAAGACTTTGAACAAGCTGAATAGTATCTTTATCCCAATAGGTCATAGAAGTTTTTATTTACTTTACAGCAGACCATACTTTGGTCATAAAAAAGGAATTAGATTTTACATCTTTAAACCCTACTTCCTCTATTTTAGAATTTATATCTTCTTTTATGTAATCACAATAAAAAGGCTCATGAAAAGATTTATAGAAGTTTTCCATTACGGATGTAAAGTCAGGTGAATCACTTATTTGAATTGAATCAGCTAATACTAATATCCCACCAGGTTCAATAACTCTAAAAAATTCATTTAATACTTTCGCTCTAATTGTTCGAGGTAATTCATGAAATAAGTAAACACAAGATATACATTGAAAACTATCATTTTCAAAAGGTAATTCTTCAGCGTTACCTTTTATTAATTGAATTAAATCTCCATCTAAATCTGAAATATATCTACTTGCCTCTTTTAAGTATGAATCAGATAAATCAAGTCCTGTAATTTTTTCTTTAGGAAATGCCGCTCTTAATTGTTTTAATGTTCTTCCTGATCCTGTAGCTACATCAAGTATATTTATGGAACTTTTTTTTCTGTCGCTAAAAGATTTAAGTCCTTCTTTTATTGGCTTAATTATTCTTCTCCTCATTGAGTCAGCACTTCCATTAAAAAGTATCTCTACTTGTAGGTCATAAATGCTAGCTGAAAAATCTGATAAATAACCATCTGTTTGATGATGAAAATTTCTCAAGTAATATTGAGGATAATTATCTTTATCAATAGATTTTGGAAGATCATCAAAGTTTTGTTTTCTGCGTCTATCCCATGTATTAGGCATATCGAGCCAAATTTTAGGATATTGAGTTAAATATCTAAGCCATGGTTCGTCAAATAATAATTTTTTTGGATAAATATTTTTTTCTGCATCATTCCAATCTTCTTCTCTTAAAAGATCCATTGAATTTTGTATTTGCATTAAAAGATCCTTATTTATATCAAAATTTTCAAGCTTTGAATCGGGAAGAATAAAATTCATTAGTCTCGAACTGATCTGCTTGTGAGCAAAACCTGCAATGCTTTTACTTTGTTGTAGGGTTTTATATGCAATTTTTGAAATAGATTCTCTAGCCATTTTTCAATTTATATACATATATTCCAACAAAAAAAAAATCAATTTGAGAATATTTTGTGATATTTCTCAAATTGATTAATTTAAACTAATGAGTTCTTTTAATTATGCATCGTAATACATGAAGAATTCATGCGGATGAGGCCTTTGTCTTAGTTGTTGTACTTCTTCGTATTTTATATCGATAAAGTTATCAATAAAATCTTCAGTAAATACTCCACCAGCTAATAGATAATCCTTATCTGCTTTTAACGCATTTAGGGAATCATTTAGAGAGGAAGGTACCGTATCAATTTTTGCAAGTTCATCAGCTGGAAGTTCAAATAAATCTACATCTACTCCGTCACCAGGATCAATTTGATTTTTGATTCCATCAATACCAGCAAGCATCATTACAGAGAAGGCCAAGTAAGGGTTTGCAAGTGCATCGCCTGATCTGAATTCTAATCTTTTAGCCTTAGGGCTTGGACCTGTTAAAGGTATTCTCACTGCAGCTGATCTATTACCCTCAGAATAAACTAGATTTACAGGTGCTTCGAATCCTGGAACCAATCGTTTATAACTATTTGTAGTTGGGTTAGTAAATGCTAAGAATGATGGTGCATGTTTAAGTATGCCTCCGATGTACCATCTTGCTGTTTGAGATAAATTTGCATATGCTCCTTCACCAAAAAATAGTGGCTGTCCACTTTTCCACAAACTTTGGTGAACATGCATTCCGGTTCCGTTATCGTTAAATACAGGCTTGGGCATAAAGGTAGCTGTTTTGCCATACTTTTTAGCTACGTTTCTCACCACGTATTTGTAAGTCATTACGTTATCAGCAGCATTTATTAACGAATCAAATTTCATTCCTAGCTCGTGTTGGCCAGCTCCAGCAACTTCATGGTGATGTTTCTCTGTGGGGATACCTAATTCACCCATAAGAAGAAGCATCTCAGATCTAATATCTTGCGCAGTATCATTGGGAGCTACTGGAAAATACCCTTCTTTGTATTGTATTTTGTATCCTAAGTTTCCTCCTTCTTCAATTCTCCCTGTATTCCATGGTGCTTCAATAGTATCTACACTATAAAAACAACCTCCCTCTTTAGAGTCATATCTAACATCATCAAATAAAAAGAATTCTGGTTCTGGTCCAAAAAATGCGGTATCTGCTATACCAGTGGAGTCTAAATATTTTAATGCCTTTTGAGCTAAAGCTCTTGGACACCTATCATAAGGCTCCCCACTTCTAGGCTCCTGAATAGAGCAAATCATACTTAGAGTTTTATGTTTATAAAAAGGATCTATCCAAGCTGTACTTGCATCGGGCACCATTGACATATCCGAAGCATTAATTGCTTTCCAACCTCTTATTGATGAGCCATCAAAAGCTAAGCCTTCTGTAAAAGAATCCTCTTCAATCATGTCTGATGTAAGAGTTAAATGTTGCCATTTTCCGTGAATATCTGTGAATTTTAAATCGATGAGTTCAATTCCTTCGTCTTTAATTTGACTTAAAACATCTTGAGGAGACTTAGACATAATTTTGAAATACCTTATATGAAATTAATAACTTGATGATTCTTGTTATGTATCAATGGTAACTTTTTATAAGTTTTGATGACTTCTTTTAGTGTTTCAAGTCATAAGTTTAATAAATGTTTACCTAAATATTTAAATTGAATTAATTTCTATAAATAAATATCGCTTAAGTGGCGATGTTAGTTTAACTTAAAAGTAATTGAATATAATGCTTTGACAGAAGCAAAACTTATTTCGGCTTTAAATGAAGAGAATTTATCTCATTTCTCAAAGACTTATGTTCCCTCTAGACTTTTATTAGGTCCTGGTCCTTCAAACGCACATCCAGAGGTATTAAAAGCTCTATCGTTAAATCCAATTGGCCATTTAGATGAAGCATATATATCTTTGATGTCTGATGTTCAAGAACTTCTTAGATATTCCTGGCAATGTAATAATCGTCTGACTCTTCCAATGAGCGGTACTGGAAGTGCTGCTATGGAAGCTTCAATAGCGAACTTTATAGAGGAAGGGGAAAAAATTCTTATCGCTAAAAAAGGATATTTTGGAGACAGACTAGTTGATATGGCAACTAGATACAAAGCTCAAGTTTCCGTTATTGAAAAACCATGGGGAGAGGCTTTTAATTATGAAGAAATTAAATATGAAATAGAGACTAAAAAACCAGCTATATTTGCTATTGTTCACGCTGAAACATCTAGTGGGGTTTTGCAACCTCTTGATGGAATTGGTGATGTATGTAGAAAAAATAACTGCTTGTTTTTAGTTGACGCAGTCACTTCTCTTGGCGCTCTAGAACTATTGGTAGATGAATGGAAAATAGATTTAGCCTATAGTTGTAGCCAGAAAGGATTAAGTTGCCCGCCTGGATTAAGTCCTTTTACAATGAATGAGAGAGCTGAAGAAAAACTAAGTTCTAGAAAAACAAAAGTTCCCAACTGGTATTTAGATCTATCCCTTTTAAATAAATATTGGGGTTCTGATCGCGTTTACCATCATACTGCCCCTGTAAATATGAATTTTGCCATTCGTGAAGGTTTAAGATTAATTGCAAATGAAGGTTTAGAGAATGTTTGGAGTAGGCATAATATTAATGCAAAGAAACTATGGAATGGTTTAGAAAGTCTAGGCATGGAATTACATGTATCAGAGGATTATCGATTACCAACTCTTACTACAGTTAAGATTCCTCCAGCAGTGGATGGGGATGGGTTTAGAAATCATCTTTTAGGAAATTTTGGAATTGAGATCGGAAACGGACTTGGAGAATTGTCTGGTAAGGTATGGCGGATTGGATTGATGGGCTTTAATTCAAGTGAAGAGAATGTAGATAGATTATTAAACCTATTTGATACTGAGTTAAAGAAATATTCTATTTTTGAGTCCTCAACTTTTTAAACCATATTTGTAAAATTTGACTGCATTCATCTTCTAGGATCCCTCCAATTATTTCCATTTTGTGATGAGCACTTTCATGTTTTGATAGGTCAATAGAACCACCCAATCCACCTCTTTTTTTATCGTAAGCCCCGAAAATAACTTTACCCATCCGTGCTTGAATAAGTGCAGAGGAACACATAGTACAAGGTTCTAAATTTGTGATAATAGTACATTCATTAAATCTCCAATCATTTTTTATTAGAGATGCCTGCCTAAGTGCCATTATCTCAGCATGACCTAATGGGTCTTTATTTATATTCCTTCTGTTAACCCCTCTCCCAATACATCTTCCTCTTTCATCTAAAATAATTGAACAGATTGGTAGCTCAACTTTCCCAATTTCTTTGGATCTTCTTAATATCGAATTCATCCACGAAGTGTATTTTGAATTATTTGTTTTTGGTTGTTGTTCTTCATTACTATTTTCATTTTCAAAAATATATCTCATTTACCAAGATTGAGAATAGAATTATTAATAGATATCTTATCTGATGGCTGAAGATTTAATTAATAATCAAGATATATATTTCCCCTCAAATTTAGGGACTAATGACAAATTGATTACTCTTCTTAATAGAGCAACTAGAACTCTTTGTGACTGGTTCTCTAAAGCTGATAAAAATGGTCCTTTACCTTTTGATGATAGTTTCAATTGTATTATGCCTGCGGAAGATGGTAACTCTGAGGAAGATTTGTTTTCTGATATTGAATCTCTTTTGAATAATTCATTTAATCCCGTTCATCCTGGCTCACTAGCTCACCTTGATCCCCCACCTTTAATTTTTTCTATTTTGGGTGATTTAATTGCTGCTGGTTTGAATAATAATCTTCTCGCTTACGAGTTATCACCAAGTGTAACCTTGCTTGAGGAATCATTATGCAAATGGTTTGCCAAGAAAATAGGGTTTAATGATTTCTCAGGAGGTATAGCTGCTAGCGGAGGTACATTAAGTAATCTGAATGCACTTATTGCAGCTAGAAATAATGCTGGATTAGGTTCAGATCCAAATTCTGTATTACTTGTTAGTGAAGATGCTCATTCTTCTTTCGTGAAATGTATAAGAGTAATGGGTCTTGATACTAGGAATCTTGTCAAGATTAAAACTGATAATCAAGGTCGAATGGATATAAACGATCTGAGAAACTCTTTAGATAAATGTTCAATAAAAAATAAAAAAATATTTGCGATTGTTGCCACCCTTGGGACAACTGTAAGAGGAGCCATTGATCCAATTAAAGAAATAAGTGAAATCTGTAAACAAAGAAACATATGGTTACATATTGATGGTTCAATTGGAGGGATTTTTGCTATAACTTCTATTCCAATAGAAGGTCTAAATAATATTAATCATGCTAATTCGATAACGATAAATCCACAAAAAATTATTGGTATAACAAAGACTTCATCTTTGTTATTGGTTTCAAATATGAGTACTTTAGAAAATACTTTTAATACTGGACTACCATACATATCATCTAAAGAAAAAATTATAAATAGAGGAGAATTAGGCATACAAGGTTCTAGACCTGCAGAGGTTATTAAACTATGGCTTGGGTTGCGTTTTTTAGGTCTCAAAGGAATAGAAAATATATTAATGTCATCAATTAAAAGAAAAGATCTTTTTGTAAAAAATATTAGTAAAAATAAATTTGATATATATTCAGGTCCTCTTCATATTGTTTCATTCTTACCAAATAAACTTGAGCCAAAAGACTCTGATGCATGGACTCAAAATAAAGTAAATGAACTAATTGACAAAAATTTTATGCTTTCTAGACCAAAATTTAAAGGTAAATATTTTTTACGGGTTGTCATGGGAAATTACAATACAAAGGATTCTGATATTGAAGAACTTTTGAGACTTCTAGATGCTTAACTAATGAATATGGGAAGACCAAAAATTATTGCAATAGTAACAGGGTTTATCTCTATAGCTATTTGCATTGCTTATTTACTATTAATAACTATCTTTGATTTCAGAACTTATCTAAATGATCAATTATCCAATATTAATTAGTAAATGGAGGTAAACTTTTATTTGATTTGAAATGTTTTTTCATTTCAATTTTTGAAATAGCTTCTTTTACGAAATTATTTAAAATATCCTCTCTTTTACTTATTCTATAGATCTTATCTACTACTTCTTGAATTCCTCCATCTCCCCAATCTTGACCATTTTTAAAATATTCAATCAAACTTAGTCCTACTATTCTTATTAACCAGCCTGCTGTAACAGATTGTATAGATTTAGATAATATTATTTTAGACAAGCTTGTAGCTAAAGCAGCGGAAAGGATGCCGAGACCCCCTTTTAGTATTCCTTGTTTAGCCAATGTGCTTAGCAATGAAGTCGCCAAATCCTTTGCATCTTTTTTTGTAAGCTTTATTTCATATATTTTCGATAACTCCATTATCATTTGAAGGTTTACGGAGGTAGTAGTAAGAAAATCAACAGCTGGTAGGGGATTAACTAGTATTACTCCTCCTGTTATCCACATATATTTATTAATCACTTTATTTGACATTAAATATCTCTGTTCTTGTACGAAATTTTTACTTTTAATACCTAACTTATTTGAGCGAAAAAGAATATTATCCGCCAATAACTCTTCACCATTATTATCGAGGGTTTCAATTATTTCTCTAAATAAACTTCCTACCTCTGGAACTAAATTTAAAGCATCTGATTTTATATAGGGAAATTTCTGAGGGACTGCAATTGTTTGTACGAATGAAATTTTATTTTTTCTAGCAGAAGTTATAGAAATTATATTTTCTTTAATAAGGTTATTTTCATCTCTAGACCTTAAATCACATTTATTTAGAACTATTATTATTTTTTTCCTTAATTTTAATAATTCTTTAATTAAATAGTTTTCGTATTTATTTATGTCCTGATCTATCACAAAAAGAACTAAGTCAGAATTTGATGCTTGTATAATTGTTGCTTTTTCTCTTTCTTCTCCTAATTTAGATGGTTCGAATAAACCTGGAGTATCAACTATATTAATGTTTCTTTTTAAAATTGGAATACGAATTTTATAGCTATTAATTTGCTTTGTTGTACCAATTTTTGCTGAAGTTTGTCCTACAATATTTTTCAATAAAGATCTTGCTATAGATGTTTTTCCTGAGGAACCTGCTCCAAAAAGAGTAACTTTATAATCTCCTGTTTTTAATTGGGACTCTAGTTTATTTTTTTGGTAATTTAACAATTCAGCTTTTACTTTATCGTTAATTTTTTTATTAATTTTCTCGACTCCTTCCAAACTTATCTTGGCAGCACCATATGTGTTTTTTAATGAAAGTGTATTTTTTTTATTTTTATATATAACTTTATAAACTATTTTTTTAAATAATTTTTTATCAATATTATAAAAAGCATAAATAATTATAATTAAAAATAAAAGGGTATAAATATTGACTATTCTTACAAATATGGAAAGTAAAATATAAAGAAATAATATCAATACTACATACTTTATATACTTTAATTTCAAGTATTTCATTTTATCGATTATTTTTAAAAATGTTATACAGTAAAATAAAGAAACCAATATTAATTGATATATCAGCAATATTAAATACTGGAAAATTTATAATATTTAAATTTATAAAATCAACTACAAAACCTCTATATATCCTATCTATACCATTACCAATAGTTCCCCCAAGAATAAAGCTATAAGAATATAGTTCGATTGAGTTTAATGTATTCTTCTTAAATATCAAATAAATAAGTAATATAGAAAAAAAAATACTTATTATAGATAAAAATACTCTACTGCCACTAAATATATTAAATGCTGCTCCGTAATTTTTTACAAAGTCTAATTTGAATAAAAGAAAATCTTTTTTAAAAAATAATTTTTTATTATAAATCATTAAATACTTCGTATATTGATCTATTAGAACAATAAATATACTTAAAGATAGAAAATATAATTTTGTTTTTATATTAAAAGTCATTATTTGCTACGTTTTAAACGTTCTATAGGTTTAATAAGTAATAAAAGTGGGAAAAGCATTAAAAAATGATATCCAATCTTACCTAATGAGTATTTCCCTAAATTATATAAAAATAAATTGTATTGACTGTAGAATATAACTTGTATGAAGTTGTAAAATATACCAGTTAAATGCATAGTACCTATTGCTATAAATCCGTTTTTTAAAAAGTTACCAACGTTTATTTTATTTCGATTATTTAAATTATCAATTATTTTGATTAATGGATATAAACCTAATAAATATCCAAAATTTGGAGTGAACAAATAACCTAATGAACCTCCTTGATGAAAGACAGGAAGTATAAATAACCCCAAAATTATATATATAGAAAATGCTATGAAAACAACTTTTTTATGGAATATAAGTGTTAATAAAATTATGGTCGGAATTTGCCATGTAATAGGTAACTCAAAGTTATTACTAGATTTAAAGATAAAAGGTAGTGGAATATAAACAGGTAACATTGATGTTATTACAAGTGATTGAAGACTCACCAGTATCTCAATTAATCTATAAAAATTGAGCATATTATAAATTCTATTTATAAACTTCTCAATGCAACAATTGGATCTAATTTAGAAGCTCTTTTTGCTGGTAAAACGCCAAAAATTAAACCTATTGATCCTGAAATGATCATGGTAGAAAAAGTAGTTGTAACTCCTACTGATGCAGGAAGTGGTGTTATCAGAGATAAAAGAAAAACACCTGATAATCCTGTTGTTGTTCCAATTAATCCGCCAATTGTTGATAAAATCAATGCCTCAATCAAAAATTGAATTAATATATCTGACTGTTTAGCTCCTATTGCTTTTCTAAGTCCAATTTCTTCAGTCCTTTCACTTACAGAAACAAGCATAATATTCATGATTCCTATGCCTCCAACGACCAAAGATACAGCTCCAATACCAGCCAATAAAAACGTTAGCCCACTTGTTATATTGGTTACAATATTCAATGCATCTTCTTGTGATCTAACCGCAAAGTCATCATCTCTGATTATTTTATGTCTTTGCCTTAATAAATTAGTAATCTGAAATTTAGCGGCACTAGTTGAATTTTTATTTATAGCTTCAACACTAATGAAGCTTAAACTTACTCCATATGTTGGGTCTTTCCCTGTAATCCTATTGACCATAGTGGTTAATGGAATATATGCATTTTTATCTTGATTACTTCCAAATACAGCACCTTTTGGTTTCAATATTCCAATAATTTCATAAGTATGATCTTTAATTCTGATTTTTTCCCCAAGAGATGAAGAATTATCATTGAAAAATTCGTCTTTAAGATCAGGACCTATTACTACATAACTTCTTGCACTATTAATATCACTCTTAGATATAAATCTTCCCTTATCAACTTCAAAGCTTCTTACTTCAAGAAATTCAGGAGTGACACCTGCAATTGATATATTTAGACTTTTAGAATTTGACTGCACTATTTCGTTAGCAGAAATTTGAGGTGCAACTTTTTTAACTGTTGGGACTTGATTACTTATTGCTAGTGCATCTTCTAAAACAAGATTTTTAGGAAATGAAATACCTCTTCTTCTGGTGTCATTATTTCCAGGAACAATGAATAAAACATTTGCACCTAAATTACTTAATTGGTTTTTAGCTAATGTTTGAGCACCTCTTCCAAGCCCAACAAGTGTAATAACTGATGCATTTCCTATAATTATCCCCAACATTGTTAACGAACTTCTCAATTTGTTCGAAACCAATGTTTTTGTGGCCATACCTAAGGCTTCTTTAATGGAAATATTCCTAGACATATTTGTATTTATCTATTGCATCATCATCTTCAATTTGTCCCATGTATATAACACCTTCATTAAGCTGGAGTGTAATCAGGTCGCCATTACTGATTTGATGATTATCGATATTTTCTAAATTACAAATTGTAGAAATCTTTTTATTATTTTTGTTGTACAAAGCATAAACATCATTTACATTTTGGTTCGTTACAATACCAGCAATATTTTTACTCAGTGGAATATTTTGCATTAATTCCTTTGGAACAAATAATATTTCTCCTGGACAAATTAATGATATATCAAGATTATTTTTAATTATTCTGGCTTTACCTGTAACACCGACTTCCCCTATTGAAATTCCTCTTGATACAATCTTTCTTACTAAACCGACTTTTATTAAATCTGTAGAGCCGCTAATTCCAGTTAATGTACCTGCGGTTTGGACTACTAAATCACCTTGATTTAGGATCCCCATCTCCTGAGCAATTTGCATAGCTAAACTAAAAGTTTTTGCTGTTCTTTGATCATTTTTAACTACTATTGGTGTAACTCCCCAAACAAGTTGCAATCTTCTCGCTACACTTCTCTCTGTAGTAGTTGCCAAGATAGGTGTTGGGGGTCTGAACTTACTTACATTTCGAGCGGTAGACCCTGATTTAGTTAAAGGGATTATAGCTCCTGCATCAAGTTGTCTAGCTATATTACTTACTGCTGCACTTATAGCATTTGGGATTGTACTGGGTAAGTGGCTTTCAATAGCCTTAAGTGGATAATCCCTTTCTATTCTTCTTGCTATGGTTGCCATCGTTTCAACTGCCTCTACAGGATAATCGCCAACTGCAGTTTCGTTTGAAAGCATTACAGCATCCGTACCATCCAGAATTGCATTAGCAACATCACTAACTTCGGCCCTAGTTGGTCTTGGGTTAGAAGCCATAGAATCAAGCATTTGAGTCGCTGTAATTATTGGGATACCTAATGTATTAGCTTTTCTTATTAATTCCTTTTGTAAAAGAGGAACTTCTTCAGCAGGCATTTCTACTCCTAAATCACCTCTTGCAACCATAACCCCATCACATAAGGGTAATACTGTATCGATCTGATCAATTGCTTCAAATTTTTCTATTTTTGCGACTACAGGAGTTGAATGCCCATTTTTGTTTATTAAATCTTTTATCTCATTTATATCGTATGGATTTCTTACGAAACTTAGTGCTATCCAATCAACTCCTTCAGATAAACCGAATTTTAAATCCTCTTTATCTTTTGCTGTTAATGCCTTTACTGATAATTGAACATCTGGAAAATTAACACCTTTATTGTTTGAAAGAACCCCTCCTACAGTTACAATGCAATCCAAATTATTAGCTTTTTTATCAACTTTTTCTACAATCATTTCTATTTTTCCATCATCTAAAAGTATTCTTTTACCTTCGCTCACTTCTTGACAAAGTTTGTCATAAGTTACATTTGCAATAGTATTTGTACATTCGACTTCATTTGATGTCAGTGTGAATTTATCGCCTTTTTTAATTTTTACTGGCCCATCTTTAAAGCGCCCTAAGCGTATTTTAGGTCCTTGAAGATCTTGCAATATTCCAATATCTATATCTAACTTTTTTGATACTTCCCTTATGGTTTTTATTCTCTCAGCATGATCTTTATGATCTCCATGTGAAAAATTTAATCTGAATGTTGTTACTCCAGCTTTAATTAGATCTGTAATTATCTCTTCAGATTGTGTTGCAGGACCAATAGTTGCTACTATTTTTGTTCTTCTTTTTAAATCAATATTCGACATATATAGATAATATTGCTAGATATAAATAAATTTACCATACCCAAAGTTAGTTATTTAAGTCATGGATTTTAAAACTTATCAGATAAAAGCTAGAGAAACAGCACAATATCCAGATTTGGGCTCTAATAATATTTATCCAACTCTTGGTTTAGTTGGAGAGGCTGGTGAGGTGGCAGAAAAAGTGAAAAAGGTTATAAGAGATAAAAATGGAATATTTGATAACGAATCAAAATTAGGTATCAAAAAAGAGTTAGGAGATGTATTGTGGTACATATCAAATCTTTGTACAGAATTAAATTTTAATTTAGAGGACGTTGCATTACAAAATCTTGAAAAATTAAAATTAAGAGCCGCTAAAGGAAATATAAGAGGTTCTGGAGATGATAGATAAATTCAGTTATAACCTAAGCTGGCATACTGAAGATTTGTAATTAAATTTTGAATAACATTTAAAAGTAAAAAAGCTAACAAAGATGAAATATCAAATCCACCTATTGGAGGGATAATACCCCTAAATATGTTTAAATAAGGATCTGTGATGGACGCTAATGCAGATAAAACACCGTTACTCCAATCAATACCTGGAAACCATGTAAGTAAAATTCTTATTATCAATATGAAAGAGTAGATTGATAAAGTTTGGCCCAGAACTGCAAAAATCTCAGATAACATTATCTTTTCGTTAATATATACATACTAACATTTACTTATTATTGCTGCTTACTATCAATGTTTCCTATATTTGATAAATATTCATTACTTACAGCAAAAGTTTGAAAAAACTTTTCTGATAATGATAACCAATATGATCTTCCATCTTTTTGCTTCCGTTTGACAATAAATTTCTTGTCTAATAATTCTTTAATATGATCATAAGCTCCTGAACCTCGAAGAAGTATAAGATC
>CACAXR010000003.1 GCA_902536555.1 uncultured Prochlorococcus sp. | reverse complement strand
TCAATTGAAATTGAAAAAGGCGATATCCAAGGAGAGATCCCAAACCTTGCTTCTATTAATTTATTCAATATAGAACAATTTCGTAGAAAAGATGCTTCTATTCTTGAGAACATAAATGCAAAATTGGATTTAATCGAGAAATATAGTGAAGAACCTAATAAAAAATTTAATTTAATTAGAAAAATTGCAAAAGATATAGATGAATCAAAATTTATTAAATTAGATGAATTGGAGAATAGCATAGTTTTAAATCGAACTGTTTATAGGGAAAATGATCCTAAAATTGAACAATTGTTAACTAGGAAAAAATTTCTTTTAAAAGATGTAGAGAAAAATGTCATTTCATATCTTACTTCTGAAAAAGAACTTTTAGAAGCAAAAATAAAAATTTCATCTAGGCCTCAAGAGGTTATAGATAAATATAAACAATTATTAAGTCAGGCTTCAAGGGATCAAACAACTCTAGAAAATCTGGAAAATGAGAGAAACCAATTATCTTTATCTAAATCAAGAAAAGATAGCCCATTGCAATTAATTACAAAACCAACAGTTCTAGATCAACCTGTCTCTGAAAGTAGAAAAAAAATCTTATTAATTGAAATCTTTAAATTTTCAATAATTGGAATTTTTGTAGGTTATCTTTTTGATAAAAAGGATAATTTAGTCTATAGCAAGAGGAAAATAGAACAATTATTGGATTGTAAATTAATTCAGGAATTAAATATTGAAAGGCAAGAAGATTGGCCAGATTTATTAGAATTTTCTTCAGAAAAATTTGGTAATCTAGGATCTTTTTCGATTATACCTTTAGGAAATATCGATGGTAGATATGTTGATCTATTCTCTAATAAACTAACTAAATTAAATAATAAATATCAAGTAAAAGTTACTAAAAACCTTATTGAATCTGTTAAGAATGATAATCAATTGATAATTGTTTCTCCAGGATCAGTAAAAAAAGATCAGATAATAGAATTGAATAAGTTTTTTTCATTAACAAAATCTAATTTAATCGGATTTTTTTTATTAAAATGACCTAATGATAATACTAAGTTTTATGTTAAAAAAATATATAAAAAATAGTTTTAATTTATTACTATATCCAATTTTATTAATAGGTATTACAAGTCAATTTTTAATTGGTCAAAATAGAATTTATGCATCCAGTGATAATTTTAATTTTGAGGAATATGTAAAATCTAAAGATTATAACGATGATTATATATTAGGTCCTGGAGATATTTTAAATTTATTTGTCGCTGAGGGTGCTAATGATTTAAACAAAAGTTATCCAGTAGATAGAAATGGTTTTATTAATCTTCCAAGGTTAGAAAAACTATATGTTGATGGTTTAACTTTAGAAGAATTATCAAATGTTTTAAATAATGAATACATAAAATATATTAATTTACCTAATGTTAAAATTTCTATTCTTAAATATAAACCATTAACTGTTTTTGTTAATGGGGAAGTAAATGTTCCAGGTAAATATACTTTTGATTATAAGAATAGTAATGAATTAAAAAATATTACTTTATTTGATGCTTTGCAAAGAGCAGGGGGTATTACAGATTACTCAGATTTAAGAAATATAAAAGTTATTAGGAAAGAAACAATTTCTAATGGTGGAGGAAAAAAACATGCAGACTTGAATTTGTTAAAAGTATTTATTGAAAATGATATGTCTCAAAACATTTCTCTAAGAAATAATGATAATATTTATGTTAAAAGAAATGATTCTCCTTCAATCAAACAATTAGGAGAAGCAATGAGATCAAATATAAATCCAAAATTTATAAATGTAATGGTATCTGGGCGTGTTAATAATCCTGGCCAAAAAACAGTTTCAGTTTTATCTACATTAAATGATGCTCTTGATATAGCGGGTGGAGTCAAAGTTTTAAAAGGAAAAGTTACTTACATCTCAAGAGATAGTAGTGGTTTATTAGATAGGAGGAGATTTAGATATAGCAGACGTAATAAGGCTGGTAGTTTCAAAAATCCAGTATTAAAATCTGGAGATATTATTTATGTCGGTAATTCCCCTTTAAATGTAGCCAATGAAGTTTTAGGCGAATTTACTGCACCAATGCTTGGAGTCTACTCAACTTATAAAATCTTAGATTAGTTAGCAAACTTAATTATCTAAAGAATAAATATCACTATATAATTAAAATTATTTATTGAAATTCTTAAATAATTTATAGTTTTTTTTTTATTAATTTCTATTAGTAATATATAATTATTTAGCGATTTATAAAGTTAGTTAGATGAATAATTATATGTTCTATGGACAGGGATCAAATAAATTGATAAGTAATTTAATTATGAATGATTATAATTCAAATATAAAAAGTATTGTATTACTTAAAAGTGTTATAAAAGATAATAAAGATCTAATTAATAGATTTCCTAAAGTTAATTTTATAGGGAGGGAAAATTCATCATCATTTCTATCCAAAGAATTAAGTAATATAAAGTTTAAAGAAAAAATAATGATAGAGAAATATTTTGAAAATACAAATGATCTGTTAAATATTCTTCTTATATCCCAACGTTTTAATCCTGAACCCCAATCAATAAATAATTGCCTCAGTAACAGCTTACTTGCCTTACAGTGGGCTACTCATATATTAACTAAAAATAAACCTAATAAAATATTTTTTCCAATTTCTCCGCATGATTTAATAGGTTATTGTTTATATTGTGTAGCTAAATATCAGAAAATAGAAGTTATTATTGTAAAAGTTTTAACTAGTATAAATGACAAAAAAGGTTTCATTATTAATGATATTTACGATACTAAAGTTCCTAAATTTAATTTATCTGAAATTAATTCATTTAAATATAATTATGATAACAGTTCTTTAGCATCTATAGAGGCCAATACTATGTCATGTCTGGAATCAAAATATAGTTCATTATCAAAGAAAATATTGAAAAAAAGAAAATCTTTCAAAAATTTTAAAGTATCTTTTTCATCTTTTATTTATAGATTCTTGTTTAATATTGGTTTAAGAAAATATAGGATTTTTGATCTGAAAAAATATGAATTAACTATCAAGGAAAGTTTTAATTTACTAAAAGAGGTTAGTAAAAAAAATATTTTATATATGCCATTAGGATTTCAACCTGAAGTAACTTCAAATCCTATGTCGCTACCTTTATTTACTATACACTCAAGTATTTCTTTAATAAGATCTATATTACCTGAGAATTGGATCCTCTTGGTGAAAGATCATCCTAGCATGCTTACTTTCAACCATTTATCCTACTCTAATTACAGAAATGATATTACTGGTGAGATAATAACTAATTCTGATAATTGTTTTTTAGTTAATAATAAAATAAAATCCTCAGAAATACTAAATGTATCTAATGCTGTTTTAACGGGCGTAGGCTCTGTAGGCACAGAAGCATTACTTAAAGGAATACCAGTAATAACTTACGGTAATGGTCCTTATATTTCAATTCCTAATGTATATAAATGTTCAACATATAATGCTATTTTTAATGCGCTTGTAGAAATTGAGAAATCTAATACTGATAATTTTAATGATTCTCTTAAATTTATTTCTTACTTAAAAAGTTTAGAACCAAGCAACAGTGCGATTGATTTTCAAAATGAGATTGGAGATGAAAAATGGGAGACTGAATATACTTCTAACTTAATTGATCTAATCAATAGTTAATAATTTTTATGAATAATCAAGGCACTCAAAAATTATCAGTTTGCATGGCTATTTTTAATGGAGAAAAGTTTCTTGATTATCAGTTAAGGTCAATTATTAATAATTTAACTAATAATATTTCTTTGGAAGTCATAATTGTTGATGATAAATCTACTGATAGATCGGTTAGTATTTGCGAAACTTATAGAAAAAAATTAAATTATCTCAAAATAAAATTAATTAAAAATAAGTATAATCTAGGAAGCGTCTCATCATTCGAAAAGGCTATCTTTGCTTCTAAATCAAATATTATTATGCTTTGTGATCAAGATGATTTCTGGGTAAAAGGAAGAATTGATTCTATGCTTAATATTTTAAGTTTCAATAAAAATATTGATTTACTAATAGGTAACTTTAAGATAGTTGATTATAAAACTCTGGAAGATTATGATGATGAATTTCAAATAAAACCTGAAATTGCGGACCTAAAAAAGTTAACTTTAAGAGACTTCATATTTAGAAAATATCCTTTTTTTGGATGTTGTATGGCATTTAGATCAGAAATTTTAGATAAAGTATTACCCTTCCCAAAATGGATAGATGCTCATGATAGATGGATTGCAATAAACTCTATTACTAATGATTCGGCTTATTTTTATAATAAAATAGTAACTATAAGGGGTTCTCATCAAAATAATCAAACAAATAATAATAGGAAATTCTCAAAGAGATTAAAAAGTTTTTGTAAGAAAATATCCATGGTATTATTAATTATGTTTAGGAAAATATTCCTATTTAAAATTAGAGTTATTTAAATCAAGGTTATTTATATAACTTATAAAGTAAAATAACTTCATTTGATATTTAGTTTTAATGAATAATAAATTATTAATTAAATTAAAAAATAGATATAAATTAATAAAGAATATTTCAACCTTTCTTCCCAAATATTTTTTACAATTATATAAATCTAAGAAAAATGAAAGTATTTTTATATTTACTTTTTATAAATGTGCTTCATCTTTTATACCTGATTTGGCAGACTTGCTTTCTGAAAATAGTGATTTAATACATACTGATTATGAACAGGCGGTATGGCATCTTGGAGATTGGATAAAACTTAAAGAACCTACAACAAACTACCTTAATAAAAACTATAATTATTTCTTTAATAAAAAAGGAAATATTTATGCCCCACTAAGATTTAGTCCTTCGAATGAATTGAAATTTTTTATAGGATCGAATCCTAAAATATTATTTCTAAGAGATCCGCGAGATGTAGCAATTTCAGCCTTTCATTCCTTCGGTAAAACCCATCCTTTGCCAAAAGCCTCTAAGTCTAAAAAAAAATTTATTGAGAGAAGAAGAAGTATAAATAAAATTGATATAAATAAATTTTCTTTGGAATTTATTAGAGAAATAGTAATGCCAGTATATAAGGCGTATTCAGAATTGAAGAAAGAAAATGATAACTTAATTTATATTAAATATGAAGATTTTGCTTTAGATGTAAAAGGGACAATGCAAAGAATAATATCTTTTTTAGATTTAAAAATTAAAGATAAAGATCTTGAGGATTTAGTTAAAAAGGCTTGTCCGATAACGGAAAAAGTTAATATAAAGGCGCATAAAAGATCTGGTAAACCAAGTCAATTTTATGAAATTCTTGATAATGAATTAATTGATTTAATTAATAATGAATATAAAGATATCCTAAGTGAACTGCAATTTATTGATTAAATTGAAAACTATAACTCTTTTAATTCCATACTCTGATAACAAAATAGATGAATTAGATTTTACATTAAATAATTTATCTTATAATTGGAAGAAATTACATAATTATAATTTTCAATTATTAATTTTTATACAGTGCTTAAAAAAGAATTTGGGTCCTAGTAAAGAATTTTTATTTTTGATTAAAAAATATAAAAAATTTTTTGATGAATTAAGTGATATAGATTTAAGATTTCAATATCAAACTGATTATGGTATTTATGATGCTATTAATAAGGCTATCAAAAATATATTTTCTAGTTATGTCATTATATGTGGCGCTGGAGATTCAATTGAATTAAATACAATTAATAATTTATTAACACAAAATTATGATCCTTTTTCAATCCATATATTTAATACGAAATTTAGGTTCTCTAAAAAGATTATCAAATCTCCGAAAGGATATATGCTTGCTTATAAAAATATATGTCAACAAAGTATTTTATATAAGACCTCAATTTTAAAAAAATATAGATTCAATAATTTATATAAGATTCAGGCTGATTATTATTGGAATTTAAAATATATTAGATTTATTCCCAAAAAGTATCATGACAAAGTACTTGGCATCTATAATGAAGTAGATGGAATAAGTAAAGATAAAAATATTATTGACAAAGAATTTTTTAAGATAAAAACAAACTTAGTTATACACAACTTTTCAATTCTAATTGCTTCTTCTGAATTCCTTTATAGAATGCTTATTAGAATCAAAAGATTTTTTATTAAATGAAACTTTCATATAATAAAATACTTTATATCTCAATAATTATTGGAATTGTTAGTTCTTTTTTTAAGCAAAATTTCTTTGAAACAGACCTACCAAACATATATAGTTTAAATAATTTTTTTTATTATTTTTCATATATATTCATTTTAATTTCTACATTTTCCTTAGCCTTAACAAATGATAAATGGTATAAAAATCATATTTTAAAAAATGTTTATTTTATTTTAATATTAGTATTTTTTTCTTGGCTTTACGGCATATTATTAGGATTCAAAGAAGGAAATAATCCCATACTCATATTGAGAAACTATATGTTTTTAAGTCTATCTTTACCAGCTTATTTAATATTCTCGAAAATTAGTATTAAGGGGATTATTGAATTCTCTTTGAGATTGCCTTTTTTAATTTATCCTTTTTCTTTTATACAAATACCGTTTGCAATAATTGGTTTGCCATCTCTTCTCTCAATATTCAATGTTTTTTTTAATAACGAATTCAACAGAAATTTATTTGCTTATACTTACTTTTATTCTTCATTTATGTTTTTTTCATGCTTGTTTTTTTCTATTGCGTTTGCATTTGAGAGGAATTCTTTTCAAAAAATATTAGAAAAATTTAATATACTAAACTCCAGATTGACTTTGACATTCTATGGATTTTTTAAAAAATATACTTTATTATCAATATTTTGGTTTATATGGGTAACAATTCTTGCCTATTTTGGAAATGCTTCAATATTATATTTGGTCTTCTCTTTATTATTATATTCTTTTGCAAAGCTCAAAAGATATCGGATTAAATTTATATCTTTATTTTTTTTCCTATTAATTGTAATAGCTCCTTATATTTATAAATATTTTATTAATTATTTTGGTTATAAAAGGTTAATTCAAATTCCTATAATTTTTGAGAAAATTTCAATTCTAGGAAATGGATTAGGTTCTGAAATTGCCAACAAAGGTATGTCATACGGTACTGAAATTATAATCTTAGGAGTTATAGTTCAATTAGGTATTTTTGCAATTCCTTTTCTTTTATTAATTTTTATTTATTTAAGAAATTTGTTTATTTTGGCTTGGAAATCAGATGGCTTAAGCCTATTATTGGCACTTAGCTATGGAGGTTATTTATCCACTTTATTTTCTAATCCTACAATATCTTATCCTTGGACATATCTTTTTACTTTAAATGGCGTATTAATAAGTGAAATCTTGAAAACAAAAGATATAAATCAAATTTTAGAAGATAAAAATGACTTATTTTTAATAAATAATGGTTGAAAGTAATAATATATTTAGATTTTTATTTTTTGTAATAGCTATTACTTTAAATTCATCTTTACCATTACCATCATTGCCACTAACAATTTTCAACTATATAAGTAATAATTTTATATTTGCATTTATTTCTACAATTACTGGATCAGTTTTTGCTTCTTATATTCAATATATTTTTGCCACGAGAATTTATAAACTTACTCAAATAAAAATTTTTAAAAAATTCAAATTTTTTACAATTCGAAGGATTGGTAAAAAAAGAAATTTACTTAAAAAATTTGCAAAAAAAGTTAGAAATACATCTTATTTAGATTTTTTTCTTTTTAGACTCTCTGCCATATTTTCATTTAAAATTACAAATGTATTTTGCGGTTTAATTCGATATCCATTAACAAAATTTTTGTTAGTAACTACATTAACTCAAATCCCTTGGAATATAATTTACTATTTAGCTATTAAATCAAATAATTTAGTTGGTAGAAATTTCACTGAATTAGATTCTTCGGAGCTTGATATAAATATACTTAATAATACTTTTATGAATTTTATCTATTCAATTACTTTAATTTATTTGATATCAAAATTAGTATCTCATCTGATTAAAAAATATAATAATTGGATAAATTAATTCTATTAGATCACTAATGTATAATATTGATGTAAATACATAAATTGATATTTGATTATTGAATTTAAGGTAAAAGATTTTTTTAAATTATTTAATTATAAGTTATGAGACAACTCACCTTAAATTTATCGACGGGGGATATATCTACATTAGAAGTTCCTGTACCAAAAATTCAAAAAGGATGTTTGTTAATTAGAACAAGATGTTCTTTAATTTCCTCTGGAACTGAAAGAGCAATATATAATTTTTCTAAATCTAATATTTTTAATAAGGCCAAAAGTCAACCAGATAGAGTTAAAGAGGTCTTAGATAAAATAAAAAGTGATGGAATAATTTCAACCTATGAATCAGTAATTAACAAATTAGATAGTTCTATTCCTATAGGTAACTCTAATGTTGGAGAAGTAATAGGAATTGGTTCAGGAGTCAGTGGATTTAAAATAGGAGATAGAGTTGTTTCAAATGGTCCTCATTCAGAGATAATTTTAGTACCACATAATCTTTGTTCAATCATTCCCGATTCAGTTAATGATGAAGAAGCTGCTTTTACAGTTTTGAGTTCTATTGCTCTACAAGGAATCAGACTTTCTAATCCCACATTTGGCGAAACATTTTTAGTTAGTGGACTTGGTTTAATAGGATTATTGGGAGTCCAAATATTAAAGGCAAATGGATGTAAAGTTTTAGGAATTGATCCAGATGGGAAAAAGTGCAAACTTGCCGAAGCTTTAGGAGTAAAGACTTTTCAACTAGATGAAAATAATGATCCATTATCATGGATTTTAGATAATACAGATGGTGTAGGAATCGATGCTGCAATAATTACAGCTTCTACTAATTCAAATGAACCAGTAAATTTTTCTGCAAGAGCATGTAGACAAAGAGGCAGAATAATTCTTGTTGGAGTAACTGGACTAGACTTAAGAAGAGATCTTTTTTACAAGAAGGAGATAACCTTTCAAGTAAGTTGTTCTTATGGACCAGGAAGATATGATAAGGTTTATGAAAAAGAAGGAAAAGATTATCCTTTAGGCTTTGTAAGGTGGACAGAAAAAAGAAATTTCGAATCTGTTTTAAAAGCAATTAAAAATAAATCAATAAAAACTGAAAATCTTATATCTCATAAAATTGATTTTTTAAAATCATCAGAAGCATTTGAGATTCTTAATTCAAATAAATCTGTACTGGGAATTTTACTGGTTTTCAAGAAAGATCAAATTAAATTAAGTAATAGTATCTTTCTTTCACAAAATAAATCAAAAAAAATTAAATACAAACCTCAAAATGCAATTGTAAATTTTATAGGAGCTGGTAATTATGCCAAAAGAGTATTAATACCATCATTAAATAAATTAAATGTTGAATTAAGAAAATTATCTTCTAACAATGGATTAGATGCGGCTTTAATCGGCCGAAAGTATAATTTCTCAGAAATAACGACAAATTCTTATGAATTAATTAATGATAAGGATGCAAATATAATTTTTATAGCAAGTAGGCATGATTCGCATGCGGATTATGTTATTGAATCCATTAAGAGAAATAAAAATATTTTTGTTGAAAAACCATTATGTCTTAATTTGAATGATTTAAATAAAATAAAGAAAAGCTACTCTGATAATGTAAAAGTTAACAAAGGAAACTCACCTATTTTGATGATAGGTTTTAATAGAAGGTTCGCACCATTAGCTGTTAAATTAAAAAATATTATTGATAAATTCTCATCTCCAAAAGCCTTTATTTATACCATAAATGCAGGAGCTATTCCTCCAGAAAATTGGATTAATAATCCAGCAATTGGAGGAGGCAGATTAATTGGCGAGGCTTGTCATTTTGTTGATATGCTTCGTTTTTTGGCGGGGAGCAAAATAAAAACTTTTAATATTTCAAAGTCAAAAAGTAATTTGGATATATCTGACACTTTTTGCATAAATTTAGAATTTGAATCTGGCGACATAGGAAATATAAATTATTTCTCAAATGGCTCCAAATCATTCCCAAAAGAGAGAATAGAAGTTTTCTCAAATAATTCTGTTATCATTCTTGATAATTTTAAAAAAATTAAATGTTGGGGAATAAGTAGTAGGTTTAATAAAAGAACATTTATTCAAAATAAAGGTAATTTAGATTGTGTAAGATCATTTTTAGAATCTGTGAAAAAAGGTAAAGAATCACCAATTTCAATTGAAGAAATATTTGAGGTCCATGAATTATTATTAGGTATAAAAAAATTAAAAAAATGAAGAGTTGTTGTGTTGTCGGTTTAGGTTATATTGGGTTACCAACGGCAGCAGTAATAGCAAAATCAAATATATCTATTAGTGGATATGACATTAACAAAACTAGAGTAGAACTTATCAATAAGGGACTTATTGACTTTAAAGAGCCTGGACTTGAGAATCTATTAAAAGAATTAATTGAATTTAATAAGTTTAAAGCTTATAAAGAATTAGTACCCTCTGATATTTATATAATTGCTGTACCAACTCCTCTTTTAAATTCAGAAAGTGGAATTCCAAAACCTGATATTAGTTATGTTTTAGGGGCTGCTGAAGAAATTGCAAAGAAAATTAAAGAAGATGATTTAGTAATAATTGAATCTACTTGTCCAGTTGGTACTACAAAAAAAATTGCAACATTAATATCAAATATTTCAGGTATAAATAAAAATCTTTTAAATTTTGCATATTGTCCAGAGAGAGCCATTCCAGGTAATACTTTAAAAGAATTAGTTAATAATGATAGGGTAGTAGGAGGTTTTAATAAAAGAGCAACTTCTATAACAAAAGAGTTTTATAGAAACTTTTCTAAAGGGAAAATACTAGAAACCAATTCACAGACAGCTGAATTAATTAAATTAACTGAAAATGCCTATAGAGATGTAAATATTGCTTTTGCAAATGAAATGTCAATTATTTGCGATGATCTAGATGTAGATGTATTCGAACTGATAAAACTCGCAAATAGACATCCAAGAGTTGATATTTTGAAGCCAGGTTGTGGGGTTGGTGGCCATTGTATATCAATCGATCCATGGTTTATTGCATCTCATCTGCCTTCTCAAACTCTTTTAATTCAAACTTCAAGAAATGTAAATAATAAAAAAACAGAATGGTCTATAAGTAAGATTTTAAAATCTATAAAAGATTTTGAAAAAAATAATTATAATTGTCCACAAGTTGGCTGTCTAGGGCTTACATATAAACCAGATATTGATGATATTAGAGAATCTCCTGCAATTAGAATTGTAAATTATCTTTCTAATAATTATTCGAAAATTTTGATTTCTGATCCTTATGTTGATTATTTAAAAGGATTCGATTTAATTAGTTATAAGGATGTAATAAAAGAATCGGATATTATAGTGATTTTAGTTGCTCATAAGGAATTTAAAAATTGCGATTATATGGGTAAACCAATTATTGATCTTTGTGGAATATTTGCATAAATTATGTACCTTAAAACTTTAATAGATGTTGGATTGCTTCGCATATTAGGGAGAATTAATTATGAATTAAGAAAAATTATTGAAAGAAAGCTGCCCGTGAATTTTATGCTTTTTTTCTTGTGCAATACGGGACGCAATTATCCTTCTTTTAATAAAGAATATGAAATATTATCGATTTCAAAATTTGATAAACCTAATAAATTTGAATCTCATAAATTTTCTGTAGAATTCAATTTTTTAAATGAAAAATATTCAATGGCTTATCCAATAAATTGGAATGAAAATTGTAGAAGTACACTTTGGAACTTTAATTTGCATTATTTTGACTGGGCGAGAGATCTAATTGAAAAAAGAATAGAAAAGGGAGTTTGGACAGAAGGTTCTCATTACATAGAAAAATTAATTGATAATTGGATTGATACTAATCCTCCTGGGAATGGGGTAGGTTGGCATAGTTATACAATTTCACTTCGAGTGAGGAATTGGATTTGGATATTTCGATTTTTTCCTATATTGATATCTAAAAAAAGAATAAATTCTTTGTGGGAACAAATATGTTGGCTAAATAATCATATTGAAGATCATTTAGGAGGTAACCATCTTATAGAAAACCTAACAGCTTTAATTATTGGTTCAAGTCAATTTAATAATAAAAAGTCACAAAAGATTTTTAAAAAAGCATTATTAAAGTTAGAAATTGAATTAAAAAAACAAATTCTAAATGATGGCGGACATGAGGAAAGAAGTGCTAGTTATCATATTTTATTAATGGACAGATTGATTGAAACTGGTTTCGTTCTCGAGAAAACAAATTACAGGAGGCCTGGCTGGTTAATTAAATGTTTAGAAAAAATGCTTTTATGGGCTGAAAAGGTTTCTTTGCAAAATGGTTACTTCCCTACGTTTAATGACAGTGCTATTGATGCATGTGAAAGAATAGATGTAGTAAAAAGTTTTGCAAATTCTTATTTAAATCAAAGACCTCTAGCTTGTAATTCATTTAGAGCTAATATAACCAGATTAAATTTAGTAATACAAATAAATCAAAAAAAAATTGAACCATTTAATAATTCATCCTTGACGGATTTAGTTGATACAGGATGGATAATTTTAAGACCTCGTAAAGACATAGAGATAATTTTTAAATGTGGGACACCGTGCCCTAAACATTTACCTGGCCATGTACATTCTGACCAACTAACCTTCGATATATATAAAGATGGTAAACCTTTAATTGCTGAAACTGGAACCAGTATATATCAGAAAGGCTGTTTGAGAGGATTTGAAAGATCTTCTAGTGCCCATAATATTTTTCAACTCGGAATACCAAAAAGAAAAATTAATAAATGTTCTTTTAAAAACACTTATTGGATAGATTCAGTTGAATGTTGGGATAGTTTCAGAGCAGCAAGAAAGGCCAATGTGATTTACAGAGAATGTAGGCAAGAATCGAATAATTTTTTTTATCTCATCGGCAGTAATGATTCTTACAATAATTATCAAGCAACACATTATCGAGAATTGATATATAAAAATACAAATAAAAAATTTGTTACTTTGGAGATAAATGATTATGTCAAATGCAAAAGAAAAATGAATTGGAGATCATTTTGGCATTTGGGACCTAATCAAAAAGAAAATTTAATGACTGAAATGATAAATAAATTAAATCAAAAACATTTATTCAGTTATTTTTGGGAAACTAAATGGATAGCAGATGGATTTGGTAGAAGAATATTGAGAAAAACGTTATGCTTAAATGGCCAAATACAACCTGGTGAGCATGTTTTTAATCATTTAATAAAAATAAAAGTTTAATTTAGATTCTTTATGAAAAATCTTGAATTTTGCTTTAATAATTATAATTTTACAAATTTTTAATATTATTCTGATACTAGTAAAATGCAAACTATGCAAATTCATAATAGCTATATAAGTGATGAGATAAGATCTGAAAATAAAACTTATAATGATAATTTTTTAAGGAAGATCGGTTTAATTAATTTTAAAAATGTAAAAGGGTCGGTAGATTCAACTGATTGGGAATTAAGAGGTTTTAATGTATTTGAAACAGTATGGCTGAAAAATATTGATAGAAGCATGAGTTTTTTAAAAGACATAGGAATTAATACAGAAGATTATGATTTATTAGATATTGGAAGTGGTAATGGTATTGCGTGTATTTATTTTTATCTAAACTATAAATTTAGAAAAGTAACTGGCGTTGAAATTTGTGAAGATTTAAATAAACAATCACTCTTATTCAGTGAAATTTTTTCTAAAAATATGAATATTGATATTTCAAATTTAAATCATGTTAGTTCTAATATTCTTGATTATAAATTAGAAGATAAGAAGTACATTTTATTTTTCTTTAATTCAGTTAAATTTGAAATACTTGAAAAATTTATAAATAAAAATATTGATTTTTTAAATAAAAATAAATGCATTTTCCTTCTAATAAATGATCATTGTATAAATGAAATTACCTCTTATTGCAAGCTTATAAAAAGAGACTCCTTTTATAATATTTCGGTATTAAGTTTTGACTATAAATTAAAAAATGATTCTTTCGTAAGAAACTGATTTTTGTAGGACTTTATCCCCAGTAATATGGGTTAATTAAGTATTTATCATTACTACAAACATCATCAGGAATCGCGTAAGAGTATTTTCTTTTTGTGATTTGTATAATTTCTTCAAGTTGTTTAGTGTTGTCTATTCCTACTATAACCTTATCAATCTCCTCTTTTTCCAAAACAAATTTCAAGCAAGCCTCAAGCGGATTAATCTTATTTGTTTTAAGCCAATTACCCCAGCTTTCCCAAATATTATTCCATTTATGAAAATAAACAGGCATTTTTTGGGGATTCATTAAAAGTAATCCTTGTAAAAAAACTGATCTAACATGAACTTCTATTTTTTTATCTTTTAATTTGTTTAATAATCCTGAAAATTCTAAATCTCTGTTTAATATATTAAAAGGGATTTGTACAATATCTATATCAAAGTTTTTAATTATCTCAAAGACATCTTTTGATTCATAAACGGAAATACCTATTTTTTCAACTAATCCTTTTTCTTTACACTGAATAAGAGCTTTATAAATTTTTTTTCTATTTTTGCTTAATAAATCATTTCCACTATGCAGCAATATTCCATATAAGGAATGATGATGAAGAAGTGCAATACTATTCTTTACTTGTTTAAAAATTTCTTTATTAATATCACTATTCATAATTATATTACTAGGTATTTTTGATATTATTTTATAGTTCTTACATCCTGCCCTACCAAGATTGTATTCACTTCTTCCATAAGCAATAGCAGTATCTAAAAATGATATTTTGTTTTCTTTTGCATATTTTAATATTCTTTTTATCTCATTAATTTTAACCATCCCACTAGAATTATTGATTCCATAATTCATACCAAATTGGGCAGAACCTATAATTATTTTCTTACTTAAATCAATGCTTTTCATTACATAATTTTAGGATTTTGTAAAATAAAATTCTAAAAATTTATCTTTATTTGTGATAACTGATTTTAAACAATCTTGTTAAGGACTCTAAATATTTTTTAATATATTTAGAATTATTAATACAAAAGATTTTTAAATGTTAATAAGTAATATTAAATTATTAATAATACTAACAAGTAAATACCAAGAAATACTATGGAAAATAAGACTATATATATTGATCTTAAAAAATTTTATAAAAATAATAATTCTTTAATCTGACCCTATGTAATAATAAAATTTATGATCAAAAAAACTTACGTAAGAATAATAGGAATTGGTATAGAACTTTTAGAGAAATTAATTTTTAATAGAAGATTAGCAAAATCATATAGGAAAAATTTTAAAGAAAATTCGTTCTTGAAAGATAAAATATATATTGTAGATGTTGGAGCTAATCGAGGACAATCTGCAAAATTCTTTAGCAGAGTATTCAATAATCATGAAATTTATTGCTTTGAAGCTAACCCAAATTTAGTAGAAAAGTTAAGAAAAAAAACCAAAAATATAAATAGAAAGATTTTTTGTATAGCTCTAGGAAATGAGTCAAAAGAAACAGAATTCAATATTTGTGTATTAGATGCAATTTCTACTTTATCTAATCCTAATTTAAAATCATCTTACAACATTTTTAAATCCAAAATCCTTAAAACGGATGTTAGCAAACTATATAAAAAAATTAATGTAAGAATGCAATTATTGGATTCCTACTTTGAAAAAAATCAAATTAAGGCAATGGATATTTTAAAAATTGATGTTGAAGGTTTCGAATATCAGGTACTAATTGGATCTAAATTGATTATTTCTTCCTTAAAGCCAAGGGTAATCCAAGTTGAGGTTCATCATAATGATCAATATCAAAACTATAACCCTTATCTGGAGATTTTGTTGAACTCATATGGTTATGAACTACAAAGAAAAATAAATCATGCATTTGGTGATTTCTTAGATTTGATTTTTGTACCAATGAGATAGTTTATGTATTTTATATATAATTTTTGTGATATATTTTACTTTGAATTTGACTAATAAATAAATCTTATAAATAAATGGAAAAAAACATCAATTTAACTGGGATATTTTTAAAAAATAAATATGTAATTCTAGTATTCTTCCTTTTTTGTATATCTAATTTAAGTGGTCTTTTTTCAATTCCAAGAGTAATGATTGATGAACCTTTATATAGTTATACAGCATTGAAGTTTCTAAAAACAGGTTCTTTTTATCATGATTTTTTTGCATTCTCAGGGAAAGAATTTTGTCTTTATCCTTTTTTATTAAGCTTATTATATTCAATATTTGGAGTCTCTTTTGAAGCTGGTAGGCTTTTTTCATTTTTTTGCGGTTTGATATCATTTTTATTTCTTTTTTTATATTGCAAGGATAATAGATATTCTGATTTTCTTACGGCAAGTATCTTATCAATTTTTGTATGTTCAAATATTTTATTTGTGGCTTATAGAATTATTAGACCCGAAGCATTAATATCCGTAGGATTAACTGGGTTGATTTTTTTTCTTAATGGGTTTTTTAAAAATAATAGGAAAATAGTGAAAGCCAATATTTTATACGGCATAGGAATTTCGCTGGGGATTCTTTTTTCTACGCATTTAACAGGAGCTTTATTATCTATAAATATCATTTTTTATCTTCTTATTTTTTCAAAAAAAAGATTAAATATAAACAATATTTTTAAAATAATTATTGGATCTTCCCCTTTCTTTTTGTTATTAGGATATAACTTTTTCAACCAGGTTTTAAACCATGATTTACTTAATTTGATCTCAAGTACTGATAAATTTCAATTTTCTTTTGAAACCTTTTCAATAAACATAAAAACAGTTTTAATAAATAACTACATCATGGGCATTAAGAGAATTTATATTTTTATATTTGAATTTTTTATTGTTTGTGTTGCATTAATTAAATCAAAACCAGGTAGCTTAATCAGAATTTTAAATATATCAATTTTTTCTTTTTTTATAATTAGCGTTACATCAATAAATCTCTTTTTAAGACCTTACTTTATATTGCTTATCCCTACTCTTATTCTTGATTTGGGATTTATCTTTAGTAATGTAAAGGTTTCAAAGAGATTTATTTATTTTCTATTTTCAGTTTATTTATTGAATCAACTCGCAGGGAATGCTTTTATTTATAAAATAAACATGAACAATTTAAGTTTAAAGGAATTAAATAATGAATTTTTTAAATTGCCTGATGATTTTCAATATGGAGGAGATGTAGTATTTTGGTTTTTAAAGCCATCTCTGAATTGGTACCTAGCAGATAATATAAATAATTATTCTCAAGAAATGAGAAATATAAATAGTGGCAAAGAAATATTTTGGTTTCATTTGCCTTATCCCGCACATTTGAGATCTTCATTGTCCAAAGAAAAGTCAGTATTTTTATCTAAAGAAACTAATGTAGAAAAAAAAGTCTCAATACCAAATAATATTTTTAGAGAATCATCATTAGTCACTTCCTTTATGAATCCAAATTACTCTGAGATAGAATTGTGGAAAACAAAACTAAAATAAATACTGGTATTAAATGAATAATATTAAAATATGCATTATTGGTGGAGGTATTTCTGGTATTACATGTGCCAAAATCTTAAAAGAGAATGGAATAGATGTTGATGTTTTTGAACAATCTAATCAATTAGGAGGGCTGATTTCGTGCGAAATTCATAAAGGTAATCTTTTTCATAAGGTTGGGGGCCATGTCTTTAATACCAAAAGTAAGAAAGTTAATGATTGGTTTTGGTCATATTTTTCAAAAGAAAAACATTTCCTTAGTGCTAAAAGAAATGCATCTATTTTCTTAGATGATGTTTTTATTCCATATCCTATTGAATTAAATATCTCTAGAATTAAAGATAAAGAAATTTCAAAAAATATTATCTTAGATTTAATTGAAATATCTAATATAGAAAAAAACAAAGAATATTTAAGTTTTGATGATTTTCTTAAATGTAATTTTGGAAATACTCTTTATGATTTATATTTTAAGCCATATAATAAGAAACTTTGGAAGAAAGATCTAAGTACAATTCCTTTAGATTGGCTTGATGGAAAGCTGCCTATGATAAATCCTAAGGAAATAATTATAAAAAATATCAATTTTCATAAGTCAGATGGCATGCCTCACCAATACTTTTATTATCCAAAGAATGGAGGTTCCCAATTTATTATTGATCGCCTTGCTAAAGGAGTTAATATAAATCACTCTAAAGTGTTTAAAATTAAATATGATGATGGATTTTTCATCAACTCTTTTAGAAAGAAATATGATTATGTTATTTACACAGGCAATTTAAAAAAAATTAGAAATCTATTTGATAAAAGTTTAATAAAATCTTTTCAAATTCATAATGAACTTGAAATTATAAATAATTTAAGATCTAACGGAACATTTAATGTATTATGCGAATGTGACAAAAATGATTATTCTTGGATTTATTTGCCAGAAAAAAAATTTTTGGCTCATAGGATAATTATGACAGGTAACTTTTCAGAAAAAAATAATGATAAGAGATTAAAGAAAAATAGGTCAACATGTGTTGTTGAGTTTTCTGGAGAATATAAATTTGATGAAGTTAAATCCGAATTATCTGAATTGCCATTTAACCTTAGTCCCATTTCCTTTAATTTCTGTAAAGAATCATATGTTATAAATGATTTTAAGAGTAGGGAAATAATAGATAAAATCAAACTTAATTTCCAACTTAATAAAATCCATTTATGTGGAAGATTTGCCGAATGGAGATACTACAACATAGATAATTGTATAGAAGCTTCAATGAAAGTATGTGATAAAATACTATTTGATAAAAATTAATTAAATTTTTTTTTCTAGATTTTAAATTTGTTAACTTCCGGTGTACTACAAAAATTGGGCATTAATTGTGCCGATGGCAAATGAAGAAAAAGAGTTTTTGCCTTTTATTAATATAGTAAAAAAAGTTATTGAAATTTATACGCCTGGGAAAGTCTATTTAGTGGTAGATAATGTTAGTAAAGATAATACTCTTAATTTGTGCAAGAATCTTTCAATTAATGATGAGAGATTTAAAACTATCTGGGCTCCAGAAAATAAGAATGTTGTGGATGCTTATTTAAAAGGCCTTAAAACAGCTTTTGATAATAATCATGATCTATTTATAGAAATGGATGCAGGTTTAAGTCATGATCCAAGAGCTATTCCTATGTTCCTAAGGGTTCTTAACGAGGGGAATGAATGTGCATTTGGCAGTAGGTTTATTATTGGTGGAAGCATGACTGAATCACCTATTAATAGAGTATTTCTTTCTCGAATTGGAACTCTTCTTGCAAAGTTACTTTTAGGATCAAAATTGAGTGATATGACTAGTGGTTTTCAAGGTTTTCATAGACCAGTGGTAGAGAAAATATTATCAAATAAATTTAGATCTACTGGTCATTTTTATCAAACTGAACTTAGACATCTATTAAAGGATTGTAGAACAGCAGAAGTTCCTATTCACTATAAAGCTCCTAGTCCTAGAGTTAGCAAAAAATCCATAACGAATGCTTTATCAACATTAGTTTATTTATTTAAGGAAAGATTAAAAAGAGTATTTTGAATTTATTTAAATGAAATTAAAAATTTATTTTAAAGAGAAATTTAAATAAAGAACTAAACCATTAGATTTAACAATTAAGAAAATAAACTCCTCTCCTGCAGAAAGAATATAAATAATCAAGGAATAACTTTAGTTGCCCCAAAAAGGATCTGTAGTTAAAGAAACTTTTAAAAAACATTTTTCATTACTTTTAATATCATTTATACAAGCCCTTATCGTTTCACCATTGACGTCTATTTCACAAGCACCGCAACTTCCTGTAAGACAGCCAGTCGGGATTTCTAAACCTGCTTTTTCTGCAGATGAAAACCAATCATCTCCATCCGAAACAAATGTTTCATTATTATTCGGCCATATTACTTTTATATTTTTTTCTTTCAACTTAAAAATGATTTGAGATTTAAATGTTTGTGAAATACATTCGCAAGATTTTCAATGATAGATTCTCTTTTCTTTTTATAAGATATTGATTTTTTGTTTGATATTGGTAAATTTTTACTCTTCCTTATTAAATTAATATATTGGTCTCTCCAAATGTCATTTTCAAAGATCCCATGAATGTATGTTCCTGCGATAGAACCGCCTTTATTATTTTCTTTGTACCAACCAAGATCTAAATCTTTGAAAATAGGTTTTATCTTTAATGAACTTTGAATATCATCCAATACAGTTTGACCATTATGAATTTCAAACCCATTAATTTCTGTTTGGCATGGCCATATAGATTCGGAGTTGATTTGACGTGTTAATTTTTTTTCAAAGAAAGTCGTTTTTAATGGTAGTAATCCAATCCCTTTAATTTTTTGTTCACAATAGTTTTTGGAACCCTCTTTAAAATAAGGATCTTCTAATGTTGTTCCTAACATTTGTAAACCTCCACATATTCCAATAATATTGCCTTTATTATTTGAATATTCCCTTATGTTCTGAGATAAGCCAGTATTTTCAAGAAATATTTGATCTTTAATCGTTTGTTTGCTACCCGGCAGAATAATGAAGTCATACTTACTCAGGTTCTGTGATTCTCTAATCCATTCAATTAATATTGTTTCTTCATTTTCTAATGGATCAAAATCCGAGAAGTTACTTATAGATGGTAATTTTATAATCCCAACCTTGATATCAGGATTTGTGACGGTGATTTTTCTTTCTAATAAATCTAAAGAATCCTCTGGAGGAAATGAATCATTTAACCATGGAATAATACCAATAACAGGGATTTGAGTTTTATTCTCTATCCATTTTTTCCCTTCTTCAAATAATGAAAGGTCTCCCCTAAATCTATTTATGATGATTCCCTTAATAAGTTTCTTTTCTTCAGGCTTCATTAATTCAAGAGTGCCAATTATTTGTGCAAATACGCCTCCTCTCTCAATATCAGTAACCAATATGCAATTTGCATTTAAATATTTTGCAACTCTTAAATTAGTAAGGTCTCTATGAATTAAATTCATTTCTACGGGACTACCAGCACCTTCGATAATTAATCGACAATTCGGATTCCGTTTATAAATAGACTTTAAACTTTTTTTAATAACTTCCCAGCCAGGAAAAAACCAATCTTTATAGTAATTTTTTGCAGTTGTGGTCCCTATGCTTTTGCCAAGGTGTATTACCTCGCTTGTTGAATTTCCTTGTGGTTTCAATAAAATAGGATTCATTTCTGAAGAAGGATTAATACCACAAGCAAAAGCTTGAAGTGCTTGTGAATATGCCATCTCTCCTCCATTCCAATCAACCCAAGCGTTGTTACTCATATTTTGACCTTTATAAGGTATTGGTTCTTCTCCTAAATTTTTTAGAATTCTGCAAATAGCTGTAACTGTTAATGATTTTCCTGCCCCACTGGAAGTACCTAAGACCATTATTGGTTTATTTATTGGTTGAAACTTTTCTTCAAATTCCATTAGTAAATTAAATATAGTTTGAAATTTATTATTTAGAAAATTGAATTATAATTTGATAAAAAATTTGTGTTAATTCTAGCTTCTGCTTCTCAATCTAGAAAGAAATTACTTGAAAATTCTCAAATTGAATTTATTCAAATCGCAAGTAACTTTGATGAAACCTCAATAAAAGAAAAAAATATATTCAAATTAGCTTTGGAATTATCTTTTCAAAAGGCAAATAGTTTATCCAAAAATATTCAAGAAATATCATTTCCCGAAAAACTTAATTTTGGGATATTGAAAATTCTTGGATGTGATTCAATTTTTGAATTTAAAGGGGAAGCTTATGGAAAACCTTCTGACAAAGAAGAGGCATTTACTAGATGGAAAAAAATGTCTGGAGAATGTGGTTTTTTACATACTGGTCACACTTTAATAATTGGAAATTTTGATTCATCTTCAAATAAGTTTAAGATTACCGAAACAATTAAGAATACGGTAAGTTCAAGAGTTTATTTTTCTGAGTTGGAAGATTGGGAAATCAAAAGTTATGTAGATACTGACGAACCTTTATACTGCGCAGGTGGATTTGCTTTAGAGGGTATAGGCGGAAAATATATAGAAAAAATAGAGGGTTGTTTCAGTAATGTAATGGGATTAAGTTTGCCATGGCTCCGAAAAAACTTATATAAATTAGAAAATTGAGCAAAAAAAAACCCTATCCAGAGATAGGGTTTTTTAGATGAAATAGAAATTAGTCTAAATCAGGCATTTCTAGAGCTGGTTCACTCTTTCTGTCGATTCCTTTTTCGAAACCAGCAGCGGCTGCTCTAGCACGTCCAGCATGCCAAAGGTGACCAATGAATGTAAACCATCCTAGGAAGAATTGAGCTGCAGCTAACCATTGTCTTAAATTAACAAAGTTAACAGCATTAGGCTCTGTAATGATTCCACCAACTGAGTTGATAGAAGCGTTAGGAGCATGAGTCATATATTCAGCAGCTCTTCTTACCTGCCATGGCTGAATATCATTTTGAATTTTCTCAAGGCTTAATCCGTTAGGTCCTCTTAGGGGCTCTAACCATGGTCCTCTGAAATCCCAAAATCTCATTGTTTCACCACCAAATATAATTTCACCAGTAGGAGATCTCATGAGATACTTACCTAGACCTGTTGGTCCCATTGTTGAGCCTACGTTAGCTCCAATTCTTTGATCTCTCACAAGGAAAGTAAAGCTTTGGGCCTGTGAAGCTTCAGCATTTGTTGGGCCATAGAATTCTGAAGGGTAAGCAGTGTTGTTAAACCAGATGAATGTTGAAGCAATAAAACTTGCTACACAAATTCCACCAAGGGCATAACTTAGTAGACCTTCACCGTTCCAAATGAATGCTCTTCTGGCCCATCCAAAAGGCTTAGTAAAGATATGGAATATTCCTCCAATAATTGCAGTAATACCCACATAAACATGACCACCAACAATATCTTCGATGGAGTTAACACCGATTATTGAACCAGCTCCTCCCCATGGAGATCTAAAAAGATAACCAAGAATAACTCTTGGGTCTAAAGTTGGATTAACAAGTCTGACTTCACCACCACCAGGTGCCCATGTGTCATATGCACCGCCAATAAAACACCAGTTTACTGACCATGCTAGTGCACCTACACCAAGAACAATCAAATGATATCCAAGAATGTTTGTCATTTGATTTTTATCTCTCCAATCAGTAGAGAAAAATGGGAAATCTTCTTCTAATTTTTCTGGACCTGCTAATGAGTGGTAAATACCACCAAAACCAAGAACAGCAGAAGCTATCAAATGAACCACACCTGCCTGGAAAAAAGGCATGATATCAGTAACTTCACCACCAGGGCCTATTCCATATCCAAACATTGCGACGTGTGGCATACAGATTAAACCTTGCTCCCACATTGGTTTATCAAAAGTAAAATGATTAACCTCAAAGAGCATCATTGCTCCCGCCCAAAAGACTATTAGTCCAGAGTGAGCAATGTGAGCTCCTAATAAACGTCCAGATAAATTGATTAATCTAGCGTTACCTACATACCAGGCATAACCAGTTTCCTCAATACTTTGGTTTGGAGCTCTTAATAAATTATTAAAGGGCGTTTCCACGTGGAAGAACCTCCTCAGGGAATACAAAGTTTTCGTGTGGTTGATCCACAGAAGACATCCATGCTCGCATACCTTCGTTCAAAAGTATATTTTTTGTGTAGAAAGTTTCAAATTCTGGATCTTCTGCTGCACGTATTTCTTGGCTTACGAAATCATAAGCTCTTAAGTTTAGTGCTAAGCCAACAATACCTATTGAAGATGTCCACATACCCATAACAGGTACAAATAGCATCAAGAAATGTAAGAAACGCTTGTTTGAGAAAGCGATACCGAAGATTTGACTCCAGAATCTATTCGCCGTAATCATTGAATAAGTTTCTTCTTCTTGAGTTGGATCAAAAGCTCTAAATGTTGAACTTTGAACCTTACCATCTGTATAAATACTTGTATCTTCATACAAAGTATTTTGTACTGTAGCTCCATGAATAGCGCAAAGTAGAGCACCACCTAGAATTCCAGCAACTCCCATCATATGGAATGGGTTTAGAGTGATATTGTGGAAACCTTGAATGAACAGGATGTAACGGAAGATTGCTGCAACACCGAATGAAGGTGCGAAGAACCAACTATGCTGTCCTAAAGGGTAAATAAGGAAAATACTTGTGAATACTGCAATTACTGCTGAGAATGCTAGTGCGTTGTATGGTCTAATTCCAACAAGGCCAGCAATTTCAAACTGACGAAGCATAAAACCAATTAGGCCAAATACTCCATGTAATGCAACGAAGTTCCAAAGACCACCAAGTTGTAGCCATCTTACGAAACTACCTTGGGCTTCAGGACCCCATAAAAATAGAAGACTGTGTCCCATGGCATCACCAGGGGTGCTTACAGCTGCTGTTAAAAAGTTACAACCTTCAAGGTATGAGCTTGCAACTCCGTGTGTGTACCATGAGGTAACAAATGTTGTTCCGACAAACCAACCACCTATAGCAAGGTATGCACAAGGGAGTAGAAGTAGTCCAGACCAACCAATAAATACAAAGCGGTCGCGCTTCAACCAATCATCGAGGACATCAAACCATCCTCTTTGTGGGGCGCTACCAACTGCGATCGTCATGAGAAATCGTTTTTAGCTTCGGGATACGCAGTGACTGTAACAAAGATTGAGAGCAATGTGGGGAAATATTTGTATATCTGAAATGCCTTGTAAAGCTTTCCTGACTTTTTTATTAAAAATTAGGTAAGAATACTCCCTTAGTTTGTTAAATTATCTGAATTAGGTTCTAAAAAAAGATAAAAATGAATTCAGACCTCACGTCTTTCGATAAAATCGAACAAAAAATTGGTGGATCAAGAAAAATTTCAAATTATATTATTGGAGGAATGCTAACGATAGGGGGTATTGGTTTTCTTTTGGCCTCTATATCTAGCTACACAGGAAGGGATTTATTACCTTTAGGAAATCCTTCAACTTTATTATTTATCCCTCAAGGAATAATAATGGGAGCATATGGCGTAATAGCCAATTTATTAAATTTTTACTTGTGGTATCTTGTTTACATAAACTTTGGTTCAGGAAGTAATTATTTTGATAAATCATCAAAATCTGTAGAAATAAAAAGAAAAGGACTATTCAAAGATATTGAAGTTAAATTGAATTTCGATGAAATTAAATCAGTTAAGTTAGACATAAGTGAGGGATTTAATCCTAGAAGAAGAATTGCTTTAGTACTAAAAGGTAGAAAAAAACCTCTACCTTTAAGCGGGGCAGGTGAACTCAAACCACTCCTACAAGTTGAAGAAGAAGGCGCTCGACTTGCTAAATTTTTGGATGTTAATTTGGAGGGTTTAAAATAAAAAAAAAATATTTATTAAAAACATTCTCTTTTATTCAATTATTTTTTTTGGTTCAGTCTTGTAGTTTTAAAAATGAGATTGATTCGGATTATTACTGCCAAAAACTTAAAGTTAGTTGTACTCAGAGTAATAAAATAGTTTATTTTGAAACTACAAAAGGTGATTTTGAAGTTAAATTATTTGGTAAAGATAACCCAGTAACAGTTTCAAATTTTCTTGAAAACATAAACAAAAATATTTATGTAAAACAAAAATTTTATAAAATAATTAATTATCCCCAAATAAGATTTATACATGGAGGAGTTAATCAAGAAAATAAACTCTATGTTGAACGAAATCAAAACCTTAATAAAAAAAGTCCTTTTATACCTTTAGAAATAAAATTTAAAGGAGAAATTAAACCAAGATATAACTATCAAATAAAAAATCCTAATGAAACTGAAAATTTAGTATATACTTTTGAAAGTGGTTCAATCGCTATGGTGAAAAGCGGTGAGAATAAGTCTTCATCTACTGAATTTTTTTTTGTTACTAGTAATATCCCAGAACTTGATGGAAGATATTCTATTTTTGGAAAGATTATTAATGGATTAGACGTTCTTAAAAAAATCAACAAAGAAGACTATATCGAGGCAGTCCAGATATCTAATTAAATTTCTAGAGAATATTTGTTTATTTTTAACATTTCGGTATTAACTCCTGAAGAGCGTTTAAGTGCAACCTTACCTGTTCTTGCTATTTCAAGGATGCCGTATGGCTCGAGTAATTTCTCTAATGCAACTAACTTCCCAGGATCCCCAACTACCTCCAGAGTTAAGGCAATATCTGATACGTCAACAACTTTTGCACGGAAAATCTGCACAATATCTAGGATATTGCTTCTGGTATCTTCTTTCGATGAAACTTTTAGTAACATCAATTCCCTCTCAACAGCTGCGAGATTAGTAAAATCAACAACTCCCAGAACATTAAATAACTTATTAAGCTGCTTAGTCATTTGTTGAAGAGTTTCATTATCACCCTCTACTACCATTGTTAACCTTGAAATCCCCTTAGATTCTGCAGGCCCTACTGCAAGGCTATCAATGTTGAATCCCCTTCTAGCGAAGAGACCTGAGATTCTACTCAAGGCTCCAGATTCGTCTTCTACAAGAACTGATAATGTATGTTTCATATTTAAAAGGTTTTTAAATCTCTAATCCATTCATAAGAGATTCTATTGAATACTGAAGGATCTTCATCATGGATACAATGCCCTGAATTGGATACTATTTTTAATTTTACCCATCTATGGAAATTTGCAATCTTTTTACCAACAAACAAAGGTATGAAATTATCTTTTTCACCCCAAATCAATAAAAAAGGAACTTTTTTTGCGGAGCTAAGTTTTCTCAAAAGGTAAGAAGCTTGAAATTTTTCATCTCTTAAAGACATTCCAATACACATTGCTCTTAATGATCTAGCTGAAGTTCTCCTTAAAACTGGTTTTGTCACCAAATCTATTAATTCGCGATCAATATTATCTTTTTTGAAATAGGCGGAATTAAGTCCTAGTTTTATAGCCCCTAATTTAATTATTAAAAATAAAATAATCTCCAAAGGGAAAAATATAAAAAATATTCTTATGAATCTATCTTGAAATTTTTTAAATGATGATTTTTTTGTTGTTGACTTTTTATTTTCTTGAATTTGATCTGGCAGAGGCGATGCAATAACTGTTGCAATCTGATCCTCTAATGCAACAGCACATGTTAAAGCAACTAGTGAGCCAAGGGAATTGCCAATAAGAATTACTTTCCCAGCATTCTTAGGTCTTATCACCTGTGTAATAAAGTCTTTCACTTGATTAGACCAAATCTCATTATTTAACTTCCCAATTTGTCTAATCCCAGGTTGATCTGAATCCCCAAAACCTAATAAGTCCAAAGAATAAGAGGCACAATTCCTATTCGCAAAATATTCTAAATTGTTCCTCCAATGTTTTCGACTAGCACCAAATCCATGGAGAAAGATGATTGGGATTTCATTTTCTTCGCCTGAAACATTCCAACAAATTTTAAAACCATTCCAATTCCAGTAATTAGGAAAATTAATATTTTCTTCTTTAAAATTTTTTTTCATAATTTTCAAAAAATTTTCAAGATATTTGCATTATCTACTTTTTTAACAAATAATTGTATATTGAATGTAAATTATAGTAATCATTAAATTTTAATATGGCTAAAGAAATTTTTAGTATTGCGGCAGTTTTTTGGATATTGATTCCAATAGGATTAGTTGGTGGTGCATTACTATTAAAGTTTCAGGGAGATTGATTCTCACGAACACGTCACAAATTGAGTTATGGTCTACAGGTCAAGTAAATCTTAAAATATGAAGATTCTTTTAGTAGGAGCAACAGGAACACTTGGTAGGCAAATAGCGAAGCAAGCTATAGAAGATGGACATGAAGTTAGATGCTTCGTAAGAAACCCAAGAAAATCTTCCTTTCTACAAGAGTGGGGTTGTGAATTGACAAAAGGTAACCTGTTAAATTCTTCTGATATTGAATATGCATTGCAAGATATTGAAGTTGTTATTGATGCTGCTACTAGTAAGCCGGATGATCCTAAAAGTATCTATGAAATAGATTGGGACGGGAAAGTCAATTTGTTCAATGCTTGTGAATCTTTAAATGTAAAAAGAGTCATATTCCTTTCAATCCTTTTAACAGAGAAATTTAGAAACGTCCCATTAATGGACATAAAGTATTGTACTGAAAAACTTCTTGAGAAATCAGGTCTAGACTATACAATTTTCAAATGTGCAGCTTTTATGCAAGGAATTATAGGTCAATTTGCTATTCCAATTTTAGATAGTCAAGCAGTATGGATGAGCGGAACTCCAACTAAAATCGCATATATGAATACTCAAGACATGGCAAAAATTATTGTCGCAGCTGTTAGTAATCCAAAAACTCATAGAACATCTTTACCATTGGTTGGTCCTAAAGCATGGGATTCAAACGAAATCATTTCCCTATGTGAAAAATTTAGCGAAAAGAAGGCTAAAATTTTTAGAGTTTCCCCTTTCCTAATTAGTGTCACCCAAAAAGTAGTTTCCTTTTTCCAAGATTCTTTAAATGTTGCTGAAAGATTGGCTTTTGCTGAAGTAACTAGTAGTGGAGAATCATTAGATGCTGACATGAGCCAAACCTACGAAATATTGGATCTAAAAAAAGAAGATATGACTTCTCTTGAGAGTTATATCAAAGAGTATTATCAACAAATACTTAAGAGATTAAGGGAAATGGAAGCAGATCTCAATATTGAAGAAAAAAAGAGATTACCTTTTTAATGTTGCACTTCTAGATTTATATAGTATATTTGTACTATATATATTAATGACCTATGTCTGTTTTTAAGTCTAAAAATCTTGAACGAAAACTAGATAATTTTGCAAAAGATGCAAAAAATGAATTGAATAATGTATGTGGATCTTCATTATGGGAAAGCCTTGGGTTTGTTTTTTTTGATCAATTAGAAGATTCTGAAAAAATTGCGAAAGCAAATTTTTATTATGGTCAACTTCAAATAATTAATGAAATTAGATTCAATTTGAATTGAATTTCATATTTTTACGGATGTAATTTTTCTTAAATATTTTTTGGACAATCTTTTTCTGATAATATGTATCTAGAAAAATATTAATTAATGATTGAAACTTCAGGTGTTATAGAAAAAGAGCAGGGGAATGGATTTTATTTGGTTACCTTAGAACAACCTGAAGGACATCAATGTTTATGTAGAGCTGCAGGTAAATTGACTAAATTTAGAATTAAATTATTAGCTGGAGACAAAGTGTTAGTTGAGATAAGTCCTTATGATCTTTCTAGAGGGAGGATAACTTATCGAGAGAGAAATGCAGGGGGTGCTAGACCTACTACTAATAAAAATAATCCCAAGAGAAATAATAAATAAAAAGTTTCTTTAGATAATATTTTTTATCGCTTCTTTAAACTCACTTCTTTGTTTAACACCTTGCCATTGTTTTTTTAATAATTTTTCTTTAAAAAGTTGAACTGTTGGAGTGCCGTTAATACCAGCTTGTTTTGCAATATCTTGATCTTTGTCAATATCTATTTCAACGCCAAGAACTGCACCGTCAAGTTCTTTAATTACTCTTTTTAACTGAGGTTTCAAAACATGGCATGGTCCGCAGCTTGGGGAACTAAAAATTACTAAGATAGGTTTTTTGCTCTCGTGATAAAGTTTCCTCAATGCATAACTGCCTTTTTGCCATTCAGAATTTGAATCGAAAGTATCTTCATTTACTTCTTCTTCATTAAAATCTGATGAATTAAGTTTTTTTTCTGGTTCGGGAGTTTCTCTGACTATAGTTTTTGCTAAGTTTTTCTCTGATAACCATCTTTCGGTAGCTAATGCTGCCATGCATCCAGTTCCTGCAGCGGTAACTCCTTGTCTCCACTCAGAATCAACAACATCACCTGCTGCGAAGATGCCTTCAATAGATGTTTCTGGCCTTCCTGATTTGCAAGCAATATAGCCTTTATTATCTAAATCAATTTTGTTGCCTAAGAACTTCGTATTTGGTGTGTGCCCTATCGCGTAAAAAAGACCTTTTATATTGATTTCCCCTTTACCTTCTTGAGAATGAATAGTTTCTATTCTCTCAAGCCATTCAGAACCATCCGCTTTATCAACTTTTGTATTCCAATGAATTTCTATCTTTGGATTAGCTTTTACTCTATCAACCATTGCTGCGCTAGCCCTTAATTTGTCTGATCTAACAATCAAATGAACTTTGCTTCCATACTTTGTGAGATATGCTGCTTCTTCGCATGCAGAGTCGCCCCCTCCAATTACAGCTAATTCTTCATCTCTAAATTGTGGAGTTGCCCCATCGCATATTGCACAAGCACTTATTCCTTTACTCCAGAATTTATCTTCATTAATCACGCCTAATCTATTTGCACTTGCTCCAGTTGCAATGATAATTGAATTAGATTTTATAGTTCCTTCTAAAGTGTTTAATTCAAAGGGATGTGAAGCGGTATTAATGGAGACCACATCACTTTCGTATAAATTGGTGCCCCATCTTTCTGCTTGAGCCTTCATTAGATCCATCAATTCAGGACCTAGTACTCCATCTGGGAAACCTGGGTAATTTTCAACAAATGTTGTAGTCATTAATTGCCCACCAGGAATTCCACCAGAATTAAATCCTGTTACAAGTAAAGGTTGCAGATTTGCTCTTGCTGCATATATTGCAGCAGTGTAACCTGCAGGTCCCGAGCCTATAATTACAACGTTTTCTACGTTTGAAATCTTCTCTTTATTTTCCATTTATTTGCTATTTTCACTTATAATAATAATAAACAATCTCAAATAATGTAGGGCGGATTTCACTCGATAGATTTATTAATCAATCGTTGACTTTTTGGTCTAAAAACTTTGTTAAATCCTTAGGGAAATTTAAAATATAATCTTTTAAATTTTCGTTCTTTTCTCCAATATGTAATATCCACTCTCGAAATTCTTCTGCTATTGCATAACTGTCTTCATACCTTTCTAGAGTGTCCATTGCAGAAATTCTGTTGGTAGCCCAACAAGTCGCTATGTCAATCCTTTTCCTAATGAAATTGTCCATTGAAATTTTTAAGTTGTATATTAGGTAAACACACAACAAGGTATAAGTAATGTCTAATAAGTTACAACTTTGTACTTCCAAACAATAATTTAATCTTTAATTTATATTTGAGCCAATTTTTGGGTAAATTATAAAGAAAATATAAAGAGATAGAGTTAGACTGCCTCGCTGTGATTTGCAAGTAGCCTTTCAACTTCCTCAAAACCCTCTTTAGCTGAATTTATTGCAAGTTCCTCGCTAACTTTTTCTTCTGATATTAATTTTGCGGATATTTTTTTTAAAAGAGTTTCTTTCTTTTCTCTTAGTGAACTAACAATTTCTTCTTCAATGATAGATTTTATTGCTTTAGAAATTATTTTTTTATCATTTGCTTCCTCGAATGTGCCCTGAACTAATTCTTGAATAAATAATCGATGAACCTCACTACTCCTTAGAAAGCTTTCTGTAGCATTAATAATTCCTTCAACAAGAGCTTCATCAGGTTCAGAATCATTTTCTGCCAGCTTAAATTCCCAATCTAGATGTCTTCTTTGCCAGCCTGCTGAGTGGAGACTGGGCATGACTGTCTGTGAATAAGTATCAACTGACATTTCATAAATTCTCTCTGCTAATTTCTCGCACCAGTCTTTACCATGCTTTTCTAGGTTTTTCTGCATTGCTTGTCTTGGAACAGCATGTCCACCATGATGACTGTGACATACTCCATCGGGACATTCGATTGCTTTTATGCTCATTTGATTATTTAGTACCTCTATATTCTAGATAGCTATTTTTTATAGAAAAGAAAATATATTTTTAACAAAAATCCAAGACTTTTGACTTTCTTCAATTTATATTTAGTATGTTAAAAAAATAAATAAATTGACAAAGATACTTATTCCTTCCGAAACAAGCTCTGGTGAAAGGAGAGTTTCAGCTACACCAGAAGCGGTAAAGAAATTAAAAAGCTTTGGATGTGATGTTTATATTGAAAGTTCAGCAGGAAAATTATCAGGATTTAGTGACTTATCATATGAAGAATCGGGCGGAACAATAATAAACAACTTAGATCAAAAAATTTGGGGTGAAGCAGACTTAATATTTTGTGTTCAAACTCCATCAGAGGATAATTTAACTAAGTTAAAGAAAGGCGCTGTTCTTCTTGGTCTTCTTAATCCATATGGTAATAAGGAGCTTCTTAGGATTATAAATAGTAATAAGATTTCAGCTTTATCACTGGAGTTGCTTCCCAGGATCAGTAGAGCTCAATCTTCTGATGTTCTTTCTTCACAAGCCAATATTGCTGGATACAAAGCAGTTCTTTTGGCTGCAAGTGAGTTAGATAGATATTTTCCAATGCTTATGACTGCAGCAGGGACAGTCCAACCTGCAAAAGTAGTTGTTCTTGGTGGAGGCGTTGCAGGATTACAGGCAGTTGCGACGGCGAAAAGACTTGGAGCAATAGTATTTGTATCTGATATTAGGCCTGCTGTTAAAGAACAAGTAGAGTCCCTCGGAGCAAGATTTATAGAACTACCTGAAGTTGAGGAAAAGCCAGGAGAGGCAGGAGGTTATGCAAAAGCTGTAACACCCGAATTCCTCTCAAAACAGAAGGCAACTTTAACTAAATATTTATCTGAAGCTGATGTTGCTATATGTACTGCGCAAGTTCTAGGTAAAAAGGCCCCTGTTTTAATAGACTCACCCATGATTGAAAAAATGAGGCCTGGAGCAGTAGTGATTGATTTAGCAGTTTCTCAGGGAGGGAACTGCGAAGGAACAAAATCTAATGAAACTATTATCAAAGATGGGGTAAAACTTATAGGAGCGGGCGAATTACCCTCTTCAGTTCCTTATGATGCAAGTTCACTTTATGCTAAGAACTTAACATCTTTGATTACACCATTTATAAAAGATGGTGTAATTAAATTAGATAAAGAGGATGAACTCATTTCTGGATGTTTATTAAGCGATGAAGGAGTTGTTCTTCAAAATAAAGTTTTTGAAAATTGAGGTTTTAAAATTATGTCTTTTATAAGTCTTCTTTGGGTTCTTTTACTTGGTAGTTTGTTAGGTCTCGAGTTAATTGGAAAAGTTCCTCCTACTCTTCACACACCTCTAATGAGTGGAGCAAATGCAATTTCAGGAATAACAATGCTTGCAGCCTTAACTTTAATTGTAAAAGCAGAAGGTAACGTACCACTTTTAATCATTGGTTCAGTTTCTCTTGGATTTGCTCTTTTCAACGTTGTAGGAGGTTTCTTTGTAACTGATCGAATGCTCGCTATGTTTAGTCGTAAAACATCAAATAAGAAGTAATTTTTAACATGAATCTACCTGTAATCATTAAATTCGTTATTGACCTTCTAGCAGTGCTTTTACTGGCTTTGGGCATAAAAGGATTGTCAAAAGTAAAATCAGCAAGGGATGCCAATAGATTAGCTGCATTTGCAATGTCGCTATCAGTAGTAGGATTACTTTCTTATTATTTAGGCACTTCTGGAATTGCTATTCAGTCTTGGATTTGGATAATAATTGGATCAATCATAGGTAGTTTATTTGGAGCAATTCTTGCAAAAAAAGTACCTATGACCTCCATGCCTGAAACAGTGGCATTGTTCAATGGTTGTGGAGGAATGTCATCACTTTTAGTGGCCTTAGGAGTAGCTATTTTTCCTATATCTGGTGGCCAAGAAAATTTTGATTTTTTTAAGTCACTGATTAACGAAGTTTCAATATCTGTTTCTATATTTGTTGGTGCCATAACTTTCACAGGTTCAATTGTGGCGATGGCAAAGTTACAGGGTTGGTTGTCAACTCCAGGGTGGACTCAGAGCAAAGTTAGACATTTTGTAAATATCGTTTTTGCAGTTGCCTCCTTTATAGCCTTTTTTGATTTGATAAACGGCAATACAAGTTCTATTTGGCTTCTAGTTATAGTTTCTTCTTTATTAGGTATTGGAGTTACCTTACCAATTGGTGGAGCTGATATGCCAGTCGTTATATCTTTATTAAATAGCTATTCAGGGATTGCAGCAGCAGCAGCAGGTTTCGTTGTAGATAGTCAGCTTTTGATAGTAGCAGGTGCAATGGTTGGAGCAGCAGGCCTAATACTTACTCAAGTAATGTGCAAGGGTATGAATAGATCATTGGTCTCAGTTCTTTTTGGAGGATCTTTATCTGCACAAAGTACAGCCTCTTCTGGTTCAGGAGAATATACAAATATAACTTCTTGCAGTGTTGAAGAATGTGCATTGACTTTAGAGGCAGCCAACAAGGTAATCATTGTTCCTGGTTATGGTCTAGCGGTAGCTCAAGCTCAACATACTTTAAGGGAAGTAACAAAAAAACTAGAGCAAAATGGTATTGAAGTCGTTTACGCAATTCATCCTGTAGCAGGGCGGATGCCTGGACATATGAATGTACTGTTAGCAGAAGCAGATGTTCCTTACGAACAACTTAAAGAGATGGACGTTGTAAATCCTGATTTTCCAGCAACGGATGTTGTTTTAGTTTTAGGAGCAAATGATGTGGTTAATCCTCAAGCTAAAAATGATAGCTCTTCTCCTTTATATGGCATGCCAGTTCTTGATGTGCAGGAAGCAAGAACGGTATTTGTAATTAAACGTGGAATGAGTGCAGGTTACTCCGGAATAAAAAATGATTTATTTGATCTGCCAAATACCTCAATGGTCTTTGGTGATGCAAAAAAAGTACTCAATGATTTGATTGGAGAATTAAAGGATCTTGGAGTTGGGGAGAAATAATAATATATCTTTCAGTTTTTCAGATTATGTAAAAAATAAGCCATTTAGAGAAGTCTTACCTTGGATGGGTGGCGACTTACAAACTTTGAGAGATACTTTTGTTATTGATTTTGGTAAATCAAAAAAAAATAAAAAAATATTCTTTCCGATTAATAAAATTCTTTCTAAAAAATTTGAATGTGATTATCTTCTAGGGTTTTTAGAATTACCTGAAAACTTTGACTCACTTAGGGGTTTTGTAATCGTTACACATGGTTTAGGGGGCTCAACTAAACGGTTTGGTTTAAGAAGAATCTCTAGGAAATTAGCAAATAATGGTTTTGGAGTTCTTAAATTAAATCTGAGAGGATCTGGATGTGCGAGATATTTAGCTAAAGGAAATTATTGTGCTAGATGCTCAAGTGATGTTATTTCAGCAATTAATTATTTTAAAAAATTCATTAATTTAGAGTTTAAAGATCTCTTTAAGATGAATAATATTCCAATTTACGGAGTTGGATTATCTTTAGGCGGAACAATTCTTTTAAATGCCTGCTTAGATTACGATGAAAACAAAGGAGAAAAACTTTTAGATGGCCTAGCCTGTGTGAGTAGCCCTCTAGATTTATCATCATGCAGTCTCTGTATTGAAAAATCTAGAAATTATATCTACCAAAAATGGTTACTTCATCGCTTAAAAAATCAGTTGTGGGATGGATTTAATGATGAAGGCAAAATTCTTAATAATGAGAAATTAAGAAAAAAAATTAGAGCTTTAAAAAGCATAAGGGAATTTGATCAGAAATTTACAGCTCCAAGTTGGGGATTTGATTCTTTAGAAGATTATTATGTTAAAGCTTCTCCAATATTTAGAATCCAAAACTCAATAAAAAAATTACCTCAAATGCTTTTTATTCATGCCAAGGATGATCCTTGGGTTCCATATAATGCAACTTTGAATTTAAGAGGGAAATTTATTGATAAATTTACTATTCTTATAACTGAAAAAGGAGGTCATAATGGTTTTCACTCTATTAATGGCTGCTGGTCAGACGAAGTTGTAAAGAACTGGTTTATTAGTATCTAGGACTATTTAAAAATGGTGTTTTTTTGAAAATCCATTTTTCTATTGGCTTTCCGTTAATAATATGTGAGGTAAAAATTTCTGAAATTTTTTCTGGAGAAACTTTCTCATACCAAATACCATCAGGCCACACAAGAAGAATTGGACCGTTTTTACATATCCTTAAACAATCAGCTTTTGACCTTAATATATGAACGTTTTTTGTAGAGGGATCATTCTCAAATTTTTTTAAAGTCTTTTTCAGGCATTCCCATGTTTTTTGACCTTCATTGCCTTTAAAGCATTTCTGTTTAGTGGGTGTTGCGCATAGTAGAAGATGTTTTTTTATATTCACTTTTACCCAATACTTACGTATTTTTTCCCTTTTTTAATTTCTTGCTCAACAAAAAGTCTGGCCCAATTATCTACTTCAAGAATATCCTCCAATTCGGGACTTAAATTCAAATTCTCCATATGTGATTCACAAGCTTTGCTTATAAATGTTGGAATTTCTTGAAAAGAAATTTTTTCTTTAAGGAATTGTTCAACAGCCATTTCATTAGCAGCATTTAAGACTGCTGGCATAGTCCCAGAAGATTTTCCTGCGGCATAGGCAAGTCCCATGCATGGATATTTAAACTCGTCTGGCTTTTTAAAAGTTAATTTTCCAATTTCACTTAGGTTTAATCTTTTCCAATTTGTTTTAAATCTTTCAGGCCAACTCATCGCATATAAAATGGGTAGTTTCATATCTGGCCAACCTAATTGAGCTAATACTGAAGAATCTTCCATCTCAATCATTGAATGAATAATACTTTGAGGGTGGATAACTATTTCGATATTTTCGTAAGAGGTCCCAAATAAATAATGAGCTTCTATAACTTCTAATCCTTTATTCATAAGAGTTGCAGAATCTACAGTTATTTTTTTTCCCATATCCCAATTAGGATGTGAAGTTGCATCTTCCACTGTGACATGTTTTAAATCCTCAACGGCCCAATCTCTGAAAGCACCACCAGAAGCTGTTAAATGTATGGCTTTTAAACCTTTAGGTATCTCTCCTGTTGAAAAATCTGCATTTTCATAATTGGGTAATCCTTGTAAACATTGAAAGATAGCAGAATGTTCTGAATCAGCAGGTAAAAGCCTACTATTATTTTTCTTTAATGCAGGAATAACAATTGGTCCTGCCGCAATTAAAGTTTCTTTGTTAGCAAGTGCAATATTTTTCCCCGCATTAATTGCTGACATTGTTGGAATTAAGCCTGCACATCCTACTATCCCTGTAACCACAGTATCTGCCTTATCCCATGCTGCAACAGCGTTAATCCCCTCCTTGCCACTCAAAACCAAGGGAGTACTATCCAAATCTAAGTTATTAATATTATCTTTTAAATCTTCTATAAGATTTTCATCCTCAATCGCAACTACTTCTGGTTTATGTGTTTTAACTTGTTCTGTTAATAAACTAATATTTCTTCCTGCCGAAAGAGCTACGGCTTTAAACTTATCAGGCTGCTCACTAGCTATTTCGAGAGTTTGAGTCCCAATTGAACCAGTAGAACCGAGTACAGTAATGTATTTCAATTTTCTCTGATATTTCTAATATCTTCCCATTTAAAGGGGTATTTAAAAAACAAAAATTTCAAATTGGTTTTTTTCTTAAAATTTAGACCCTTATCCATGTTGTTATTTCCTTTGATTGATCAATAAGTTCAATACCTTTTTCTTTTAACAAATTCCTGATTTCATCGGCCTTCGTATAATTCTTTTCTTTTTTTGCTTTCAATCTTTCATTAATAAGCATTGATATTTCTTCTTCTTTTATTTTACTTTCTTTTACTAAAACCTCTTTTTTAAGACCAAGTACCTCAGTCAACTTTTCAAGAGTTTTAAAATTCTCAAGTAGAAAGAATTTTTCATTTAGGTCTATTCTAAAACCTTCGACCCTTTGAAATTGGTTTAAAAAGTTTTTTAATGGCTTTGCTAAATCGTAAATAATTGCAATAGCCCCTGCTGTATTAAGGTCATTCCCAAGAGCCTCAGAAAATTTAAGCTTTTTTTGAGATAATTCAAAGCTTATTTTCTCTTTATATTCGTCTTCGATAGATTCATTCTTATCAATAGATTTAAAAGCATCTTTTGTAAGGTCCAAAAAAGATAGGGCTACATTAATGTTTTTCCAAGCTTCTGAAGCACTCCTTAAAGCTTCTTCAGTAAAATCAAGTGGTTTTCTATAATTAACAGTCATAACAAAATATCGCAAAGTCATAGGGCTTATACCTGACTTAATTAGCTCTCTGATAGTTTTAAAATTTTTAAGGGATTTACTCATCTTTTGTCCATTTACATTGACCATCCCATTGTGTAACCAATAGTTCGCTAACTTTTTGCCATTGGCTGCTTCTGATTGGGCGATTTCATTCTCATGATGTGGAAAAATCAAATCAGAACCACCTAAATGGATATCGATAGTATCTCCTAATTCATCTTTAACCATCGCCGAACATTCAATATGCCATCCTGGCCTACCTTTACCCCATGGCGAATCAAAAAATGGTTCATCATCTTTGGCTTTTTTCCATAGCGCAAAATCTTGCGGATTAAGTTTTTTACTATTTTCTTCATTAACCATTCTTCCTTGCTGATTGATATTTTGTTCTTGTAAATTTTGATTACTTAGCTTTCCATAATTTTTATTTTTGAAAACAGAATAATAAACATCTCCATCCCTAGAGTATGCATAACCTTTATCCTCAAGGATTGTTATGAAGGAGCAGATATTGCATATATGATTCGTTGCTCTTGGCATGCTATCCGGACGCATTATCCCTAAAGAATCCATATCTTTATGAAATTCAATGATATTTTTTTCAGATACTTCCTTCATTGAACTGCTTTCTTCTTTCGCTCTTTTTAAGATCTTGTCATCAATATCTGTAAAATTTTGAACATACTTCACTTTGAAATTACTGTAAATTAAAAATCTTCTCAATACATCCCAAGAGATATAACTTCTGGCATGACCAAGATGACATAAATCATAAACAGTTACCCCACAACAATAAATTTTTACTACATCATCAATAGGCTTAAAAACCTCAACTTTTTTGCTTAAAGTATTAAAAAGTTTGATCATCTTAAAATAAGTATTTCATAAGGTTTATTTTGTCTCCATCCAATTGTCTCCAATTCCAATATCAACTAAAAGAGGCACATTTAATTTTACACAATCTTCCATAGTCTTCTTTACTAATTTCGTCGTAATTTCCAAAGAATCTGGTTCAACTTCAAACAATAATTCATCATGTACTTGTAAAAGCATTTTTGCTGGAACATTCATTTCTATGAATTTTTTATTTAGTTGAACCATTGCAATTTTAATAATATCTGCACTTGAACCTTGGATTGGGGCATTGGCTGCGGCTCTAAGTGACTGTGCTTCCATGCCAGCTCTTCTTGCGGATTGCAAGTCAATTTCGTAAGGATCTTTTCCTATTAGTCTTCCAAGTCCATTTTTATCAAACTTAAATTCTCTTTTTCGACCGAAAATTGTTTTTACATAACCTTTTGATAAGGCAAGCCTTTCTTGAAGTTCAAGAAATTTGAAAATTTTTGAATATCTTTCTTTGTATTTTATTAGAAATTCTTTTGCTTCTGGAGTACTTACTCCTGTTGAACGGGCAAACTTTTTTATCCCCATACCATAGATAACTCCGAAATTTATTGTTTTCCCAACTCTTCTCTCATCAGAAGAAATTTCTTCTTTCTCAAAAATTAATCTTGCAGTCAAAGAATGAATATCATCATTTTTATGAAATGCATTTATTAGTATTTCTTCATCCGCTAAGTGAGCGAGTATTCTTAATTCGATCTGAGAATAATCAGCTGATAAAAGTTTCCAATTTTTTTCAGGCAAGAATGCTTTTCTGATTCTCCTGCTAAATTCAGTCCTAACCGGGATATTTTGAAGATTAGGATTGCTACTACTTAGTCTCCCAGTCGCTGTAGCAGCTTGATTAAAGTTTGTATGAACTCTTCCTGTCTTTTCGTTAATAAGATTTGGAAGAGCATCAATATAGGTGCTAAGTAATTTGCTAAGAGTTCTATGTTTTATTAAATGTTGGATTATTTCATGTTCGTCGACTAATCTTTCCAGAACTACTGCATCTGTACTCCATCCTGTTTTTGTTTTACGTGATTTTTTCTTATCCAAATTTAATTTTTCAAACAAGATCTCACCAAGTTGTTTTGGTGAAGATAGATTGAAATTCTCCTCTGCTAACTGATAAACCTTACTTTCAATATCTTCTAAGGTACTTTTTAATTCTTTTGAGAGTTCATCCAAATAAGGGATGTCGATGGTTATGCCATTCATTTCCATTTGGGACAATACCGGCTCTAAAGGCAGCTCGATTTCTTCGAACAATTTGATTAATTCATCTTTTTCCTTTGAAAAACTTTCTTTAAAAATTTTGACAATCTTAAAAGTTAGAAAAACATCATAACCACAGTAAATACTTGCTTCATCAATATCAACAAATGAAAAGTCTTTATTTTTTCCAACTGTGTCCTTAAATGAAGGAGGCTTAAATCCAAATAATCTAAAACTAATTTCACTTAAACCATGTTTCTCCTGATTATTAAGAAGGTAGTCTGCTAACAAGGTGTCAAAGGTTACGCCTTTAAGATCAAGTCCATGATTAAAAAATATTTGCCTATCAAATTTTGAATTTTGGAGTGCTTTTTCTTTTTTTGGATCTTCTATCCAATTTCTTAGCTTTGAGAAAACATCTTCTATTGTTAATTGATTGGAGGCCTCCTTTTTTGTTTGATGACCAAGAGGTATATAAAATAAATCATCATTTTCTTCTCCAAGACATAACCCTATCCCAACAAGTTCCGCATCGATTGGATTCAAACTATTGGTCTCTGTATCTAAAGAAACTATTTGATTAGTCTTGTCTAATCTTTGAATTAATTTATCAAGTAATTCGAAATCATTTACAACTGTTACGTTGATTTTAGGGATTTTATTTTCACTATTTTCTAATTCATTCTTGCCTGCGACTTTTGGTATCTTCTCCTCCTCTTTAGCTACATTATTTTTGTCAAAACCACCTTTACTAAAAGTTGAATTGAAAATATCAATTTGCCGGAGTAATGTTGATAATTCAAGTTTTTGCAGTGACTCTGAGAGGAGTTCTTGATTTATATTTTTTAATTCATAACAATCACTTAATATCAAAGGTACCTCAGTATTTATTTTTGCTAAATCCCTGGAAAGAAAAGCATTATGTTTATCGTTTCTGAGCTTCTCTATAACTGAACCTTTGATGAATCCTTTATATTTCTTATCGTTGTTCTGCTGAATCTTGTCCAAAGCCTGATAGATTCCATCAAGCGTATCGTTCTCTTTTAGTAGATTAATTGCAGTTTTTGGCCCTACTCCTTTAATACCTGGAATATTATCAGAACTATCACCAGTTAGGGCTTTGAGATCAACTACTCTTTCTGGCGCAACACCTAATTTTTCTTTTACTCCATTTTCATTCATAAGAGTTGGATTTCCACTTTTCGCATATGGACCACCACCCATATAAAGTACATAAATATCTTTTTGATCATCTACTAATTGAAATAAGTCCCTATCTCCAGAAAGAATATTCACGCACCATCCTTTAGAAGAAGCATCATTTGCAATTGTGCCTAGGAGATCATCTGCTTCGTATCCTGGAGATTTAAAAATTGGTAAATTAAGGCTTTCTTCTAAAATGATTTCTAGTTGTTCAATATCCTCAAAAAAAACATCTGGTGCTACATCTCTATTGGCCTTATAATTTGGATCTAATTCATGTCTGAAAGTAGGTTTTTCGGTATCAAACGTAATACAAACACCCTCAGGACTTATATTTTTACAATTATCCAGAAGGCTTTTAAGAAATCCATAAGTGACACTTGTTGGAAATCCCTCTTTGGTAGTTAAACCCCCATCAATCCCTTTGCTAAATGCATAGAAGCTTCTAAAAGCAAGTGAGTGGCCATCGACTAAAAGTAAAATTGGTTTTTTAGAGTTTTCAGATTTTAAACTCATTTTCTCTTCTTAGCCCAAGGTGGAATATCAATAAAGATTTGCTCTCCAGGTTCTAATCCATCAATTACTGAAGTTTTATTTCCACTACTAATACCAATTTCGATTTTTTCAAATTTGGGAGAATTGTTTTTATCAACTTTCAAAATTCCTTTTTCACCTTTTTCAGTGACAATAGAAACTGTTGGTACTAAGATTTTTTCTTCATTGCCTTCGACTCTAAATTCAAGATCTGCAGTCATTCCAATTTTAATTTCTTCAGAAATATCTTTAAAATTTAAAGTTACTTCGAATGAGGTTACATTATTATCTTTTACAGCTCTTGTAGCTATTTTTTTAACTATGGCACTATATTTTTTTGAGGGATAAGCCTCAATTCTTACTGAGGCTTCTTGACCTATTTTTATTCTGCCAATGTCACTCTCAGGAACTTTAGCAACAATTTCTAGGCCCTCCGATAGTTCAAAAATAAAGTTTTTGGTTTTAGGGTCTGAACTTAAGTTTGTACTTGGTGTGACATAAGATCCTATCTCAGCATATTTTGCAGTTATCTTTCCTCCATAAGGAGCTTTAATTAGATAGAAACTTTTTTCAGCTTTTGCATCATTAAGTTTTGCGCTACTAATGTTGTAGTTATTTTTATAACTTTCATAGTCTTCTTTACTTACTGCGCCTTCTTGATATAAATATTCCCTTCTTAAAAATTCAGATTTTTGTTTTTCTACATTTAATTCAAGTTCTTCAATTTTATAGATAAAATCTTCATCATCAAGAGAAGCTAAAACCTGATTTTTTTTTACAAGATCGCCCTCATCTACTTTGATTTCTTTTATTACGCCTTGCTTCCGAGGCCCAATATTGCTTGTCCTTATTGCTTTTACTTCACCACTAGTATTAATTGAATCTGAGAGGATTCCTTTTTCAACTTGAACTACAAAATCAGAAATATCTTTTGACTTATTTTTCTTGAAGGAATTGGTTATAAAAAAGAAAAATATAGCAAGAGAAAGCAATATAATTCCACTTCTTAGATTTATATTTTTTTTTATTAAATCAAGCATTTCTTTTGAAAAAAAGTAATTGATAATATTTGGAACTAAATAAATAATCAAAACGATTATAATTAACTTATCCAAGATTGGTTAAGTAAATACTATATTACTAGAAGATGTTTTCTTGATAATTTTTCCATAAGTTTTTTCAAATGTTAAAAGCAGGTATTATTGGATTACCAAATGTTGGAAAATCAACTCTATTTAATGCACTTGTAGAAAATGCTAAGGCCCAAGCGGCTAATTTTCCTTTTTGTACTATAGAACCTAATAAAGGCATAGTTTCAGTCCCAGATCAAAGGTTGCAAGAGTTAGGTAATTTAAGTTCTAGCCAAAATATTATCCCAACAAAAATTGAATTTGTAGATATCGCAGGACTTGTAAAAGGAGCTAGTAAAGGCGAAGGTTTGGGAAATAAATTTTTATCAAATATTAGGGAGGTTGATGCAATAGTTCATGTTGTAAGGTGCTTTGAAGATAGTGATGTAATTCATGTTTCTGGAAAGGTAGATCCCCTGGATGACATTGAGATAATTAATCTGGAATTGAATTTAGCTGATTTATCTCAACTCCAAAAAAGAAGAGAAAGAATTAAAAAACAGGTTAGAACTAGTAAAGAGGCAGCTAAAGAAGATACCTTACTAGAAAAAATTGAAGAAGAGCTAGAGAAAGGCCTTTCAGTTAGATCAATATCTTTGAATGAAGAAGAAAATTTAATAATTAAGCAATTGGACTTCCTCACTGCTAAACCAATTATTTACGCAACTAATTTGAATGAAAATGATTTAGCTGAAGGTAATGATTTTTCATCAACAGTTCAGAGTTTTGCAAGCAATGAAAATACAGAATGTATAAAAATATCAGCGCAAGTCGAATCTGAATTAATAGAGTTAGAACCAGAAGATAAAAAAGACTACCTTATGGGTTTAGGAGTAGAAGAAGGGGGATTAAGTTCTTTAATTAGATCAACATATAAATTATTGGGATTAAAAACTTATTTCACTACCGGAGAAAAGGAGACAAAAGCATGGACCATAAAAGATGGGATGACTGCGCCACAGGCAGCAGGAGTAATTCATACTGATTTTGAAAAAGGATTTATAAGAGCTCAGACTATTTCGTATCAAAATTTAATTGATTCAGGTTCAATTGCCAATGCAAAAACTAAAGGTCTTTTAAGAAGTGAAGGTAAGGAATATATTGTTAACGAAGGTGATGTAATGGAGTTCTTATTTAATGTTTAGTAAGTCTATTAAGGCTTACTATTTTGCTTTTTGAATTTAAATTCAAAAAATGAAATTAATAAAATTAAGATACATCCTAAGCAACTTCCTATTAACCCAAAAATAATGGTTGTAAAGCCATCATCGTAGCCATATTGTAATTGAGGGGATATTGGCATTATTTTTCAACAGAATTTTCAATATCTTCCAGTAAATGTTTAGTTGATCTACTAAAACCATTAGTTTTTAAGTAGTTTTGAGCCTCTCTAAATTTTTCAGCTACTCTTTTTGCATAAGGAGTATTCATGGAATTTTGAGTCATGTTGATTATGCGACTCACTTTATAATCTAATTTAGGTAAACCCTTGATAAGTATTCAAAAATACAAGAATATAAAAATAGGATTTTTTACTTACTAAGCAATTTATTGTGAAAAGTTCTTGATTCTTCAAAATAAAGTTTTTTCAAATTAGAAAAATTGACAATGACAAATATATTATTAATTCTTTTTTTTGTACTTTTATTTTTATTATTTTTTTATTCAAAACGAAATAGAGGGTTAGCCCAAAAAACAACAATTATTCCAACTTATGTACCTTTCTTAAAAGAACAAGAATTTAATCCTGACATAAGCACTGATAATTGGGATTTACACAAACTTAGATTAGATAAATTTAAAAGATCACAATATAAGGGATTAACATTCTTTGTAAGTTCAGAAAATAGAATTTACTATCTTTCTGAAGAAGGGGATAAGGTTTATTGCTAACAGGTGAAATTAATTTTATAAATAAGAAAAGCCGATAGAAATTAATAATATTAATGAAGTATTTTTTTTTATTATCAGAAAAGTTCTATAAGTTTATCGAATGGGAGTGGAATACTTTAAAAAATCTAAGAAGAACAAAAAGAAAGAATTTTTTTCTAAGAGGATCATTTGCGTTATTTAGTTTATTCTCTATTCTTTTTTTAATATTTTCTCCTCCTATCGCTTTTGGATTGTTATTTGGAGAGGGATTGAAATTTAGTACTTTTTTTATTTGGATATGGATTTTAAATTTGAAGTTTTTTTGAAAATGTATTATTTATTTCCCGAGATAATTTAAAATTAAGAATACAAAAAATTTATTTTATGCCAAAAATATTCAAACAAAATAAGTTCGCTTTGTTGGGAGCAAATATATTAATAATTTTACTTTGGGTAACTATATCTTCCTTTTTGATGAATTTATTTCAAAGTGAAAATGCCCCATTCTATATATATAAAATTTCTTTTTTAATCAGATTCCTTCCTCCTATTTGGGTTACATGGTTCCTTTGGATAAAAAGAGGTGGTTTAAAAAGATAAATTACAAAAGCATTTTTACGGATTTACTATAAAAACAAATCAGTTAAGATCTGAAAGCTTACTTGAAATTCTCATGTAAGAATTAGGTAATTGAGAGATTGTTTTTAGCTAAGAAACAATCTCTTTTTTTTACAAATATTTTTTCTCATAAAAAAGTGTTTGTCAGTATCCCTATTGACAAACACTCATGACGATTATTTTTTAAAAATTAAACAGGCAATCTATTATCAATTTCTACTATTCCAGAATCCATAAGACGGCCGATCTTAATAACTAAAGCCATATCTAACCTAGAAAATTCAGATTGATGGTTAGTTATCCAATCAAGTTCAGAAAGAGTTATAACTCCCAAAGTATTTACTTTAAGAAAAAGTAAGCCTAAATTCATTTTAAAAAATTCCTGGGATTATCCATCCGAATAAGCCATAATTTACAACTAATGCAAATAAGCCCATCATTGCCATTCTTCCATTAGTTCTCTCGGCGTTTTGCCAATAAGTTGGTTTTGAATTTTCCATTTTTCTGATTTGTATAAATGTTAAATAGTAGGTTTTTAAACGAAACCAGGAATTATTTGGCCTGTTGTTAGGTATGCTCCAACAGCAGCAATTAATCCAAGCATTGCGAATCTGCCGTTAAGAGTTTCAGCAACAACTTTTTCTTTTTCGATTGTTTTGACTTTTGTGTTTGTGTTTTTCATTTGATTAGAAGATGAATAGTTTAAATTTTCGTTTTGAAATTGCTTGGTTAAATAAGCAACGAGGATGGCTGTAAAGAATACAATTACGGCTAAGAAACCTGAAAGTGGACTCATTAAAAAATGCCAGGAATAATTTGTCCGGTTGAAACGTAAGCACCTACTAATGCAACAAGGCCAATCATTGCCCAACGACCATTAACTTTTTCTGCATTTTGTGGGTAGCTGTCGTAAGAAACAGACTCATCTATGTAAGGACGTGTTTCTGTAGGAAACATGTTTTGCCTGCCGCCTGATTCAGTAGTAACGTTTGAATTAGCCATTGAAGTTGTGTAATTGTTAATTAATGTAACACTACTATTAACAAATGTAAAGTATTAAGCCTAAATTAAGTTATTTTCGAAATATTTACTACATAAATGTTACATATACGTGACATATACTTTTAAATAGTTGTTTTTTAGGCTTGCTTCGCTTTGCAGATTGGCTCGAAAACTATTAAGAGTTCAGTTCTTTGTTTAAGTATTTATTTTTAAATCTTTAGAAAGATATCAATTTGGTAGAAAAAACTACATCATTCTGAAATTTTAATAATTAACTTTTAGATATAATATATTTCACTTCATTATGGAATTCGCAAAAAAAATCATGACCGAAAAAGCTGAAAAGCTTAATGGTAAAGCTGCAATGCTTGGAATGTTCGCTCTTGTAGGAGCTTATTATTTCACTGGTCAAATTCTTCCTGGAATTTTCTAGTAGAAATCCTTTTTAATTTTTTTTCAGGGCTTTATCAAGCCCTTTTTTACTGGAAGATTATATTATTCCCTTTTTAGTTATCTAATAATTCAAATAATTTATTTATTAAAAGCTTTCTTTTGAAAAAAGTTTTATCAATATATTTTTTATTCTCTTCTTTTAAAATTTCCTGACCATTTGAGCCCAATCCTTTAAAGACAAATTCTTTATCTTCTTTAATCCACTTATTTATCATTCCTCCCGTTGTCTCTATATGGAATTGTAATCCGTAAGCAAAATTACCAATCCTAAAAAACTGTTCCTTACAACGTGTACTACTAGCAATGAGTACTGCTTTATTAGGTAATAAAATCCTATCTCCATGCCAATGCAGTACATGAAAAGGGTCTTCAAATAGTGCTTTAAAGTCTTTATTCGATTTGTCTATAAAAATCTGAGACCATCCAATTTCTGGTAATGATTTTGGAGGTGATCCATATTTAAGAATTTCTACATCTCCTCCAGCAGCACTCGCAAGCAACTGAGCACCTAAGCAAACACCGATTATAGGTCTCTCATTTTCTAATTCTTTTTTTATAAAATCTCTTTCTAACTTAAGCCATGGATATCTGTCACTTCCAATATCTTTAACTCCCATTGGTCCACCCATAATTAAAATTAAGTCACCATTTTTTGTTTGTGGCAGAGCATTTTTATTATCTAAACGAATTATTTCAATTTTTAAATTTCTTTCTTTAGCAAATTGTGCAAAAAGACCTGGCCCCTCTATTTCCAAATGCTGTAAAACTAATAGGCGTCTTATTCCCTTCATTCACTTTCCATTATCTCAGCTGATTCAAAACAGACATTAACGCTAAACCACTTTATTGCCGACCAAGTATCCTCTTGGTATGTACCTGCTGCAATACTTACAAAACAATCATTTTCATACCAACTTCGATAACTGGGGGTTACTCCAGTTCCTTTTAATCTATTTTCTAGGCCTTTTCCATATTTTTTAATGACAAGATTTATAGCTTGATTCTCAATTTCTCTTTGCTTTTCATCAGCAAAACCTCCTAGTGGTATAAAAAAAAGAATTGATGCAATAAGTAAACGTATCATTGAGTCTTTTTTTATATGTAGCTGATTTCATTTAGATTAATTAGTTTTTTAAAATCATCAACTCTATTTTGTCCATTTTTTAATGGTCTTGAGGAGTCAAGAACTGCTGCACAGCATAAATGCCAACAAGATTTTTCATCTAGTCCTAATTTCTTGCATATGTTTTTAGGGGCTTTGATTACTGTACTTATTTCTGCGATATGTTGTGTAGTTTCCCATAATTCTCCTTCAAGAAAGTCAAGTTCAATACTTGATAATAATTCTGTAGCAACGTAATCCCTAATTAGCTCAGTTAATTCCACAATATTTTATTGAAGCAGAAGAAGTTAAATCATCTTTTATTATTTGTATAGCAAGATAAAAAAAAAGGAGCTAGTTTACAACTTTCATCTATAAAGACTTTTTCTTGGCCGTATCACTTATCCGTAATTATGAGATACTTCTGTCCATCCTTTTTGGTGCAGTTCGTGCCACTTTTCCCAAGCTGAATCTATGTTGAGTTTTTCAGAGGATTTGTACCCTCCAGGTTCGCCAAGGTGATTTGTGTAGAAAAGATGAGTATGAATTTTTAAATTAGGTTTAGGATAATTTTTGCATTCTTCGAAAAATATGATTCTGCTGCCTTCGGGATTTAGTAGGCATCCGTTGGGTTTGCTAGTGCTACAACCAAATGAGTATTTAGGCTCCATACTTTACCTTTAATCGGCCGGCTAATTATTGATACGTTTGTACTATAAATTATATCCTCCTTGTTTTGCTGTCAATCCTTTTAAGGTTAAGTACTTATTTACTAATAATTATTTTGGTTTTTAATAAATAAGATAATTTTTTTAAGCTTATGAATTACAGGGAAGATCTAGAAATCAAACTACAAAAAGTAAAACTTGCAATGCAGGAAGTTGTAGATGATATCCACAAAACTGATCCTGAGAAGCAAAGAATAATTTCCAAACTTATTGAATTTAAAGAAGCAATCATTTCAAAGGGAATTGAACTTAATATTAAATTAGAGGCAGCCTAGAAAAATTCCAAATCTCATGAATGTTTAATAACTTTTAGAATAATGTTATTAACAAAGAAGGGTTATTTATCAAATGCAGCCTGGTACTTTTGAATTATTGATCCTAGTATTTATCTTTTTAGGTCTTCAAGCCTGGTGGATTATCCCAATAGTTATTAAAAATAATAAATTAAATAAGAGAGGTAAGGATTTAAGAGAGGAAATTAAGCAATTAGAAAAGTTATATAAAAAATAAATTAGTTTATTATTTTTGCAAACTACCTATTATTAGTGAAACTCAAATATCTAATGAAAATAAAAACATTTATTCCATTTTGTTTCTTTTTTATTGGTACTTTAGTTTTACCACAACCTTCTCTTGCTGAAGAAAAGATTGAAGTTATACCTATTATTCAAAGTTCAAAAGGACTAAGTGGTAAAAATTTTAATTATCTCGAGGGTAAGCCTGAATTAAGACTCTTAAAAGTAAAAATTCCAGTTGGGTTGAAAACTCCAATTCATACTCATCCTTCCCCAATGTTGATTCATGTCACCAGAGGAAGATTAGAACATGTGAGGGGTGAAGAAATTAATTTCTTTAAAGTGGGTGATGCATTTATAGAGAGTAATAATGGGGCCCCACACTATGTGAAAAATGTTGGAAAGAAGCCGGCCATACTTCATGTGGGAGTTGTATCAGTAGTTGGAATGCCTACGGCCATAAATAAATAAGATTTTTCTCAAAGTTTTTCTATCAGTATGAGGATTGAACTTTTATGAAGAACAACTGTAATGAGATACTCCTCCATAGTTAAAATACTGGCTTGGCTTTAGTCGATTATATTTTTGATCTATTTCTGGGGGTTGTTCTAAATATGGATTACTAAAGACATCCTGTAACTCTTTTATTTTTTTGTAATTTCCCTTTTCAGCTTCTTCATATGCTGGAACGACCATCCATTCGCGCCAAGTATAGACTGGATTAAGGGACTTCATTGATGCCGATTTTGCTTTAATATTTCCCTCTTTCTTCAAGACTGATTGCCAGTTTTCAAGCCATACTTCCCACCTATTATTGAGCTCGTCATTAATTGGTAAATAGAAACAGTCTTTTAAAGAATCTAAGTTATCAGGTATTTCAGACAGTTTACGGAACAAAATTGTGTAGTCTGCTTTTGAAATGACCATGAGATTAAAAAATTCATTTATTATAGTTTCGTTGTAACGTTCTAAACCAAGCTTGTTTGCCCACATTTTCATCAATTCCTTATTCATTAATTCAGAAAAGTCTTTTTCGATTTGATCTAACTTTTCTTGATCTTGTTTGCTTTGTGAAAGTAACGGACTAAGAGATAAACAGAATGTTTTAAAGTTGATTGCCGCTGCAGAAGGCTGGTTAAAAAATGAGAAATGTTCACCTCCACCTGTCCATGGCTGAAATCTTGGATCAAATAATTCACAGAATCCAAAGGGACCATAATCCAAGGTATAACCTCCAGCAGCACAATTATCACTATTGAAATTACCCTGGCAATAACCAACTCTCATCCAGTTGGCTATAAGTGATATAAGTCTTGATCTGTATAAAGTAGCCAGTTTAATTACTTTACTTTCAATTGAAATCTCATATTCAATTTCATATTTATAATTTCTATCAATTAGATGTTGAACTATCATCTTTAGTTCATTGAGGGCCTCATCATGCGCATTATTACGAACTCGTCTTGCAAAAAGTTCAATCTGGCCTACACGTAAAAAAGATGGAGCGACTCTCGTAGTAATTGCCGCTTGATTATCAATCATGATATCAGGTTCAAAATATCTGGACCCTTTGGAATACCACGGTCTTCTAACTATTTCTGTACGAGAGACATAAAGTGTTAAAGATCTTGAGGTAGGGATTCCCAAGGCATTCATTAATTCCTGTGCGAGAAATTCTCGTACGCTAGACCTTAAGACAGCTCTACCATCTGCTCCACGACAGTAGGGAGTTGGACCTCCTCCTTTAAGTTGCATTTCCATTCTTTTCCCATTGAATAAACCTTCAAAAACAGAAATTGCTCTGCCATCGCCATAACCATTGCCAGTTCCAAAAGGACATTGCTGGGTATATTCAGTCCCGTAAATTGATAATGCATAACCTGTTGCCCAACCAACAGGACTCATTGGATATTTAGCAACAGAAATATCACCTGAGAAAAAACGACAAAAATGTTGGTCTTTAGTAAGATCTGAGCTTAGCCTTAGTTCTTTAAAAAGTTTGCTGCTATGGGAAATATATTCTGGATCTGGAATAGCAGTTGGAACAACTGGTACGTAATGACCTGAATATACTGAACGCGGCTTATGATCATTTCCATCTTTTGTTGATTGAGGATCTGCTTTAAGAGAATTCATAAAAGAATAGTCAGATAGTTGAGAAAATTCAGAAAAATCTTCTGTAAGATTTCCTTTTAATGAATCAGATTTGGTTGACATCAAATTTGTTATCTATTCTTTTAGGAGCTCTAATTTCTTTAAATTAAACACCTAAATGTATTTTATATAGATTCTATTAGGGATGGTTTTTGTCGATACGTTTGAGATTTAATTTAAGTTAAAATTTAATATTTAATTAAAAACAGGGTCCGCAGTAAGAAAATTTTTTTGGAAAAAATTTTTTGGCTTTTAAAAAATAAAAAAGAAGTTCTCCAGTATATTAATTTTTAAGCAAGAACCACTGTAAATAAATATATATTGACGAATTTTTTTTAAGTATGCTTTAAAAAAATGTGAAAAAGATTCACAATTTAATTTATTGATCAACTTATACCACCCCTCTTATTTACGCACTATATTACTTGTAAAAATTTTCTAACTTACCCAGCCTTTGAGCAAATCAAACACACTAATAAATAGTCCAAAACCAATAATTGGGGGCGCAACCCATCTTGTCATGAATTTCAAATAACGTGTCGTTTTGATTCCTACTTTTGAATCACTAAGTTCTTCATTAAACTTTCCAGGTACTACCCATCCCATAAAGAAAGTAACCAAGAATCCACCAAATATAAGTAATACGCCTCCAAAAATCGAATCAATAGTTCCAAGAATGTTTAAATTCAATGCAGAAGGAATGCCTGCTAAGAATAGGAAAAGAGTTATCAGCCAAACAGATTTTTCTCTTTTAAAACCAAATTTATCCATTAAAGAGGAAACTGGAACTTCCAATAATGAAACAGAGGAAGTTATTGCTGCAATATAAGCTAGTGCAAAAAATGCAACAGCTACAATTCTTCCAACCGCTCCATATGAACCAAGGCCCGTAGGAATTGATATAAATAAGGCACCAACTGTTGATTCAGAAATAGCATCACTTAAACCAAATGTTAAAACAATAGGAAAAGTAATAAGTCCTGCCATAAGACCCACCAAAGTATCCAATGAAGCAACTCCAACACTTAGTTTTGGAAGATTACTCTTTTTATTTAGATAGGAAGCATAAGTCACCATAACTCCAATTCCTAAACTTAAAGAAAAGAAAGCTTGTGTAAAAGCATTTCTTATTGTTTGAGGGTTCCTTAATTCATCAAAGTCAAACTTAAACAAAAATGTTTTGTATCCTTCCCATGCGCCTGAAAGTGAAGTGGCCCATATTGCTAGCGATAGAAGAATTATAAAAAGTATAGGCATAAAGAATCGTGTCACCTTTTCGATTCCTTTTTTTATCCCTGATGAAACTATTATGGCTGTAAGAACAAGACTTAATAGGTGCCCCAATAAAACACTGCTACCACTACTAATTGAGCCAAAGAAAGCTTCTGCTTCACTTAAATTTTTTGGTAATCCAAAAAATAATGAATGGAACAAGGTATCTGCGGTCCACCCCATAATGACTGAATAATATGATGCTATTCCCAAGGGAGCAATAAAGAAAAGAATTCCTAATGGATACCAATTTTTTCCAGCTAACTTTACTGGTGCAAGTAATGTGCTGGCAGTGGCGTTTCTTCCTAAAGCCATTTCAGCAACAAATACCGGAAGGCATACAATTAAAACTATTAGTATGTATAAAAGTACAAAAGCAGCACCTCCACCTTGAGAGGCTCTGTAGGCGAAACCCCAAAGGTTACCGAGACCTACTGCGCTACCAGCAGCTGCAAGAATGAATCCCAACTTACTAGTCCATTGTTCTCTTGGAGAAATTTTTGAGTCCAAAATTAAAATCTGTTTTTTATAGTTGATTTATAACCCATAAATAAAAATTAGTTAATACATTGCTTAATAAAAACTAACCTTTATTCAATTATTTTTTTTGCTAAAAGATTTAAAATCCAAAAAACACCTTATTATTGCTATGACTATTGAAACGACTATTCTAGATTTTCAACTAATTAATACTTTTGAACAATAAAAATCTCATATGAATGCTGAGGAACAGCAGTCGATGTTTAAAGAAATTAGAGTTAAAACATTTTATATTGGTAAATCATAAGATGATCCTCAAAGCGCAACTATTATTTTTCAAGGACCAGAAAATGTTCTATACGATATTTTTATGAATCCTGAAACAAAACCTATTGTTGAAGCTTCAGGGCATATTTATTCGGGGACAAAAATAACTCGATGGATTTCTTGAAAAAAATAAATCTTTTATGAATTATCAACTTTTAATTGAATCATACTCTTTTGGGACACCCCTTTCTGAGCAAGAAATAGAACTTTTAAGTCTTGAACTTGAAACTCAAATTATGAACATTAATATATCAACAGAATTTGGCTGTTTTAAATCTGCCCCCACCCATATTTGCGTAGGTCTAAATTTAAAAAAAGATACATATTGGATTATGTGCCTCGCTGAAATATTAGATTTACATAAGCCCCCTAAATTTGGGAAAACGAAAAGTGTGGAGGTTTTCGATTTACTTCTTGAAAAAGGACTTGTTATTGGTTAATTATTTAATTATTTGAGTATTAAAAATAAGTTGTTTTTTCTTTATTCTGATAGTATTTACCTAGGGTCAGATAAATGAATGAAAGATTCTAATGAATTAATATTGGGAAATATTATTAAGCTAACTAGATCAAGTGAAAAGAAATTTAAACTAGGAAATTTTAAAGGGGCAATAGATGACAAAATGAAAGCTAATGCAATATTGAAATCTAAATCTTGTGATAAAAAAATTATTGAAAAATATAGAGAAGAATTGTCAAGATTGTATTCCTCAAAATTTGACCTTATATTCGATCATAAGCTTAAAATTGATGAAATAAAGAGAAATGAAATAGTAAAAATGCTGGAACAAAAAAGTAAGGAAAAATTAAAAAGTCTTGATTATAAAGGAGCAATAAAAGCCTTTAGGAGGGCAGAAAAATATTTTTCAAATTAAAATCATTCTAAATCTCAGAGTTTTAATAAGACAATTAAATTTATAATTTTTAGAAAAAAATAATGAAAGGGTTGATTTTTTTTCAGAATTCGTTTCTTTAAAGATATATCATTTTTAGTTCTACTCATGGTTATGCCCCAATCTACCTTGGAAAGCTTATTATTTTTTTTGATACTTTCTCTTGTTGCAACTTACATTGTTAATTTAAAGTATTCTTCAAAATTAAAAATACAGAAGTAGTTTTTATTTTTCTTTTTTCTTAATTAGATTTATTTCCTTGGATCACTCCAAGTCTCTTTGTATAACCAGCTCAAAAAAGTAAGAGTAAGTATATTCCCTAATGCATAAGTTATTCCTAATAATGGGTCATAAATATTGGCAATAATCGTCGACATTATAAAGATTATTAACCCTGAAACAACCAAATCCTGAATAGGCAAATGGTTAAGATTCACTGAATTTATCATTTGATAATTGATTTTAATAGATTAAATTAATTATAAAACCAACAAGTACCTTATTTATTTATAAGGCAATATCATCTAAGTTATGAATAATTTTAGGATCGCTAAGATAATTATAGTTTTTTCATCATTATCGTATTTGAGTGTTTCTTTTTTAAGAAATTATAATTCTCCAGAAAATATAGAAAAAAGATGTATTCTTAAATTTGAAAAAGATTTTAAAAATAATTTGGAAACATCTTATGAAGAATGGAATCAAATTTTAGATTTAGCTGATAACAATTATTTAAAATGTATGGGAATACCTTAGTATTAATTATGGGAGAGGCAAAGAGAAGAAAAAATTTAGGTATTCCTCCTAGAGAAAAAACTGAGGATATAAAATTGCCTCAACTTGATAAAAAAGCCATACAACAAAAAGTAAGGTCAACTTTGTATAAATATCCAATTATCCCTTTTCTTTTTTATGGAGCAGCAATATTGATCCTAATCGGAGGTTTATTTTATGTTTTCAAATCCTTCAATATAGCTTAGTTAAAAGGATTATTAATTTTGATATTTATTATTTTTTGGCATCATCAATTAAAAAACTTGAAGGATAATAAATGAGCAATTTTTATTGTGCAAAAATAATCAAAGAAATAATATATAAGAATTATTTACAATTGACACCATGATATGGTGTTGTAATTTTAGATTAAATTAAAAATATTTATGAAAAAAATTAATAAAAAATATGATGAAATAATGCGTCAAGCTGATAATGCAGTTGGAAGAAAAGAAGTAGTTAGTTTATTAAAAAAAGCTGCAATAATTATGACTAAATCTGAGGAAAACTTAGCTGCTTAAATTAAAAAAAACTATTTTATTAGGATAAATAAAACACCATAAAGAATGATTGATGAGGATGCAGCCATAATGATAAATGGTAGTATCATGCCTGAGTTTAACCATCTTAAAAGTCTAATTTTTTTGTTAATTACTCTTGGCATCTTTTCTGAAACCCTTGATTGCAATCTAACAAGTAAAAAAATGGTGTAAATGATTAATTAATCTTTTTAAATATCATTCTTTAGCTATTTTGGAAGTAAATTTTCTAAAGAAAATTATTTCAATTGCATCCGGATTTTTATCATAAGAGAAACTTTAGGTAATTAATATCTTGTATTCTTCAAATTTCTTTTGCAAGATTTAGAAACATTAGATTTCTTAATAATGATTAAAAATTTAAAAGAGGGCTCTAAAGAATTTAAAGATTATGATTCAGAACTGTTACTTAAGATTCTAAATAAGACATCACTGGAAAATGAAAAAGGTGATAATAAAGAACTATTTGTAGATGAAAATTGGAAAATTAATTCAAAAGATATGAGTAATATAATTCCTTCAGATAATTCAAATTTGAAAAGAATATTACTAGACTTATTCCCAAATAAAAAAATAGTGATTCTGGATAATAATGATGGGTCGCAAACAATTTTCTTATCCTAATTTAGGAAATTTTAAAATCTTATTTATACTATCTATTCAATATTTATTTTTTGAGAAAAATTTGGTAAAAATTACTCTCGCGGAATTTTTTTAAAGATGTTATCGTTCACTAACGTTCATCCAAGTTTATATCTCTGGACGCATGAAATGAGAGTAGGGAACGGGATTCTCATTAACTGCAAAAAGACCATGAATAACCTCTTACAAATAAGAGAAAAAATCAAACGAGCCAATAGGCAACATGAAGCCCAACTTTTGGCTACAAAAAGTGGAGAAGTTACTCCATACAGAAGATCCGTCTTTGGGGAAAGAATCAGGAAAACACAAAAAGAAATGAAATTGAAAGACTCAAAGAATTAAATTATTTTTTGAAACTGATCAATTAAGAGGGGGTTTTATCCCTCTTTTTTTTTTATTTTTATAAAAACAACGTAATTATTAATTTATTTTTTCGATTATCGATTATTAAAAACAACATAATTCTATACTTTTACTATTGATTAAAATTATATAAATGGCAAATTTAATTCAGTAATTAAGTGGTAAATAAATATGTTTAAAGAGAAAAATAAACAAATTAAAACCTCACCCAATAAATCAAATTTAGATCAAGTTTTATGGTTTATAGAAAATTATTTGCCCCAAAAGAAAGATCGAGGTCTTCAAAAAAAATTGTATATGGATAATCTAGAAGCAGAGACTATTAAGATATTTTCTAAATTAGCCTCTAAAGGTTCTAAAACATTATTACCAACTACAAAAAATACGACAATCTCTTTTACCTTTGGTAATTGGGCCTTGCCTTACCTGAAATTACTTAAGAAAATAGGAATAGCTAAGTAATAAAATTGTAATCGGCTAGAACTAGATTTATCACGCAAATAAAAATAAATAAAGATTAAAAAGTCTTAAAAAGTTCTTTATGAAATTTAAGGAGGAATACTTACTTTACATAAAAACTTTACATAAAAAATACAATTGCTAAGTTTAAAATAAGATATCTATTGATTATGTTTCTAAATTATCTGCCTAGTGAAATGGTTGAAGTTGTTGGTTTGACAATGATTTTTTCATTTCTAGTTGGAACTATATTAGTTTTGTTATTTACATCAGATCAGGCAAATACAAAGAATCTATATTTAAAGAAGGTTAAATAAATTTTTAATAATTTGTTTATCTATTAAGGACCTCTGTTTTAAATAAGGTTTACTCGCAGGTGTAGAACATAATTTTTAGTATTGATATATAAACAAATTTAAGATTATGGGCGAAGCTAAAAGAAGAGAAGAATTAGGATTACCACCTAGACAAAAAAAAATTGAATTAAATAAATCTGATAGATACCTATCATGGCTTCCAATTACTAAATCAAGAATTAAGAAATACCCTTATATGGGTGTAGCAACAATGGCACTAGGAGCGATAGTTTTCTTAGTAAGTGGGGGCGCTAATAGGATTAATTAATTAGATTTTCCTTGGCTTAGAATACATCTAAGATTTTTTTTGTAATAGTTTAACGCCAGATATTATTGAGATTATTGAAGCTATACCTAGAAATATCGTGTAAAAAGGTTGCAAATTAATAATGCCAAAATCACCTGTATGCCATTTTATTAACCAAAAAGCATCTATTCCTAGTGGCTGAAGAATACTATAAATAGTCCCAGATACAATAGTAATTAGTAATGGGATTGCTGAAACTGCGGTTATTTTTCTGTGAATTTTTCTTTGATTTGTTTTTAATTTTTCCATCTATTTCCTCAAATAGATATGTAATTCTTTTTCGTTTTTGCATGGCATCCATTTATCTTGATTCTTATGAATTCCTTCGCAACCAAGTTCTAAAGATCTATTTTCGGCGTCCTCTTCAGAAAGAAATGTACCTCTCATATGTGCATGCGAATAACTATTGAAATTTAGAGATAAGGAAAATAAAAAAATAAAAAATTTAAAATTTCTAAGAAAAATATGCATTATTTCAAATAAGTATTTGCATTAAGGAGAGATTTTATCAAATATTTTTGTTTTGCCAGTTTTACTAAATGAAACTACTTTGTATCTCTCATAATCATGAGAGTGCGATTCGTGCGAATGCATTTCCATCCCTGGAGAGCCAAGTGGCATGCCCGGAACTGCTATCCCATTGATATTTGGTTTTTTTCTAAAAAGTTTGTTGATTGATTTAATCGGGACATGTCCTTCAATAGTATAGTTAGCTACTTGAGCAGAGTGACATGATCTCAGATTATTGGGAATTTGATATTGGTTTTTAATTACTGAAACATCTTCAACTATATTATCAACAACTTCTAATCCATTATCTCTTAAATGATTGATCCATTTTTTGCAACAACCACATGATGCTGATCTGTAAGAAACAACTTTTGGGATATCTATATTTTCTTGCGTTCCTGCACTAATCCTATGAATGTTAGTTGTATTTGAAAAAAGCATTCCAGAAGAAATTAGATATTTTAAAAATCTGGTTTTAAAAAATACTTTATTAATTGCCATACTAATTAAGACGATTAAATTTAATATTTAAATCAACAATAAATGAAAATTTATTAAAGTGCTATTTAATCAAAATCAAGACACTCATAATTGCCATTAAAAGATTTTCGATAAAACTAATAATACCCAAAGGAGTTTTTGCATATCCACCGATACATGCACAATTTAATTTTAATTTATCCAAATAAACGGCCTTAAATACTGAAATCATTCCAGAAATTCCTAAAACTAGAGCAATAAAAATAATTAGAGAAGGTGGTGAAGAATTCAGAAAACTTATTCCAATTATTAATTCAAAAAAAGGATAAATATATATCCAGCTATCAAATTGAGAGGATATTAAATCATATTTCTTATAACTTTTTCCAAAAGCTTCAATATCCATAAGTTTAAGCATCGCTAAAAAACAAATTGATATCCCCATAAAAATTTGGAAACTTTTAAACAATGAAATGGTTATCAGAAATGAAGTGCCAAAGACTGCAATTAAGGGGGTAAATGACTTAATCTTCATTTTTAACTCTTAAGGATAGAGTCACAAATACTAGATGGATTTGCTTGTTTAACTATTTTTAGTCTTTTGATAAGTTTGTCTCGATCTATTTGATGTTTTAAATATTTAATACATAAATTTTTTTCCTGATATACCACTGCTATTGGAGCAATCTTTAAAGCAATAGCAAAAGTACCAAGAACTAATATGATGTTTGTAGCTAGTCGAATATTTGGTCGAAAATTTGATCTCATTCGTATTCTTTTTTGCTGTCAATAACTTCCCTTAAATATATATCTTTTAGCTCGTCATTGTATCCATTTTCTTTTGCAAATTTCTCTAATTCCTTCAACTCTTTTTCTGTCATTAGGCAGATTTTGATATATTGTTTTTCATATCTTCAATTTTGTTGATTAATTCATCTAACCATTCTGTATTGTTTTCTGATCTTTTCTGAAAATATGTAATATTAGGTTGATTTATGTCTAATGTCTCATAATCTCCACTCATAAATTCCCCCTAAATTTATACATTTCATAATTTATCTAGGTAGATTATGCCAATCAATAGGCTCTAATACTTATTTATAATTTGCCATGAGTAACAAGTCGCTTTTTAAATAGTATATGTATCAAGGAATTTATCTCTAAAAAATATGGCAACTAATGAAGAACTAGAAAAAAGAATTGAGACTTTAGAAAAAGAAGTACAACATTTAAAAGCTGTTCTGCAATATCAAATGAGAAATAAGAAAAAGTGATTCTTATTGCATAGCAATTACTTTTGGTTAGATAAGCATTGTCTTGTGGTTGTTTTAGGTACCTAATGAAAAAGCTATATATTCAAAATTAGTCCATAATTAATAACTTTTTGAAAAAATAACTTTAGTCATTGATATTTAGAAAATATTTGTTTTTATATATATAAAACTACCCGATATGATTAACTCAATAGCTATTACATTGTTATTGTTAGGCTTTTTAGTAGCTTACAAAAGACTCAAAAGAAAGAAACGGCAATTTCATGCACCGCCTACAAATCAGCTTCCTAGTTGAAGATTAAATTCCGTCTTCGTCTTCTCCAATAGGATCGTATCTAATATCCCAGATTAGAACTACTGCTATAGATAAAAGCAATAGACCAAAAATAACTTGAGGAAGTGGGAATAACATCAATAAAATATAACCATTATCAATATGCTTTGCTTATGAAAATTTTAAAGGATAATCGATATTGTTTGGTTCTAAATGTTTTACATAACATGCTGTTGTGCAATCTACTCCCTCACTATTGATGCTACAAGAAGTTATACATTCAAAAAAACTTTCCAAAGCATCTGAATCTTTAATATTTGAATAAATGTAATTTTTCATGTTCAATCTTAAATTCTGAAGCATATCTAGCAATAAATTTTTAATAATGTCAAATTTCAGATAAAGTACCTATTCGCCATTTTTTTTTAAAAAACTATTGAATCTATAAGTTTTTTTCCACCCTTCCTCTAAAAGTTTTTTATATTCGTTTCTCGCTTCTTCGATAGATTCAATCCTAGAGCCTTTCATAACTGGCTTACTTGACCGCTTAAAAACGCAACCATAAGAGATTAAAATTGCATTAATCATAGAAGGGTTCTTAGAACTATCTTCAAAAGGTTCAAATCCTTTAATCCTCGATCTGGCATTATTGATTAAAGTAAATTTTTCCATAAAAAAAGGGCGTTTGCTTCGCCCAAATCAAAAAGCGGGATAATCCCCATCACCCAGCCTTTTAAAAATCTTAGCACTACATATAGTGTTTGTAAGTATTTAATATTACCTATTGGTGGGGTTGTTTGTTACTGTTTAATTTGTCATTATAGGAGTCCCCATCACCTAGGCTCGTAAGAGTCTTTTTTTTTGCTATTTTTCCTTTTTGGCTTAAGCCCTTTTAATTAGTGTTTAAAGACTTTTTATTTAATTTTTAAATTCGATAATTAATAATTAAAAAAATAATGTTATTCATGCAAACTTACATCGTTCACTGGCAATTTCCAGATCAAGAAAGTCATATGCAAGGTGCCGAAGCTTTTGCGGGTTTTGTTGAAGGAGGATGCGAAGGTGATGAATTTGATGGGTTTAAAGTTCTTAATCGAGTAGTAAATCCTGAGGGAGCTAATGGTTGGGCAATAGTTGAATCTTCAAACCACCAGAACATTTGGAAATGGAGTAGTATCTGGGTCGATAATTTTGGCGTAGAAATTGAAGTTACACCAGTTCTAACGGATAAAGAATTTCTTTCCGTCCATAAAGAAATTTCAGCAGCCTCTAACTAATAGTTAATCTTTCATAATTTTTACTATTGATTTAACATAAAAGGATAGTACATATTTTTATAGAAAAAATTTCTTCTGAAGAAATTGAAAGTTAATATAATTGAAAAAATGTTTTTAGCTGAATCTGAAAAATATTGAGATGCCATTAATGCAATAGAAAAAGATATTGCATATATGCCTATACCTAAAAAAACTTGAGAAAATCATTATCTTATGAATGAAACGCAAATAGCATTTATCATGAGCATTTATTTAAAGCAATAAACAAGTAGTTATTCTCGTAAGCTAACCGAGAGAGTCTAAATCTCTACGATGGTGAACTGTATTTCTGCTATCTTGTGGAACTTTCTGTTCTTTCATTAAGTCTGCAATTGTTGGATAATCTTTTGTATTATCAAGGTCTCTTGCATTTTTATCTTGAATTGCGAATGGTGATTTTTTAAAATTCATAATTAATTTCCTTAAAATTTTTGTTGAATTCTGATTACAGATGCTGGATTGTCATGTACGTAAGCGTTGAATTCTTTCGCCAACATTAGGCATTCGTATGCATCGCGTGCGTAGAAACCAACTTCATGTGTCTTATTTGAAGAATCTTTGTAACTCAACACATATTTTTTACAAGATTTGATCGGTGTTGAAAGCATTTAATTTATTTCTGATACCATTAAGTTCTAACTAGGCATGCGCATCAACCGTCTAATAAATATGTTCGGTTTAAGGCACAAACATATACGGATAGAGGACCAACAACTAAATTTAAAAATGAATATAATGATCTTGTGAATTATTTAAAAGAGGGAGTATATTTACGTTATTCTTATAAAAATTTTTCATTAGTAACTTATTTGTACGAGCAGATTTTTTTAAGAATCAAACCTTTCTAAACACATCAATTATCTCGCTAAATTAGTGTTTGAAATTATGAATAAATTTTCTCCATCATCATCTCCATCATCATCATGGAAGGAAGAGATTAATACATAAACTCCTCCAAGTCCCAATAACATTGATAAATATAGAATAGGATCTGTCATAGTTTAATTTTGAATCATTCAAATTAAATTTGAGGAAGCTTTTCAATATCTATATTTTCTTTTAATTATTTAAATAAAAACTTTCTACGATCAAAAAGGTTTTTTATTTGAGAAAAATGAAATTAGATTTAAAATAAGTTAAATTTGCTGTTTTTATTTAGTGAGTTTTAAAATATTCTAAAAATCAATGTGCGGAAGATTTGAGCTAAAAACTAAATTTGAAAAGTTACCAGAGGTTTTGAAACAAGACTATCCAAGTGGACTTGATTCTAAATATGAAACTCAAAATCTAATAAGACCTTATGATCCTGTTCTTGTAATTAAAAACGAAGGAAGTATTAAAACTACTTTTATGACATGGGGCTTTATTTCTCCTTGGGCTAGAGACCCATTTGATAAAGAGAGACCAAGACCATTTAATGCAAGATCAGAAACCCTAGAAGAAAAAAAATTATTTAGTGGAAGTTGGAAACATAAAAGGTGCCTAATACCTGCGAGCGGGTTTTTTGAAAAAAAATATCGTGTTCGAAAAGCGAATTATGCGACTTTTTGGTTGGGAGGAATTTGGAGTAAGTGGACCTCACAAGATGGAGCAGAACTTGAGAGTTGCTGCGTTTTAACTACTGATCCAAATGATTTAATTAAACCTTTACATCACCGCATGCCTGTGATAGTTCCTAATGGATATGAGGAACAATGGACAGAGAAAGTCAAGGATGTTGATGAATTAAAAGGTTTAATTCCAATTATGAAGGGTTGGTCATCTGATGGTTGGCTACTAGAGGATGTTAAGAAAAAAGAAACTAATCAAATGAGTTTATTTAAATGAAAAGCTTAATGATACCAGTTCCCCATAGGTAATTTTCTACAATCTAAAAAAGATTTTTAAATTTAAATTATTTCAAAAATTTCACTCAAATTTTATTCATCCAGCTAATCCAATCTGCTGATATCTCTTTTGGGCATACAGCTTCGCATTCAAGATTATTACTGCATTGCCCGAAACCTTCAATAAGCATCTGTTTACGCATTTTTATTGACCGTTCTTTTTTTTCATTGATTCCTTGAGGGAGCTGTCCTAAATGAGCTAATTTTGCTGCTACGAAGAGACTTGATGATGCATTTTTACAACCTGCCACACATGCCCCACATCCTATACAGGTAGCAGTTTCAAAAGAGGAAAAAGCTTTTTCAGAACTTATTGGAATTAAATTAGCATCGGGTGCATTACCAGTTTCAATAGGAAAATACCCACCGGCAATAATTAATTTATCCAACGTATTTCTATTAACTAACAAGTCCTGGATAATTGGGAATGATTCTGCCCTCCATGGTTCAAGGACTATAAGTGCGTTGTCTTTAAAGTTTCTCATATAAAGCTGACAAGTAGTTGTTCCTTTATTGGGCCCATGAGGTTGACCATTAATTAAAAAACCACAACTTCCACATATCCCTTCTCTACAATCGTGATCAAAGGTAATGGGCCTTATATTTTTAGTTATTAATTGTTCGTTTAATTGATCCAAGGCTTCAAGTAATGATACCTCTACAGATACTTTTTCTAATCTAAATTCTTTATATATACCTTTAGATTCATCGTTAAATTGCCTCCAAATTTTAAAATTTATTGAAATAAAATCTCTCATTTATAGTTTCTTGTATTTAATTTGACCTTCTTAAAGGTTAGCTCTTCAGAATATCTTGTATGAGAATTATTGTTATAATTAAATTCCCAAACTGCTATGTGAGAGAAAAGGTCATCGTTCCTCTTAGCTTCTCCTTCTTTTGTTTGATATTCTTCCCTGAAATGAGCACCACATGATTCCTCTCTTTCAATAGCATCATTAATCATTAATTTTGAAAGTTCAATAAAGTCCTCTAGCCTTAAAGCCTTTTCAAGCTCAACATTTATACCAGAATTAGTATCAGGTACTTTTAAATTGGATTTAAAATCTTTGCTTAATAGTTCTACTTCATTAAACGCCAATATAAGATCATTTCTATTTCTACTAATACCACATTTAGAAATCATAATTTCTCCTAACCTTCTGTGGAAATAGTCAACAGGTTTATCACCTTTTATTCTAAGGAGAACTTTTATCTTTTCTTCAACAGAGCTTAAAGCTTCTTTGCAAGCTTGATCAACTTCTTTATTATCAATTTCCTTATTGTTGGCTAACCAGGAGGTGATAGTTGTGGGGGATATGAAGTAACCATCACACAAGCATTGTAATAAAGCATTAGCACCAAGTCGATTAGCTCCATGAACGGAATAATTTGCCTCTCCTAAAACGAAAAGACCACCAATATTGCTCATTAAATTGTAATCAACCCATAAGCCTCCCATTGTATAATGAGGGGCTGGATAAATCTTCATTGGTACTTTTGTGGGATCTTCACCAACAATTCGTTCATACATTTCTAGTAAATTCCCATATTTAGCCTTAATTACATGTAATCCATCTCTTTTTATGGAGTCTTGCAGGTCAAGATATACTCCTTTACCACCAAATCCAATGCCAAAACCTTGTTCACAGATTTCTTTCGCTCTTCTAGAGGCTACATCTCTGGGCACTAAATTGCCATACTTAGGATATTGTCTTTCTAGAAAATAGTCTCTTTCATATTCTGGAATATTTTCAGGATCATCTTTTACATTAATTTTTTTTGGCAACCAAATTCTCCCATCATTCCTTAAACTTTCACTCATTAATGTTAATTTGCTTTGATAACTGTCTCCGGGAGGTATACAAGTTGGATGTATTTGAGTAAAAGATGGATTTGCAAAATTTGCTCCCCTTTTGTGTGCCCTCCAAATTGCACTAGCATTTGACTTTAGTGAATTTGTTGATAAATAATAGACATTGCTATAACCTCCTGTTGCCAACACAACACAGTGTGCTTTGTAAGTTTCTAAATTTCCATTAATTAAATTCCTTGCAATTACTCCTCTTGCAACATTATTAACAACGACTAAATCAAGTAAATCTCTTTTTGTAAATATTTCAATTTTACCAAGATTAATCTGTCGCATTAATGCTTGGTAAGCTCCAAAGAGTAGTTGTTGCCCTGTTTGGCCACGTGCGTAAAAAGTTCTGCTGACTACTGCACCCCCAAATCTTCGAGTAGCAAGCGTTCCATCATACTCTCGAGCAAAAGGCACGCCTTGTGCAACACACTGATCTATTATCGAACTACTTAATTCAGAAAGACGTTGGCAACTTGCTTCTCTAGCTCTAAAATCACCTCCAATCACAGTATCTTTAAATAATTGATCTATAGCAACTTTGCTCTCTTCTTCTGACAATGATCTAGCAGCGTTAATACCCCCTTGAGCTGATACTGAGTGAGCTCTTCTTGGACTATCATGGTAAGTTAAAAGCTTAATTTTAAATCCTTCTTCAGCGAGAGTAGCCGCCGCAGAACTTCCTGACAAACCACACCCTACAATAATTATTTCAAATTTATTCTTCTTCTCGCTAGCAAGTTTTGTTAGTTCTTTGACTGTTTTTTGCCAAGCTCCTTCTAATTCTCCACAGGGTAAATTTGGATTGATAAAGTTGCTCATTATATTAATTAAATCTCAAATAAAAAGTCATTATTAAATAACAAAGTCCAAAAAAAATAGAAATAAATCTACCTATAAATCTTAATTTTAAAGAGTTATTGTTACTTAAAAAGCCTAAACTTCTATGACCTGATTCAATACCTTGTACCATGTGAAAAAAAAGTGATATTGATGCTAAAGAATAAAGGATTAAAATATGAGTATCATTTAAGTTGTTTTTTAAAGAAGTTAATTCCAAGTTTTCGCCAGGTCGGGGAAATCTTAATTGAAATAAATGAATTATTAAAAAGGAAGCTAAAATTAATCCTGTCAATGGTTGAAATTTTGATGCTAGTACTCCAAGATAATCATTTCTTCTGGTCCTTAATATAGCTTTATTACCAGTTAATCTATTCTTATAAGCCTTGTTTAAGGTTAGATAAATATGAATTACGAAAGTTATAGTAAGAGCTATTTCCAAATAAGGTAAAAATATACTTGAATGTAAAGATGAAGCATAAATTTCAAAACCATCAGGATTTATTCCTGCAAAAACTATCCCTAAGAGGTGCACTGCAATAAAAATTACTAAAACTAATCCGCTGTAGGATTGAAATTTTTGTTTAAATAACTCAAGTTCCAAAAATTTAAATCCAATTTTATAACTACGACTTTATTTTAAATGAAAATAAAATAAATCTATAAAATAAAATATTAATAAAGTATTTATTAGAGGTTTATTAGGAAAAAAAGAACAAAAATAATTCAAAAGTTATCCGAATTTATATTAACAGTAACCAATTTATTACAGGAAGTATAAACTCATATAGAAAATAGTTGTTAAGATGAGAAGATTTGAAAAATTCAGATCAAATTTAAGGCCTTTTTAATATCTCAATAGTAAACATCTATCATTTATATTAAAATAAAATTTCAAGAAAATACTTAAAATTTTTATTTTTTACTAGTTTGATTTGTATTGCATAAATTTATGAAGATCCCAATTTATAAACCTTGGTTAGCAGGGAACGAATCAAAATATGTAAACGAAGCGCTCAATTCTTCATGGATTTCGTCTAAAGGAAGTTTTATAAATAAGTTTGAACAAAGCTTCTCTAAATTTACTGATATATCCAATTGTTTAACCGTAAGTAATGGCACTGTTGCTTTACATCTTGCTTTGTTAGCTCTTGGAATAGGTAAAGGAGATGAAGTGATAGTTCCTACCCTTACTTATATTGCATCAGTAAATTGTGTCAGATATGTAGGGGCAACCCCAATATTTGTAGATTGTGATCCCAATAATTGGCAGCTCTCATTGTCTCATATAAATCAAAAAATATCTTCAAAAACTAAAGCAATTATTGCGGTCCATTTATATGGTTTTTTATGCAATACCCTTAAATTAAAGGAAATAGCAGTAAAAAATAATTTATATTTAATTGAAGACTGTGCTGAAGCGCTTGGAACGACAATCCATAAACGTCATGTTGGTAATGCGGGAGATATCTCAACTTTTAGTTTTTATGGTAATAAAACTATTACAACTGGAGAAGGAGGAATAGTTGGAACTAATAATAATGATTTAGCAAAAAAAATTTATAAATTAAAAAATCAAGGGGTTAATGAAAACAAAGTTTATTGGCACGATATTATTGGTTTTAATTACAGGATGACAAATATTTGTGCTGCTATAGGTTTAGCACAAATGGAAAATATAAATGAAATCCTATCCCAAAAAAAAATTGTTTACGAACTCTATAAGAAATATCTTTCATCTGATCATGTATTTTTCCAAAATGAGCAAAAGGAACTTAATGAATCTTCCTCATTCTGGATAATAAGCATCCAATTTAAGAGAGAGATTAATTGTGAAAAACTTAGAAAATTTTTGTTTGATAAAGGAATTGAAACTAGACCAATTTTTTATCCTATTCACAAAATGCCAATGTATCATAATCCTAAATTGGAAGGGGATTATCCAAATGCAGATAAGATTTCTAAATATGGAATTAGCTTGCCTAGTTACCCAGAGCTAAATGAAATTAAAATTAAATATATTTGTGAAAAAATTAAGGAATTTATTTATTTATAATCTTCTTTAATTTTGACTTTAATTTTGACTTTAATTTTGATGGAATTAAATTCCTTATAAAACCTAGTTTCATTAGGTAGATAACATTTGCTCTTAACCATGGTTTTAAAATTGTATTTACAAAAACTCTTACAGGTAAGACCTCAATCGAGGATTTTGGAAATTCAGTAAATTCAGATTTTCTTCCAATGCCTAAGTAATAAGATAATTTAGAATCTAAACCAGACAAAAAGCTTGTTTTTACATAAATAGGTTCAGAATCATCATTGTTATCAATAGAAAAAAGTATACTTTTTCTAAGAAATTTTTTATTTAATGAAGTTTTGGCTCTATGAATTCCAGCCATGCTAAATATAATTAGAGAGCCACTTTTGCCCTTAAAACTAACTATATTATTTTTTCCAAAAAGTTCTTCAACTTGATCCTCTGGAAAAACATTTGTTTTTGTTTCGTGAGAAGTTTTATGAGATTGACTAACATATTGAAATTCCCCGTCGAAAACATCTGAAATATAACAAATAAATACAAGTCCTTTGGTATTTAGAAAACCCTCAGGAGTTTTTGTATCAGTGTGCCATTCCATTTTATTGTTTCCTGAAGTTTCATAATAACGAAGAGCAGTTAATCGAAATTTTTCCGAACCCATAAAATTTTCACTAACTTTTAAAAATATTCTTTGGGTACAAAAATCATAGAAATTTTTAGAGAAAGTTAACATGAAGGTATTAAAGTATTGATTACGTAGTAATGACCCACCAGGCTTATTGTTGTTAATTGATAATCTATTTTTTTCTACATCTGATTTGATCCCTTCTATAAATTTTTGGTTGAGTGCTCCTTCACAGCTGAAATAACCATTTTTATTTATTTCTGAAACTATCCTTTCTACTCCTATTTTTTTAAATTTCTCTGTAAACATCTTATCTTTTGTTATAAAAATATATTATAAATGATTATTTATAATATATTTTTATAAGTTAAAATTGATTGCAATATTTTGATCTGCTTTATCAGTATTATTTATTTCCTTGCTCAGTTCTTAGCTCATGTTTAAATGATTGTGAGTTTTGAATTGTCAAAAACCTGAGCCTTCTTATTAAATCCTCTTTTAGTCATAAGAAGTTATATCAAAAATATTGTTGTTTTTATTAAAGTAATAGTCTTATGACCTAAGGAGTTAAATAGAGATTAGAGTTTAAATTTTTGACGAATTTGTCTACTATCAGTCTTCATCTTGTACGAATACTTAAAATAAATAAAAGGTAACTTAGAAAAAATGTCCACGAGAATAAATAAATTTTTAAGTGAGGTGGGATACTGTTCCAGAAGAAGAGCAGATAGACTAATTGAAGAAGGAAAAGTTACCATTAACGGTAAAATTCCCGAGATGGGTAGCAAAGTAGATGATTGTGATCAAGTAGAAGTTGAAGGTCAAAGAATAGAAAAATCTACAAAGCAAAAAAATATATATTTAGCTTTTAATAAACCTGTAGGAATTGTCTGTACAACTAATAGAAGATTAGAACCTTATAATATTATTGATTTCATCAAATATCCCAAAAGAATCTTTCCAGTTGGACGTTTGGATAAGCTCAGTGAGGGATTGATTTTTTTAACTAATGATGGAGATATTGTAAATAAAATACTTAGAGCAAGAAATAATCATGAAAAAGAATACATTGTAAGCGTTAATCGACCAATAAATAAAGACTTTATCCAAACAATGAGTAATGGAGTAGAAATATTAGAAACCAAAACTAAGAATTGTTTAGTAAAACAATTGGGTCCAAAAAAATTTAGAATAGTACTAACTCAAGGACTTAACCGTCAGATTAGGAGAATGTGTGAGGCCCTAGGTTATAGAGTTCAATCATTAAAGCGTGTAAGAATTATGAACATTAAGTTAGATGTGCCAACAGGAAAATATCGCAAATTTACTAAAAAAGAACTCCTAGAATTAAATGAATTACTAAAGAACTCATCAAAAACATTTAGCTAATCTTAAATACCCTCTTTTTGGCTTAATTTGATTATTTTTATATAGATAATGTGATCATTAATGTTGTCTCCTAAAAAAAGGGTCAGAGTAAATCTAATTTTGAAAATTTCTATTAAATTGGAGCTATAAGAATAGATCCTGCAACCAATTTCTCCCAAAGAATAAAGTGCGCTTGGAGAAGTACAGTGTTTTCAATATCTAAATATTTTTTTATCCTGCTTAGTTTGTCTTAACAAATTACGTATTATTTATTGGTGTTTTTAAGGATTTTCGGCAATCATTCTCTAAGATTGGTTTTTTTATTTTAAGGTCGCAATACGCCAAACCATATTAGCCTCAAACATATTAGTATCTAGATTTCCATTTTTAGAAATCACTTTTCCAAAGCCAAGTTGAAGGCTTAAGTCATCATTTAGATTGTAGTCTAACCCAAAACTTGGTTTATATAACAAGGCGCTACCGCTATCAATTCCTCCTCCCCCACCGGCACCTATTAGCATTTCTCCATAGAGTTGCCAGTTCTTCCAACTAGGACCAAAAACGCCCACTCCCCAGAGACCCTCAGAGTAGCCACCGGCTCCTCCTGCATAAGCACTTAATCCTTGTCCTGTAAGGTACCACCAGTCTCCACCAATCCAGTCAATCTTGCCTCCCATGAGCTGCATATCGCGTGAAGAGCCTCCCTTACGCTGCGCATCAAAATACCATTGGTGAGCTGGGCGAAAACGCCATTTGGTAGTTTGTATAAGGTCGGTTTTCGCTAAGGGAGTACCTTTCTTGTCCTGAACCAAGGTTTCCATTACGTATGCCAAATTAAAACCGAGATATGGGGTATCAAAATAACCATCTGGAGCGGTGAGATAGCCGCCGTCCATAATTAAGCTGAGATAAGGAGAAAGTCGGTATTCAAATCCGAGATTTGCTCGAGCAACAAATCCACCGCCAGTTTCAACCTCCCCGCCACCGGCGCCACCGATTGTTAGGGCGGGGAGAAGGGCCAGACGATCATCTTTGGTTAAGGGCAGTCGATAACCAAGCCCTGCCAATAATTCTGCGTACCCGCCTACATCACCTAATGCGGCACCGGAAGTTTCAAAGGTGGTAAACCAGTTTTTATTAAAAAAGTAAGAGTACTCTACCCCAACCACCCCCAAAGAATCATCAAGCGAACTGCCAGAGGTGGTTTTACTGCTACTAGTAGGAGAATAGGCCCGAACGCGGGCGGCTAGGTGCGATCTGTGGCGGCTCACATTGGTCAAGTTATCTCCAAAATAATCCGCGAGAGTTAGCCCATTATCTTCCCAATTGATTGTTGGTGAACTGAAGGGAATATCCAGTGAAAGCGAAATTGCTTCGCTGGAAATATCTCCGTTAGGGAAGTCTACATAGGTATAATTCAGGCCAATTTCGCTCCAGTTTAGGGCGTACTTGAGACCAACATGAGGGCGGATCATTAATCCTCCTCCTTGTGCCGCGGAACCACCTCCTCCTGCCCCCACATAGCCTCCAGCATCGAAAATCCAATTATCAGTTAAATTACTTTCTACTCCCAAGGTATAGCCACCAGTAAAGAACCCACCACGACGTCCACTCGCGGCGCCGTAAAGAGTGACCCCCCCGTAAATCCAAGGATTGAGTCTATCGTAAGCTCCGATACTGTACAAACCCATGTATTCGCCATTATCTGGCATATCAATTTCCTCATAGGAAAACCTTAAGGTGCGATTACGCCAAGTTGCAGTCTCCATTAAATTTTTCTCAAGATTATTATTTGATTTATTTTTTATAATTTCATTTTTAAAAAAATTTTTATCATCCTTATAAGACTTCCAAAAAATCTTTTTTAAAGGTTTTTTCTTATTTTCTATTATCTTCTCCCACTTAACTGAATTAAATTCAGAGGATTCTTTTATGAATTTTTCTGCAAATAGACCCAGAGAGTTTAAAATTTGAGCAATTATGAAAAAATAAAATGCAAACTTCATTTCATAAATCTCTTAAATTTTGATTAATTATCTTTATTTAATGATACTCCTTGGGAATAGATACATTTCATAATTAAATTTTTTACCAAGAAAAGCAGAAAAAATAGGCATAGTTAGCTGATTGTTGACTAGTAATTAACAAAACTTGTCCATTGTAAAAAAGACATACTGGGAAACCGGTTTATAATTTCGATTTATTGAATAGTTATCAACTGGATTTCAACTCACCAGCTAGTTAGATCAAAGTTCTTAGCAACTTTAGCGCAGAAATAGTTTAAAGATATATGTATTTTTTTTTACTTATATAGAATTCGTCTTGTTAAATCAAAAAGAATTTATCTTCTATTGGCCTACTTTTTAAAATAGTTGTCGTAGCTTTCTTTGTTGAATGTAATAGTAACATTTGCATGAATTTCATTTAGTTGTTTGATTGAAATAAGGTCTTTAATTTGTTAGAGAAACTTATGTGATCTAATTTTATAGATTAGTTATTCAAATCATTCTTAGTATTCATTTTTACCAAATAAGTTCGTTTATTTCTAAATGAATATTTTTTGCTTTGAAACCCGTTTAAAAGAAGGTTTTTCTTGAAATAAAGATTGACAAGACATTTAAAAAAAAAACTTCTATAAAACATTAACTTCTTTTATATTTATGTTTCTAACAAACAAGACTCGTTTAAAAATTAAGGATATCGTTAAGAGGATTTCAGTCGATGAGCAAGTTTCCTTGGAAGAAAGAATTTATGTAGAAAAGTTTGCAAAACATAATTCAACAATATGGACATGGCTTAAGAAAGCTAATAGCTTAAGGAGATATGGTAAACAAAATTCAGATGGAATAAATGGATTAATCCAATCACTGGGGCTTGATGGTTTAGAAACTGAAAATCATTATGATCCCAAAAACGATGATATTGCTGATTGGTTTAGTGGATCTCCTGATTGGGTAAGGAGGAGTTAATGACCCTTTTATAAATCTTTTAGGATTTATTTGGGACGAATTATTTAATAATATTCAAAGTGCCCTTAATAATATGTTTATGAAACTAATAGCCTCCTTATCAATAAACATGTATTTAAAAAAATTGGTCACTGTTTTTTGTATTTTAAATAAACCTTTTTACCCTTGATCTATACGAGTTAACCAACCAGTAAGATTTAGCCATTAACTTTTAAGGATAAAAGTCAACTTTCCAACGCATTACGCAATAACCTAAAGGGTTATATCCATTGCAATTCCAGAACTTGAATATTTTTACAGCAAAATAGTGGAAATTAGAATCATTAAAAAATGCCCATCCAAAATAAATAGCAAATGCAGTTACAACAAACGCAGCATATTGAAGCCAATGCGTTCCAGACTTATCTAAACCATTTTTATCAAAATTAGAATTACTCATTTAAAGGATTGGATATGCTATCCAACCAAATAAAGTGTAATTGATAATGACAGCCATGAAGCCTATCATTGCCAACCTGCCATTTGTTCTTTCCGCAATAAACCAATAGGTATTTGGCCATTCAAAATTAGAGGTCTTGGATATTTGATCTTCTGAAACTGAAGTCTCTTGGGGAGCATTCTCCTGATCAAGGTAATAATTACTATCTGGGTAAAAGCTTTCGCTTGAAAAGTTGTCTTTAAATTTGCTCATTTTATTGGAAAATTTATTTTTATCAATCCTAAAAAATAAAAAGACTAAATAGGTCAAAAAGCAATTTTTTCTTTAGACCTTTGATTAGTAACCAGCTCCAAAGAAACTTTTTTTGTTACTCTTTTATTTTCTTTAGTCTTTCATAGAAGATAATGATGGATATAAGATTAAGGTAATAGAGAGAAACTGATGAAGGAATTAGAAGAAAATACTATTGAACAAATAAGAACTCTTCTTAATTATTTAGAGCAAACAGATCTATTGAAAAATAAAGATATTCTTAGGTGTTTAGATGTGATAGCAAGAGAGTATGGAGGAAAGGTATTGGATGAGAATTAAAATATATAAATATTAATTGAAAGTCTATCTAAAATAATTTCTTTAGCAGAAGTATTCATTTCAAAATCCTTAACTCAATTATAAATGCCATATCCTAGAAATGATTTGTAGATCTATTAATCAAATGAATACTTATTTAGTAACTGCAACTTTTAAAAATGTTGCTCTCATGGGTGCAGCTTACGATCTTTTTTTAAAGGTTTTTGAAGATGGAACTTTGAATGATGAGTTTGAAGGATTCAAGGTTTTGGGAAGGTATCATGCCTCTTACTCAAATAATGTTTATATTATTGTCCAAGCTTCAGCAGGCATAAAAATGACAGAACACTTTGCCCCTTGGAAAGTTAAATTTGATATAGATTTTGATATCAAGCCAGTTATGACTGACGATGAAAAAGTTGCTGAGCATAAGCTTGTTAATTCATTAATGGCAGCAGAACAGAAAATGGGATTCAAAGGTTAATTATTTTTTAAAGATTGAAATCAGAAACATGTTTTTGTGTTGAAAAAGGCCAAAAGATTTAAATACTACTGATATTTATCGAGTAGTTTTATATAAATTACTAATAAAACTAATGTTGCTAAACCCATACCAATAACTGTATTGGGTGATTGTGCCAAAGCTCAATAGTATGAACTATTTATTCTTTAGAAAAATAGATTAAATATACAAAGATAAGGAGTTATTGATTTTTTGGCGTCAGGCTATAAGGTCCATTTTGTGTGATTTGCGTAAAGCAATTATTTGCTGGAAATATATATTAGCTAAGACTTATCGCTATTAATGATCGGGGCGACAGGATTCGAATCTGTAACCTAATGTTTTAAAAGCACTTAAGAGAGCTTTACAGCACAGGGATTTCAAGCTATAAAAAATTTTTTTCTAAGTTCTTCGTAATTTATCCTGACAAATTAATTATTATAAGCCCGCAATTTGTCCCCAAATACTAGTTAAGAAAAATTTAACAAGCATTTTATACCTGATATTGATTTATTTTAGTCAATAGAGAGTTGAAAGCTGGTTTATAGTTTTAAGAAATTATGAGAAAAAAATGTTGGGATCCTTTGATTACTTAGAATATCTAAATTCAATATCATTTCACCCACCTGTAATGATGATAACTACATTAGTTTTCTTCTACATAAGAAGAAAAATTTTATTATCTGGCAAAAAACATTAGCAATCTATTTAATATTTATATTTTTAAATGAGTCAAAAATTAAATAAACAAAGCAAGTAATAAAAACAATTACATATATAGATTCCATTTAACTTACCGTTGTTATTGAACTGCTTAATCCATAAGTGAGAAAAATAAAACTTGCAAAAGTAACTCCAATCATTACTGTTGTGTAGAGTTTATTAAGTTTTAAATTATTACTTGATGATGAAAAGTCAGCAATAACAAAGTTTTTCATTGAATATTTATCTCTATTTCTGAAATTATTACTGTTAACCAAACTGCCTAAAATTGGATCTGTTGGAACTTTTATTTCTTTATTGATAATAGAATTTAAAACTTTATCTTCATTGAAGAATCTTGGAAACATGTATGCATGCCATAAAGCTATTACTGCCACCCAAAAAACTAAACTAACTCCCGCAAAACCAAAAAGTAAGAATCTAAAAGTTTCCATATATGTTTTTTAATTTAAATAAAATCTACATCAAAAAAAATATCTAAATATTGCAATCCAAAAAAATATACTTTAAATAAATCAATTAATCATTTCATCGTGTTACTAATGATTAGAAACGATGTTATTAGAGGTTTTTTTCTAAATATAAGTTAATGATCAACTCATTTATTTAACCAAAAAAGACAAAATAATAATCACATTTATTTTTACTTTTTAGAAATGGATTTTAGGATTTTACTTGTTATTACTCCAATAATATTCTCATGGATATTCACAGTCTTTTGGTTAGGTAGGTGGGATGTATTTAGATTAACACCACTAGGATTACCAAAGAAGGGAGTAGCTCCTTTTAAAAATTACCAAGTATGGGAAGATTCAGCATTAATTCCTGATACTGGAAGACCAGCAGAAGGTTATCCAGTTTTTACTGTAAGAACCGCAGCAGTCAATGCACTTGGGATTCCAACCGTTTTCTTCCTTGGAGCAATATTGGCAATGCAATTTAAAACTTATTAATAGGAAATTTTTATGGACATTAGATTTTTAATTGTTGGAGCACCATTTTTAATCGCATTTTTTTACACCTTATTTTGGCTAAAAAAATGGGGTGCTTTTAATTCTACGAATAATAATATGCCAAAAAAAATTTCTCTTAAAAATGAATCAATAGAACAAAGTTATATTTTAGAGAATATCTTTTTAACAAAAAATTAATCAAATTTACTTACTCTTTTAATTAATACATTCTCATGATTCCTATCGAACAGTATTTGTTTTTTGCAGTTTCTCTTTATGCATTTTTTTATCTTTCAATAACTATAGTAAGTACATTAATTAGTTTTTCCTAAACAATAATCACATAAAATATTGAACACTAACTTGTATAAAATTAATCTTCCTGTATTTTTAAACTCATTATATAAATATATAAGTAGATATTAGGGCAATCTACTAACCGCTAGCTTTGATAAAGCGGTTCGTAATGAGAACCTCCCTTTAACCTCATTTTCTTTTTCGCAATCTTAGAAAATGAGGTTTAAATATTTTTAATAGTTATGAATATTAAATTAAATTCTTAATTAAAACTCTAAATTATTAAATATTATTCCTTCTTATGTATATTATTTACTTTTTAAAAAAGAGTTTTTTCTTTATAAAGAATATGTAGATATTTGGCGAATCTGCAACGGTATGCATTCCGTCTTTATGAACCTAGCCAACGAAAATATTCCTAACTACGTTTTAGTTATTTTAGTAGTTAGGAATATTTTTATTTATTCCACCTTTTAAAGTAATTTTTTCTGAAAATCAAATGATCAATAAATCAAGTAATGAATCTACATTAGAAAAAATTTATAAGAATTTGGAATCTGGAATGCCAGAGAATAAATCTATAAAAGAGTATGCTTTGCCTAATGCGAGACAGTGGCTTGGTGGAAGATTCGTTGCTATATGGGTTTTACCTATTTATTTTTTAAGAAAAATCGCAAAGTTTTCTGCTTCTTCAGCCTTTGTTAAGCCATATTCTCCTTCTGTAAATGGGCCATCTTATAAGCGACCAGAAACCCTATTTACTTCTTTACAAAGTGTTTTCAGGGGTGAAGATCATTTAAGATTTTTTGATCATAGATTTATTGGTATTTGGGTATTGCCTATTGCTTTGACTGGAATTGTTTTTGAAATCCTACTAATAGCTCCTACTAATAACACTTCACCTTTCAATTAAGCCTCTTTGACCGCGATTTGACCGCAACCATTGTGGTCATAATATGGGTATTAAAAAAGACTGGCTGAGGAGCCTGTCTGTAATTGTTTTTTAGGAGTCAGGGCGACCAAT
>CACAXR010000002.1 GCA_902536555.1 uncultured Prochlorococcus sp. | reverse complement strand
TCCAAATAACAGGATCACCTGGCAAAAATGGGAAGTACTTGCCAACTACAAACTCAGCAAAACCCTGCGGATCCTGAAGTTTTTCTAGGCCATGATGAATCATCAATGCACAAAAACCTATTCTTAAAACAAAAATCGATAGTTCTCCGAGGATATTTACTTCTGACCCTGAAGATGAATTAGCAACTACAACTTCAACTTTTTGGGGGGCTTTAGTTCTATTCATACTTGCAGTTTGAACTTCATTAGTTTGAGCTTTGTCTTCCATACTTCATTATTTTTTTATTATTCTAGTTAATAAAGTAGATCTTTTGGAATTATCTGACTAATAAATTAAAAAAACTAAGCAAATGTATTGATGAAAAAAAATTCAGGAAGCAATATCAATTAATTTTTCAATAACATCTGCAACGACCTTATCAGGGGTGGATGCACCTGAGGTAATTCCAACATTAATTTTTCCGCTAGGTAGAAAATTATTTTTAAGTTCTAAATCTGATCCTAGTGGTTTATGAAATATTGAGTTTTCTTTAACTGATATCCTTTCTGGAGTGTCAATGTGAAAAGAAGAAATATTTTTAGTAATTGCTATTTCTTGTAAGTGAGTAGTATTGGAAGAATTGAAACCTCCAATAACTACTAGAATATCTAGGTCTTCATCAACCAAAGAAAACATTGCATCTTGTCTTTCTTCAGTTGCATCACAAATAGTATTAAAAGCTAAAAAGTGACTATTTAAGTTTTCAGGTCCAAATTTTTTTAACATTGTCCTTTCAAAAACCTTTCCAATTTCCTCAGTCTCGCTTTTAAGCATAGTTGTCTGATTTGCAACACCCACTCTGTCTAAATCTTTATCTGGATCAAATCCATTAGAACAAGCTTTAGCAAATTTATTCATAAACTCATTTCTATTACCTCTCCCTAGAATATATTCAGAAACGTAGATTGCTTCTTCTAGATCAAGTACAACTAAATATTTTCCTGCGAATGAACTTGTAGCGAGAGTCTCTTCATGCTTAAATTTTCCATGAATAATAGATGTGAAAACATGTTTTTTATGTTTTTCAACTGTATGCCAAACCTTAGAAACCCATGGACAAGTTGTATCAATGATATGACAACCTTTCTCATGCAAGAGTTTCATTTCTTGAACAGTAGCACCGAAAGCAGGAAGTATAACAACATCCCCATTGGAAACTAAAGAAAAATCTTTTATTCCATTTTTAGCTGAAATGAATTTTACATTCATTTTTCTTAAATGATCATTAACCGAGGGATTATGAATTATTTCGTTTGTTATCCAAATATTCTCATTTGGGTAATGTCTTCTAGTTTCATAAGCCATCGCTACTGCTCTTTCAACTCCCCAACAGAAACCAAAGGCTTGTGCCAATTTAATATTTAACCTGCCTTTAGTGTAAGTAAAACCATTATCCCTAATCGAACTTATCAAATCACTTTGATAAGCTTCTTCTAAAGCTTGAGCTCTTTTTGTTGGAGAATCGAAACCCCTCCTATTATATCTATCAGAGTGATGAAGGGATCTTCTAAAGGCTTGAGTATCCATCTTTCTATATTACAACGTTTTAAATAATTTTTCGCAAAAAAAAGAAACCTGACATAAGTCAGGTTTCTTAAATAAATTTTCAGTTGGATTATTTAGCAGATGCAAAGTCTGGATATGCTTCCATTCCATGCTCTCCTATATCTAAACCTTGAGTCTCTTCCTCTTCAGATACTCGGATTCCTCCGAATAAACCTCCAATTACAGACCAGGCTATCCAGCAAGTAACTAGTGTCCAAATAGCATAAGCTGCGGCACCAAGGGCTTGAACTAGAAGAAGGGTAATACCTCCACCATTGAACAATCCCATACCTGCTCCATCACCTTGTACAGCTGTACCCCAAAGACCGATAACTACAGTTCCCCATACACCACAAACTCCGTGAACAGAGAATGCACCTACAGGATCATCGATCTCAGCGGCATCAAGTGCTGCTACAGAAAATACAACGATAATTCCGCCTACTAGTCCTGCGAACCAGGCTCCAGCAAGGGTCATATCACCACAACCAGCAGTGATACTGACTAAACCAGCGAGAATGCCGTTAATTATCATTGTAAGATCAGGCTTACCAGAAGTTAATGTTGAAACAATAGTTGCACCAATAGCTCCAGCTGCTGCTGCTAAAGTAGTTGTTACAGCAACATATGGAACCCATTGATCCATAGCAAGTTGAGAACCGGGGTTAAATCCGTACCAACCTATCCATAGGACTAATGCACCTAGAGTAGCTATAGCCATATTGTGTCCTGGCATAGCCTGTGGTTTACCATCTGAGTATTTGCCAATTCTTGGTCCAAGAAGCATAGCTCCTACAAGACCCGCCCATGCTCCAACTGAGTGAACAATTGAAGAACCAGCAAAATCGACAAAACCTAAAGAATCAAGCCAACCACCATTCCATTTCCAGCTACCAGCAATTGGATATATAAATGCAGTTAGTACAACAGCAAAAACAACAAATTCTCCAAATTTAACTCTTTCAGCAACAAGACCGGAAACGATAGTTGCTGCAGTTCCTGCAAAAGCAGACTGGAACAAGAAATCAACAGTTGGGACTAATCCAGCATCAGTTACCATATCTGCAGTAACTGTTGGATCAAAAAATAAGCCGCCAAAATAAAGCCAACCGTCGGCAACACTTCCTCCGTACATTAATGAATAGCCGATAAACCAATAAGAAGTTACAGCTAGAGCAAATACAAAGAGGTTTTTAGCAAGAATGTTAACAGCGTTCTTAGAACGGCACATACCTGCCTCAACCATAGCGAAACCAGCGTTCATAAAGATCACTAGAATAGTAGCGATCAGAAGCCATAAATTGTTAGCAAGAAAAGCTGCATTCAACTCAGGTAAATCAGCTGCGTGAGCTGAAAGATTAAAAATACCTAAACCAAACAAAGCTAGGGGAACAGTTGCAAGCCACAACATAGAGCGGTTTGAACTAAATCCTCGAATACTCCTCAAAAGGAGCATAGGTCCATTTACAAGACTTGCATCTTGAAGTTTGGACCTAGAGCGCCTTTGAGGCGTTTGCAAAGCAGTGGTCATAAAAAAAAATTAGATCTGCAAAAAAACAGTTTTACTGTTTCCTTTCAAATTTAAATTTATTCAAAAAACTTATCTGTGTCTAGTAGTTGTTGATACCATTTTTATAGTTGCACCTTAAAAAATTATTTGTTAAATTAAAAATTTTGTTTTTTAGAAGTTTCAAAATATCAAGATTTTATTTATTTCAAAGGTTTAATTCCTCTCCATGATATGTGGTCTTTATGAAATTCGAAGGAACAAGGAATCGTTATCATTCCTGCACTTAAAGATTCTCTAAAAAGATTGCCGTATAAGGGATCTGCTTCATCTCCGGGGGCAAAAAAACAAGCGTCTTTTCTTGTAATACAAAGTACTAAGACACTTTTACTTTCAGGAATTAATTCCTTTAATTCTATGAGGTGTTTTTGGCCTCTTTTCGTTACTGTATCAGGGAATAGAGCTACATTTTCTCTAATCCAAGTCGTATTTTTAACCTCTATGTAAATGTTACGTTTATCAGGATTTGAAGATTTTGGAGTTACAAAAAAGTCAATTCTGCTTTTTTTATCTTTTCCATAAGGAACTTCAGATTTAATTGTCTCTATCTCTCCTATTATTCCGTCAAGCAAATTTTTCTCAATAACCTTTTTGATTAACTTATTTGCAAATAGAGTATTAATACCAACCCAAACCTCCTCATTTTTCTCATCTAAAACACATATCTGTTCCCAAGTAAAAGGTAATTTTCTTTTGGGAGAAGGGGAAACACTTATTCTTACCTTTGCTCCCTCACTCAAAAGTCCCTTCATTGGGCCTGTGTTGGCACAATGAGCAGTTACTACCTCTCCGCTCTCTAATTTTATATCTGCAAGAAATCTTTTATACCTCTTGATTAAAACTCCTTCAATTAATGGATCAAATTCAATTATCCGATCATCCATAAGTATGTCGTTAGTAAATAATCAAATATAATTGAAACTTAAACTTCTTGAAAAATTTAGACAACCCCAAATGCATTCATTTTTAAAAAATAATGTTTTTTCAATTTCATTTGGTACTAGTCTTAGTAAATTAGCTGGATGTATTAGACAAATATTTATAGCTGCTGCTTTTGGAGTTGGGGTAACATACGATGCATTTAATTATGCCTATATAATTCCAGGTTTTTTGCTAATAATCATTGGAGGAATTAATGGTCCTTTACATAATGCAGTAGTTGCTGTTCTAACTCCTCTTAACAAAAAAAATGGAGGGATTGTTTTAACTCAAGTAAGCATAAAACTTTCAATATTATTAATTGGTTTAGCTATATTGATATACTTTAATTCCAGTTTATTAATTGAATTATTAGCCCCCAATTTAAGTTATAAAGCTAAATCTATTGCCACTTACCAATTAAAAATACTTACACCTTGTATCCCTTTATCCGGATTCATAGGTTTAAGCTTTGGAGCCTTAAATTCCCAAAGAAAATTCTTTTTATCAAGTATAAGTCCAGCGATAACAAGCTTAACTACTATTTTTTTTATTTTATTAAGTTGGATTTTCAACCAAGAAAATACATCTTCCAATTTCTTTACTTACTCGGGATTACTGGCATTTGCCACTTTGACAGGAACTTTAATTCAGTTTGTTGTTCAAATTTGGGAAATAAATAAAATTGGTCTCTTGAGATTAGAATCAACCTTCAATTTATTTAAAGATGAAGAGAGGAGAATTTTCAAACTAATTATTCCAGCATCTATCTCATCAGGTTTAAGTCAAATTAATGTTTTTATCGATATGTTTTTCGCTTCAAGTTTTCAAGGCGCAGCATCTGGACTAGCTTACGGAAACTTTCTTATACAAGCCCCCTTAGGCATATTATCTAACTCCTTGATTCTGCCATTACTTCCAAAATTTTCTAAATTAAGAAGTGAAAAAGACAAAAGAGGTCTCCAAAAAAAATTTATATCTGGGGTAGAGTACTGTTTCTTGACAGCTATTTTTTTAACCGGATTTTTCATAACATTCAATAATCAAATCGTACAATTAGTTTTTCAAAGAGGATCTTTTGATTATTCAGCAACTTTAAAAGTAAAAAATATATTAATTGCTTATGCAGTTGGCATACCATTTTATCTTTATAGAGATTTATTAGTGAGAACTTACTATTCAATTGAAAAAACAAACTTCCCTTTTAAGTCTTCATTTGCAGGGATAATATTTAATATTTTTTTTGATTGGTTTTTAATTGGTGCCCCAATTAAGAATTTTGGGAATCTTTCTCCATATAATTTTGGAGTTGTGGGAATAATTTTATCTTCAGTAATAGTCAACCTTATAGTATGCATTTTGCTCTCTTTTAATCTGCGAAATGAAGATATTCATTTACCTAACTTGGATTTATTGAGGAAAATTAGCCTCATGTCATTAGCAGCATTTATAGACAGCACACTTTGTTTTACTATTCTCCAAACTACAAATAACTTCAATTCAAATCTTGCAGAATTTTTATTATTAATATTTGGAACTCTAACTTTTTTTGTGATTTATTTTTTACTTACAAAATTCTTGAAAGTAAATAAATTCAAAGTTTCAAAAAAAGAGATTTAGTTTTTAAAAAAAACTTTCCAAAATCTCCTCTAATTCTATAACTTGTGAGTTAGTGATTAGATTAATCAGTGGAATACTATTAACACCATCCCCTACTTTCACATTTATTGCTTTCAGACTTAATTTTGCAGCCTCCAATGGGCCTTGATCTTTATTGCTGATACATTCAATAGCAAGATGCCTAGCTAGTCCAGCGTCTCCAAGATACAAATTCCACTTTTCTATTTTTATAAAAACCTTTTCGGAAATAACATTTTCTAGATCACTTATATTTATCTGAGAGTCCATAATATAGAAATTAATTTAAGTTGATTGTTTTGAAGTATCTTTAGGTTTTTTTATAATTACGAAAAATAAATGGGAGGCCAAAAGAACTGACCAGACAATTGCAAAATTATTAAAATAGCTGATTTCATATTTAATCTCTTTTACAAGCCACGTGCCACTTACAATCGCAGTAAATATCATGCAGTGAATAACAAAATTTACTATTCGAGAAAAATGTTTATAGATAGGATCTTCTGAGTCACCATTTCCGTACCACTTTATAGGCATATTAATAATTAGATTGTTAATAATAGACATTTTACCCGAAATCTAGTTGACTAAGAGACCCTGAAACAGAGATATTACATAATTATGCGCCTGTAGCTCAGTGGATTAGAGCACCTGACTACGGATCAGGGTGTCGGGAGTTCGAATCTCTCCAGGCGCGTTTAAAATTCTGAAATATTCTTTTTATATTTTTCTAAAAAATATCGTCTATATTATGGGTATTACTTATCAAATTCAATGAATATCCTTCAAAATCTTAAAGAAAGTGATCCAGTAATATCAAATTTTATTAACTCTGAAAAAATTAGGCAGGAAACTCATCTTGAGTTAATCGCAAGCGAAAATTTCGCATCAATTGCCGTTATGCAGGCTCAAGGTTCCGTACTTACAAATAAATACGCCGAGGGATTACCACAAAAAAGATATTACGGGGGATGTGAATTTGTTGATGAAATCGAAGAATTAGCTATTCAGAGAGCGAAAAAATTATTCAATGCAAATTGGGCTAATGTTCAACCCCATAGTGGAGCGCAGGCAAATGCTGCTGTTTTCCTAAGTCTACTTAAACCTGGCGACACAATCATGGGGATGGATTTATCTCATGGTGGACACCTAACTCATGGGTCTCCAGTAAATATGAGTGGTAAATGGTTCAATGCAGTTCACTATGGTGTAAATAAAGAAACTAGTGAATTAAATTTTGATGAAATAAGAGAGATAGCACTTGAAACAAAACCAAAATTAATCATATGTGGATATTCTGCTTATCCAAGAACAATCAATTTTGAGTCATTTAGAAATGTTGCAGATGAAGTTGGTGCATTCTTAATGGCTGATATTGCCCACATCGCTGGTCTTGTAGCAAGTAAACTTCACCCAAATCCAATACCATTTTGTGATGTAGTAACCACAACTACTCATAAAACATTAAGAGGGCCTAGAGGGGGACTTATCTTGTGTAAAGATGCAGAATTTGGAAAGAAATTTGATAAATCTGTCTTCCCTGGAACTCAAGGTGGGCCCCTAGAACATATAATTGCAGCTAAAGCAGTTGCATTTGGAGAAGCCTTGCAGCCAGATTTCGTTAATTATTCCCGACAAGTAATAAAAAATGCAAAAGTTCTAGCTTCAACTTTAATAAATAGAGGTATTAATATCGTTAGTGGAGGAACTGATAACCATATTGTTTTACTCGATTTAAGAAGTATCAATATGACTGGTAAGATTGCTGACTTACTTGTAAGTGAAGTGAATATCACTGCAAATAAAAATACTGTTCCATTTGACCCTGAATCACCTTTTGTAACCAGCGGACTAAGGTTGGGAACTGCTGCTTTAACTACTAGAGGCTTTAATGAGGATGCTTTTGCTGAAGTTGGCGAAATTATTGCTGATAGATTACTTAACCCAGACGATTCACTGATTGAAAGTCAATGTAAAGAAAGAGTATTAACCTTATGTAATCGTTTTCCTCTTTATGAAGGCAAACTTGAAGCATCAATTAAATGAGTCCTAACTCCAAGGGAGTTGAAATTCTTTCTATTGGAACAGAGCTACTCTTAGGAAATATTATCAATACAAATGCTCAATGGATTTCTGAACAGTTATCTAAATTAGGCTTAAATCACTTTAGGCAATCAACTGTCGGTGATAATTGTGATCGAATTATAAAAGTAATTCAAGAAATATCGAAAAGAAGTAATCTTCTAATTACAACTGGTGGCTTGGGACCTACCCCAGATGACTTAACTACTGAAGCAATAGCCAAATCTTTTAATGTATCTCTTTTTGAAAGACCGCTTTTATGGGATGAAATTAAACAAAAACTTTCAAACTCAAAGCTTAAGGACGATTCCTCCAGCTTAAGGAAACAATGTTTCTTCCCAGAAAATGCTCAAATTATTAATAACCCTAGGGGCACTGCCCCAGGAATGATTTGGGAACCAGTAAAAGATTTTACTATCCTTACTTTCCCAGGAGTACCCAGTGAAATGAAAACTATGTGGGAAGAGACGGCGTATGATTTCATTAAAACCAAATTCTCAGATAATTATTCCTTTTTTTCAAATACTCTTAAATTTGCGGGTATTGGAGAATCAAGCGTTGCTGAAAAAATTAATGATCTATTAAATCTTAAAAACCCTACCGTTGCTCCATATGCAAACTTAGGAGAGGTTAAACTCAGAATCACCGCTCGAGCTAAGAACGACCTAGAAGCAAAAAATATAATAAAACCTATTAAAGAAAAATTAAAAAAAGATTTTTCAAAATTTATTTTTGGAGAGGATAACGATACTCTACCTAGCGTTGTAATAAAAGAATTAACCAAGAGGAACGAAACTATTGTTTTTGCTGAATCCTGCACCGGAGGCCTTCTATCTTCATCAGTAACCTCAATATCAGGGTCATCTCAAGTTTTTCAAGGCAGTATTGTTTCCTATAGTAATGAACTAAAAAATTCATTATTAAATATTTCTAAAGAAAAGCTTATAAAATATGGAGCTGTTTCTGAAGAAGTTTGTGAGACCATGGCAATTAATGTAAAAGAGAAATTAGGAGCAGATTGGGCAATAGCAATTAGTGGAATAGCTGGGCCTAACGGAGGCAGTCAAGATAAACCGGTTGGACTTGTCTATATTTCAATTTCAGGACCGAATAATCATATAACTAATATAAAAAAACTATTTAACTCAACACGAAATCGAATAGAAATTCAAAGACTAAGTGTAAATGTGTGTTTGAACAGCCTCCGATTAATCCTATTATCGAATAGTAAGTAACTATTTTTACAAATTGAGTCAAGATACCCTATTTGATAAAGTTTGGGATTTACATAAGGTTTCAAATCTTCCTGGAGGATCTGATCAAATCTTTATTGGTCTTCACCTTATCCATGAAGTGACGAGTCCTCAAGCATTTGGTGCTTTAAAGGACAAAAAATTAAAAGTAAAATTCCCTGATAGAACTGTTGCTACCGTTGATCATATTGTGCCAACAGATAATCAGAGCAGGCCTTTCAAAGATAATCTCGCTGAACAGATGATTGAAACACTTGAGAAAAATTGCTTAGAACATAAAATAAGATTTTTTAATATTGGTAGTGGTAATCAAGGAATAGTTCATGTAGTAGCACCGGAATTAGGCCTAACTCAGCCAGGAATGACAATCGCGTGCGGAGATTCTCATACTTCAACTCATGGAGCTTTTGGGTCAATTGCTTTTGGTATAGGTACAAGTCAAGTAAGAGATGTTCTTGCTACCCAAACCTTAGCCATGAACAAACTGAAAGTTAGGCAGATTTGGTGTGACAATAAATTATCTAAGGGTGTTTATGCTAAGGATTTAGTCCTTCATATAATTAATAAACTTGGTGTAAAGGCAGGAGTAGGTTTTGCATATGAATTCGCAGGACCTGCGATAGATGAATTATCAATGGAAGAAAGGATGACGATATGCAATATGTCTATTGAAGGAGGAGCAAGATGCGGCTACATCAACCCTGATGAAAAGACCTTTAGTTACATTAAAAATAAATTATATGCTCCAAAAAATGAGCATTGGGATAGAGCGCTTAGATGGTGGGACTCATTAAAAAGCGATGAAAATTCAATTTATGATGACGTAATTAAATTAGATGCTTCTAAGGTAGAACCAACTGTAACATGGGGGATTACTCCAGGCCAAAGTATAAGCATTAATCAACAAATCCCTCTTTTAGATGAATTATCCCCAAATGATAAATTAGTTGCAGAAGAGGCTTATGAATATATGAGTTTCAAGCCTGGACAATTAATAAAAGATACTCCTGTAGACGTTTGTTTCATAGGTAGTTGCACAAATGGAAGAATCAGTGACTTAAGAGTTGCAGCTAAAGTATTAAAAGGCAAAAAAGTATCCAAGAATGTCAAAGCATTTGCAGTTCCAGGTTCAGAAAAAGTAGCCACTAAAGCAAAACAAGAAGGTCTTGATCAGATATTTAAGGATTCCGGATTTCAATGGAGAGAGCCCGGCTGCTCAATGTGTTTAGCAATGAATTCAGATAAGCTAATAGGTAATCAAGTTAGTGCTAGTTCTAGTAATAGAAATTTCAAGGGTCGGCAAGGATCTTCCAGTGGAAGAACACTGCTCATGAGTCCAGCAATGGTTGCTGCTGCTGCAATTAATGGCAAAGTAAGTGACGTTAGAGAATTTATCAACTGATGAAATCAGAGTTTACCCCACCAATCGGAAAAATTTCAAATATGAACGGGAATTGTATCTCCTTGATTGGTAACGACATTGATACAGATCGGATAATTCCAGCGCGTTTTTTGAAATGTGTTAACTTTGATTCATTGGGTGAATCTGTTTTTGAGGATGATAGAAAAACTTTAAAAGGAAAGCATCCTTTTGATCTAGAGGAAAACAAATATGCCTCAATACTAGTTGTTAATAGCAATTTTGGATGTGGTTCCAGCAGAGAACATGCTCCCCAAGCGCTTATGAGATGGGGTATAAAAGCAATCATAGGCGAGAGTTTCGCCGACATTTTTTACAGTAACTGTATTGCTATTGGAATTCCATGTTTTACGCTTCCTAAAAAATCTATAGAAGAAATACAAAACTATTGCGATAATCAATCTTTATTCTTAGAAATTGATCTTAAAAATTCATCAGCACAATCTCAAGATTTAAATTTCAATCTTGAGATTAAGGAAAGCTCAAGAAAAATGTTTTTATCAGGAGAATGGGATGCTACATCAACACTACTTGATAATGAAAATTTAATAGAAAATAAATTTAACCAACTACCCTATATAAAATTCAATACTAATATTTTATAGCTATTTAAATCCATAGAGACTAAAAGAAATACCTCCTGATTGATTATGAGGTTGATAAAAGATACCAAATTCATAAGATCTTTTTTTCCAATTTAGAGATATTTTAGAATCTATAAATTCACCATAATCATGTGAATCACTTGTCAAGTTTAAAGTTCCAACACTTTTAAGAATAATTGGGCCAAATAATTGCTGATCAAAATCAATTTTCAAGGTAAAGTTCTCATAATTGTTGTCAAATTTAAATACACTATCTCCACTATTAATTTTATAAAAAGGGAAAAAACTAATGCGAGTATAGTCAAAAGCTTTATCTTTAAAATTTCCAAAAATAAATTCTGGACCTATACCTAAACCTAAATATTCTTGATGATTTCCATTTTCATAGAAAGAATATGATGCTTCTAATCTTGTATTGAGACTTAAACCTTTTGAGATTGGTTCAGGAATATAACTATATGAAAAATCGATAGATTTCTTTTTAGAATCTTCAACACTAATCGGAAATTTCTGATCAAGAGAATAAAACAAGTTACCTTTTAGGCTGGTTAACAAATTTTTAGTATTTAAAGCCTCTGCTTTTAAATTTGCCAAACCAAAAGATAAAAATTCTGTCTTTTTAACACCATTAACAACCCAAGTATTTTCTTTCTGCAATTTTGAACCAAAACCTGTGTAGATTTCAGCTTCACCCAATGAGCCGTTCCAAACCCTCTCTCTATAAATTCCATAAAAGCTTTTATCCCACTTTGAATTAAAAAAATTAATATCTTTACTCAATATTGTTTTAGATCTAAATGCATTTGGAAATTTATCAAAATCAAAAGAATTTAAATTGTTGTCTATTTCTAAATCCCAATTACTTATTTGACCTTTTATCTGAGATTTTAAAGCGAAAAAATCTTCAAAACTAGCACTTCTTCTAACCTTATCTGAAGTTATTGATTCATCCTTATTTACAAAACTTTTTGTATAACCTTTTAATGATCGTTGAATCAAGAATTGCGGCTCTAAATCAAGAACAAAATCATCAGATATATTTATAGAGTCTAATTTTCTACCAATAAAATATCCGTCTTTATCTAAATTTTCATATCCTAAATTCCATCTATTATCAATTTTAGAATTATTAAAATCAAAAGCTCTATCGCCCAACCAAAAAGGGATTGATAATTTTTCTTCAAATATTAAATAATTTAATGAAGACTTAAATCTCAATTTTTCATCGCGAGGATAAATTTCTAATGAATTAATTGCTAATTTAGCTTGCTTCGATTCTAGTAAATCGTTACTAAATACTGCTTTTTTGGATTTCCATTTATTCCCATCTATGGTTATTTTCTCTGTAAAAAACAACCAATTCTCAACCTTGTTAGGAGTATACAAAACTTCCTTTTTTTTCAATTTAAGTAAACTTTTTATTTTATTAATATCTGACAATCTGAAATTTGAAGATAAGTCATCCATCAAAGAACTTGTATTTAAAGATCCCTCAACATCTAATAGATAACCTTTTTCGCTATTAAAGTTATACTCCAATTGTGAAATTGTAAAAATTTGATCACCTAAAAGCAGTGTTATATTTCCATTGGCACTAATTTTTTTATTTAATTTATCGTACGTTAATTTGTCGGCTTCCAATAATTTACCCCTATATGAAACTGATACATTCCCTTCAGCATAGATAACATCATTTATCTCTGATTGTTTATCAGATTGGATGAGAAGCTCATTTTGTTTTTCTCCAAGTTCAGCTAAAAGTGGGCTTTCATTTTTCTTTAAAAATTTCTTATTTTTATAAAATTTATCAAAACTAGCAAGGTTTTGTTTTGAAGAATTTAATATATTTTTTTTTATTTTTTGTCTACTAAACTGACTAGTTGAATTATTATTAATTTTATGTAATTCAGCAGATTTTGATGGCTGAATAAAATAAATGAACAAAAAGGAGAAGAATATTACTTTTTTAGAAATTCCTTGAATCAATTTTAATAAAGTTTATTTCGAGATCAATCTTGAGGACTTTCTAAGTCTTTTCTGTTAGGAGTTCTTGTTGGATCACTTGCTAAAAATCCAAATAGGAAAATTCCTACAAAGAAAAAAACAATTGTGTAAACAGAAATTTTTAAGGCAAGCATGGAAATTGGTTAGCTGTCAGTGTATATCCTATTAAATTTATATTTAAATTACGGTAAAAAGTTTACTTTTTGTATTTTTGCTAGATTTTGAAATACTTCGATTAAAAACTTCATTGAAATTAATCATTTAATCGTCATGGTCATCCCAAGGATCTGTCAGCTTTGCAGCTTTAGGTCCAAATGCAGTCCAAAGACCAAAACCTGTTAAAGCTAAAAGTAATGCCAGAATTGTTACTGCTATGGAAACTGCAGGATCTGGGGCAGATGATAAAGTTTGCATCAATTTTGCTAAGTTTGTAAACAATTTATGTATAAGTTCTTATACAATAGCGAAATAATAATAGATTTTGTGAATTCAACATGGGTCAAAAAACAGCATTAGGAAGTCTTCTAAAAGCAATTGGCAATTCAGGTCAAGGAAAAGTTGTACCTGGATGGGGAGCAGTTCCTGTGATGACAGTCATAGGCTTACTACTTCTTGTTTTTTTAGTTATTCTCTTACAAATTTATAACCAATCCCTACTATTACAAGGTTTCTCAGTTGATTGGAATGGAAACTAAGTTTCAGGAATCCTTTCATAAAGTAACCTAAATCACCCGAATATCAGCAAAGAAACTTTTTTGAGAATTTTTTAAATTAGTTAATATATAGTTTATTTGTATATTTATATTTCTCAAATACAAGAGATTTAAAAATACATCATGAATGAAATATTTTTAATTGGATTGGGAAATCCTGGAAAAAAATTTTCAAAAAGTCGACACAATGTTGGATTTTTACTGCTTGAAGATCTTTCAAAAAAATATGATGCTAATTTTTTATTAAAGGATAAACTTAAAAGTTACTGCTCAGAATTCAAAATTAATGATTCTACTTATAGGTTATTTCTACCAAACACGTTTATGAATAACAGTGGAGATGCTGTTAGGGCAATAGTAGATTGGTATAAGATCAATTTAGATCAGATTTTTATAATTGTAGATGATATAGATCTTCCCCTGGGAAAAATAAGATTTAGAAAAAAAGGGAGCTCAGGTGGACATAATGGGCTAAAAAGCATTATTGAAACATTGCAAACTCATAATTTTAAAAGAATAAAAATTGGTATTGGTTCTCCTCCATCAATTAAGGGAACAAAAAATTTCAATACTATTTCTCATGTATTAGGCAATATTTCCCAAAAAGAAAAAACAATATTGGACAAGGTATATGAGAGGGTAATAAAGTCTCTGGAAAAAATAAATACTAAAAAAGAAGACTATATAGTAAGTGAATTAAATTCTTTTGATAAAGACCAAATTTAACAAATGCGGTCAAAACCAGAAACCACAGCCAATGTAAGTGTTAAAGAATATTGCTTCTCAAAAAGGCAAATTAAAGGAGTTGTAGAAGCTAGTCAATTTAAATGGACTTTTACATGGTCTTTTGATAAAGGATTATTATTAGTGAACCCTCCTTTGGGAAGAGCATTAATCCAGGATGCCTTATTAAGATTTTTATTAAAAAATGATTATGAACTAGAGGCAGGAAGTGAATATCGATTTATTATTTCAGCCAAGTTTTAATGTCTATATCTTTAGGTAAAGTAAATTTTTCATTACAATAATCTTCCAAAATTATTAAAGCTGATATCGCATCCAGATTTTTATTAAGAGTAAAAACCTCTCTGGGAATTAAAAACTTTAAACCAGTAATTGGAAATAGTTCAAAAAATCTTTTTTTAGCTCTATAAGTTGTATTTTTCTCTTCGACAATAATAATATCTTTCTTTATAAACTTAAGTTTTTCTATATTTTCTTTGCTAGTTGTTCCATTGCCTACTATGACTTTTGAGATATTTTGAACACTTTTTAAATTTTTCACATATTTTGGAAGAAATTCAGTTTTGAGGACTATTGCTTGATCAATTTTTTTTTTACTAATGTCAACCAATACCAATCCGCATTTATATTTACCAGGATCAATAGATATAAGTTTAAACATAAAATTATAGTTTGGTAAAATTCAACTCAACTACTATTGGATCAGCAGTTTTGCTATCTTTCAAAGATTGTACCTCCAATAAATATTTAATATTTTGATCAGCATTTAACGAATCTCTAATTTTTTTTAAAAAGTCTCCTCGCGTAGTAATTTCATTAGCAATAGATCCTCTTAACTTTATTTTATCTCTAGTTTTTCTCAACAAATTTTGAATTTTTGAATTAATGTTTTTAAAATTAAGATCATTTTTTCCAAGAACTTCACTGGTAATAACTTCTCCTCTTCTGACAATAATCTTATTTTGGAGCAATTCTGGGTATACAAAAACAAAATTATCTCCTTTCAATACATTAGTCGCTGATTTAATCAATATGACCCAATTTCCGCCTTTTGCTGTGACTCCCTCAATTTTAGAAATATCACTAGATCTCCATAAAAGAATATTGTTTATTTCTTTTTTATTAGGGATTACAATTTTTTTAACATATTTATCTGCACTATTGTAAATCTTTCCAAGATCTAATTTTATATTTGGATTTGAAGTGACTTCTGCAATAAATAAGGTTTGCCCTCTTTTAATAACTACATTTCCTCTCCTAAATTCTTTAATATCACTTTTCAATTTATTTAATTCCTTTTCTTTAGTCTTGATCTTATCTTCAAGCCTCTCCCTTTCTTGTTGCAAAGGAACAAGAGCTTTTTTACTTTCATCTAAAGTTTTTTGTAAAAAAGGAATATCGACAAAAAGTCTTTGCCTAAATTCTTCACTAAATAAAATTAATAGCCCAATAGATATAGCACTTATGAAGCCTCCAGTTATTATCGTTACAATTGTTGCTGTCTTCTTTGGTCTTAATTTTAAAATACTAAACCTTGCTTTACCAATCTTCGAGCCAAGCAAATCTCCAAATGGAGCAATTAATCCTCCCAGTAATATTAAAAAAACAATTAAAATCCAAGCCACACTATTTTATAGAATTCATACATCATAATTAATGATCTATCAATTAAATCTTTTTGCAAGAGCTATTGGATCGAATACTGTAATTTTTTTTCTTTCAATAGTAAGGAGCCCTGAATCTTTTAAATCACCCAATAATCTTGTAATCGTAACTCTTGTTGACCCTATAGCTTCAGCAATAGCTTGATGTGAAAGTCTCAAATCTATTGTAATACCTTTTTCACTCGCAACTCCAAAGTCTCTGCAAAGAACCATTAAAAAGCTAACTAAACGAGAAGACATATCTCTATGAGTGAGAGTTTCTATCATTGTTTCTGTCTGTAGGATTCTACTTGAAAGACCTTGTAACAATAGTAGTCCCACTGAAGCATCTTCCTCAATTGCTCTTAATACAGAATTAGCAGGTGCCGTTATTATTTCAACTCTTGTAAAAGCTATGGAATGATAAAAACGATCAGATCTATGGCCTGTAAGAAGAGATAAAACACCAAAGAGACTATTTTCTCTTAACAAGGCCACAGTTATCTCTTCACCAGACTCATAAACCCTTGATAACCTTACTGCTCCTCTTCTTATCAGATAAACCCTCTCGGCAGGGTCCCCTGGGAAAAATATTGTTTTAGATCTTTCAACCATCTCTGTGCTTGCACCCTCTAAACCTTTAATTACATCCATTAAAGATTTATTAATTGGAAAACGTTCTCCAACAGAGTTGATTTTGCTTTGTCCAGACTGTTGAGAACTAAAGCGGTTTAATCCTCGAGAAGAAGGTATCATAAATAACTTTATTAATAAAAAATTTAAGAAGGCACCTTGAAATATCTTGTATCAACAGTAACAATTCTCAATTCTTTTTAGTTTCTTTATCAACTTCTCTCGATTTATTATAAATTTATCAATGCTTTTTTAAGTAAAATTACACTATATGCAGCGTAATTAAATTCAAATTATACTGCATATAGAAAGAAAACTTAAATAATGGTAATTAGCTCATCTAGCAGTTATTCCAAAAATAATTTTGATGTTGTAAACATAAGTTCTTCTTACAATAAAAACTTAAAAAAATTTACACAAAACGGGCAAATCCAAATCTTCCAATCTTCTTTTAGAGGAAGTTATTCTTCTGTGATTAGGGACTCTCTAAGAAATGCTGCTCTTGGTAGGAAAGTTCTTTTAGTACAATTCATGAAAGGAGGGGTTAAACAAGGGATTGGTAACCCAGTAAAACTCTGTGGTAATTTAACTTGGGTAAGATCATCACATTCATTTGATCAAAGTAATTCTGATGCAATTGAAAGTAATAATAATTTAAAAAAATCTATTTATGAATCTACCTATGAATTATGGAATTTTTGCAAGAAAGAATTACTTTCTGGTGAAAATGATCAAATCATACTTGATGAAATTTTTCTTGCTATTGAGATGAAGATAATCGATAAAGATGATTTGATTTCAACACTTGAAAACCGATTTATATCAGGAGATGTAATCCTTACTGGTACAGATATTCCTAAAGATTTATTATTAATGGCTAACCAAATTACTCAACTTCGCTCATAAAAAATGCTTAAAAATGACCTCTGGATAAATCAAAAAGCCGCTGAAGGAATGATAAACCCATTCCAATCAAATTTAGTGAGGCATCTTGAGCCTAATAATCAGCAAAAGCCAGTTTTGAGTTATGGGTGTTCGTCTTATGGATATGATCTAAGACTTTCATCAAAAGAATTCTTAATTTTTAGACATATTCCTGGAACTGTTATGAATCCCAAAAAATTTAATCCTGATAATTTAGAAAAAACAGTTCTTCACCATGATGATGATGGTGACTTTTTTATTTTGCCCGCCCACTCCTATGGCTTAGGGGTTGCTCTTGAAAAGATGAAAGTACCAGAAAATATAACTGTAATTTGTATAGGTAAAAGTACTTACGCTAGATTAGGTATTATAGTCAATACAACCCCTGCTGAAGCAGGCTGGGAAGGGCACTTAACTTTGGAGTTTAGTAACAGTTCAGGTGCAGATTGTAGAATTTACGCTAACGAAGGGATCTGCCAACTACTCTTTTTTGAAGGTGATCCTTGCTCTACAACTTATGAAGATAGAAGAGGCAAATATCAAAATCAACCAGAGAGAGTAACCCTAGCAAAGATCTAATATGAGTAAAGTTGAACTAATTTCGCTAACTCCTGATGCTGAAAAAACAATGGCTTACATAGCAAGAGTTAGTAATCCAAAAAACCAGAAAAATGAAGATTATTCAAAATTATTAAGTTATTGCATAAGAAATGAACATTGGAGCGTGTTTGAACAGTCATTCATGACTTTACAGATAGAAACAAACAGAGGAATTGCAGCTCAAATATTAAGACATAGATCATTTACTTTCCAGGAATTTTCTCAGAGATATGCAGACAGTTCACAATTGGGGGAAATTCCGTTACCAGATTTAAGAAGACAAGATTTTAAAAATAGGCAAAATTCTATTGCTGACCTACCTGATGATTTAAAAACAAGATTCAATGCAAAGATTGCTTCACATTTTAAAGCTGGTTTGGAATTATATGAAGATTTGCTCGCTGAAGGAATAGCCAAAGAATGTGCAAGATTCGTTTTACCATTAGCAACTCCAACGAGAATTTACATGTCTGGATCATGCAGATCATGGATTCATTACATTCACTTAAGATCAGCCCATGGTACTCAAGAGGAACATAAGTCTATTGCTCAAAGTTGTAAGTCTATTTTTAAACAAAGTTTTCCAACGGTAGCAAAATCCCTTGATTGGTAAAAATTATCCATGACTACGAGGATTAATCTCATAATTTTTATTTTCTTTGATTACTGAAAATTCAGAATTAAGAATTTCTTTTTGAGATTCTAATTCTCTTTCTAAATTAGATAAAGATTCTCTTATTGCTAATTCCTCCTGTTTACCTATAAAGGTAGATTTTAAATTACCTTTTTTATCAAAAAGATTTATTTGGGGAATGCCATTAACATTAAATTTACGGATATATTTCTCCCACTTTTGATTATCAACGTTTAAAAAAACAAAATTGATCTCTTTTTCGTATTCCCCTTTCAAAGCAGATACTTTTGGAGCCATTTCTTTGCAAACTTCACACCACTCTGCATAAAATTCAAGGAAAGTAGGTTTATTGTTATTAAAAGCTATTTCAGGTTCAACTGATAATTCTCCAAAACTCTTAAGAAGGTAAGTTGATTGAAAAAAGAGATTTCTAAACAAAACCAAAGAAATAAGAGAAAAAGCAATTAGTAAAACAAGTATTGCTTTTAAATTTGTATTTAAAAGTGGCTCTGTACTTTCAGATTGCATTATAAATATTTACTAACTAAAAACATCTTAAATAAGTTAAACAAATAAAGAGAATTCAAATTCTTTACCTTTTAATTAACTGATAAAATAAGAAATGAATAATAATCATAATATTTTTGATTCCTGAAATCTAATTATGCAATCAATTTTTGGAACTGATGGAATAAGAGGAAGATTTAATGAAGAAATAACTTATTCTTTAGCCTATAAAGTTGGATATGCTTTAAGTTCAAATTTAGAAGATAATGATCCTATATTAATTGGAAGAGATACAAGAATTAGTGGAGATATTCTGCTTCAAGCAATTACAAAAGGTATAAATGCAGGAGGCAAAAAATTTATCAATCTTGGAATCTGCCCTACCCCCGCCATCCCTTTTTTAATAAAAAAAGAGAACCTCAGTGGTGGGATAATGATATCTGCAAGTCATAATCCCCCAGAATATAATGGCATTAAAATCTTTGACAATAATGGTCAAAAGATTAATAAAAGTTTTGAAAATAAAATTCAAAAATCAATTGAGGATTCAAATCAAAATACAATAGTACCTATAAAAGATATCTCTATAAAAACAAATAAAGCGCTTATGGATATTTATATGAAAAGCCTAATCCAAACTATGGGCAGAGAAAATTTAAGCGGAATGAAAATAATATTAGATACGTGCTATGGATCAGCTACAACCTGCGCAAAAAAAATTTTTCAGAATCTTGGTGCTGAAGTCAGAGTTATAAACAACTCACAAAATGGGCTTAAAATTAATATGAATTGTGGTTCAACCAACCTTGAACCATTAAAAAAAGCATTAAAAGAATATCCTTCAGATATGGGATTTAGCTTCGATGGGGATGCCGATAGAGTAATTGGATTAGATTCTAAAGGCAATGTAATCGATGGAGATCATATTTTATTTCTTTGGGGTAGAGAACTGAAAGAACAAAATATTCTAACAAATAATTTACTCATATCAACTCAAATGGCAAATTTGGGTTTTGAAAAGTCATGGAATAAAATTGGCGGAATTTTGTATAGAACAAATGTAGGAGATAAATACGTTCATGAAGCAATAAAGAAAAAAGGTGCTTATCTAGGAGGTGAGCAGTCAGGTCATATACTTTCAAAACTTAATAATTTTTCTGGAGATGGAATATTGACTGCACTTCAAATTTCTAAATACTGTAAAAAGAAAAATATAACTTTAAATGACTGGTTTCAAAGTAGTTTCGTCCCTTTTCCACAGAAACTAACAAACATTAATTTAGATTTTAATATTAAAAATATAAATCCAAGTACCAGGATCTTAATTGATCAAACTATAGAAAATTTTCAGGAAAGTTATTCGGATAATTGTAGAGTTTATATAAGACCTAGTGGCACAGAACCAGTAATAAGAGTGCTTGTAGAGGCCAAAAATCAGGAGATAGTGAATTCTTTATCAAACGAAATAACAAAAAAACTCAGTTTAGAAGTTGAAAAAATACTGAATTAATTATTTATCAAATTTTTATATAAATCCTCTCAAAAATATCAATTTGGTTAAAAATTACGTACTTTTCTCTGTTTGTCTGAAATTTATTTGGATTAAAACTCTCAGAAAAATTAAAATCCTTTTTATCTAGTGCTTTAAAATTAAAATTGCTTGATATTGTGATATCCATGTAATGAAATAAATCTTTCACATCAGTTTTAATAAAAATTAGGGATCCCTTTTGCATATAATTCGAAAGAATATTAATAAACTCTGGCTGAATTACGCGCCTTTTATAATGCCTTTTCTTAAACCATGGATCTGGAAAATTAAAGGAAATACTTCTAAGATTTTTGATCAAAAAGATATTTTGGTAATCATTAAAAATTTTATTTGCATTACCAAATATAAAATGTAAATTATTAATTTCTTTATCTTGAGCTTTTAATTTAGCAGTTTTAACTAGTTTTTCCCGTATTTCAATCCCTAAATAATTCCAATTGGTATTAACAAAAGCCAAATCAAATAAAAACTCACCAGCAGCGCAACCTATATCCAGATGAAGAGGCAATTTAGAATCATGAAACATCTCAATTAAAGAGGGAATTCTCTCAATTTCATCAAAATTTATGCTTAAGGGATTAACATGTTGTCTCATGAAATTATTAATTTATTTCTCTGCAATAGTAAAGATGAATAATATTCTTAACCATGTCAAAAGTAATTTAAAAAGTAACAGTTTGATATTTTATTATTATGTACATAAAAAGAAAAAGTTTTGAACGTTCTTAATCAACTTTCTATTTGGCTATCTTTTCAACTTTCCATAATATTTCTAATTGGTATACCTATATCGTTATTCTTTTGGTCAATTAAAAAAAGAAATATAGTAGTTAAAAAGCTTCTATCTATTTATTGGAAAGTATCCATTTTATTTTTGATAAGTCTTTTACTACTAATAGGTAAGTATAATTATGCTCTTTTAATAATTAATATTTCAACATTTTTAATGACAATTTCAATTTGGTTTTGGAATGACATTAATGATGAATTAAAAGAATATGATTTTTCTAACTCCCTTATTACAACTACAAAAGTATGGAGATGGTCAGTCACATTTATATCTATTAATTTCTTAATTCAAAGTTTAAAAAACTTTAGCTGCTTATCTTTGATTAATTCAGCTGCATGTGAAATATGGCTTCAGCCTTCTTCAAAGTTTTATATGATTATCAAAAATTTATTTAATTTTCTCTTCGGAGCTGACATTACTCAGCCAATAGTAAAGTTTTTAGGATTATTTTCACTATTAATTTATACTTTAGGCCTAATTCAATGGTCAATAATTAAATTACCTAAATATGGAAGAAACTCTTACTTCTCAGAAAATGGCAGAAATTGAATTATTAAAAATTCTAGAAAAAATAAGTTCCGAAATACCTAATAGAATTCTTAAACTCGAGGGTTATATTCAAAAGAAAAATCAAAAAGAACAATTAGAAATAATCATTTTTAGAGGTTACAGTAGCTCAACAACTCATCCAATTGAAATAGATTCAGAAAAAAAAGTAATAGCACTTACCTACATAACTACAAACTTCAAACTTTATAAAGCACCCTTAACAGAAACTGAAGAAAATTTTATAAGAGAAAATCAAAACTCAATTTTCTTTTTGAATCAAAAAAACTGGATTTAAATAAATTCAGAATTAATAATATTTGAACATCTTTTACATAATTTTGTATTTTGGATTCCATTAAAAGTTTCTTTTTGATAATGCCAACATCTATCACATTTTTGACCTTGAGCCTTTATTATCTGAATTTTACCAATTGCATTGTTATCAATAATTAGAGAATTCTCCATCAAATCAGATACCACTTGGAAGTTTGACACTATAAGCCAATCCCTAAATAAATCTACATCTTGATTGCCAAATTCTTTTAGCCAAGCAAGTGAATCTTTTAAATTTGTATCCTCAGGTAAATAATTAACTTCAGTTTCTAAAGCTGCTCCAATTATTTGCTTGCTCCTACATCCTTCTATAGCCTTATTAATTTCAACTCTCAAATTTCTTAAATTTGCAATGTGCTCATCAAGTATTTGATTTTTCCATGACTGCGAAAATATTGGCCATCCTCTTTGAAATACTGATTTTTCTTTAGTTGAATATGGAATATTTTGCCAAATATCTTCAGCCATATGACAAAGTACTGGAGAAATAAGTACGGCTAAATTTTCAACAACTTTTGACATAACGAACTGACATGATCTTCTCCTAAATTGTGATTTAGAACTGACATATAACCTATCCTTCGCAATATCTAAATAAAAATTCGATAAATCTATAACGCAAAAACTTTGCAAGATTTGGAAAAATTTTGAAAATTCATAATTTTCATAAGCATCTGATATTTGATCTGTAACCTCAACTAATCTACCTAACATCCATTGATCTAAGAGAGGCAATTGATCAATTTCAAAACTATCAATTTTAGGATCATAATCATGAATATTACCTAGAAGATATCTTGCAGTATTACGAACTTTTCTATATACATCTGAAAGTTGCTTGAGTATATTTGAACCAATAGGAACATCTACTGAATAATCTACTGAGCTTACCCATAACCTTAAAACGTCAGCACCATAAGCAGGGTCAGTTTTTTTATTATTACCTCCATTAATAATAATATTTGGATCAACAACATTTCCTAAAGATTTGCTCATTTTTCTTCCGTTTTCATCAAGTGCAAAACCATGAGTTAAAACTTTCTTATATGGAGGTTTATCATTGACTGCAACAGATGTTAGCAAAGAAGACTGGAACCATCCTCGATGTTGATCTGAGCCCTCTAAATAAAGATCTGCTGGATACTTTAGTTCACTTCTTAATTCACATACTGCGGCCCAGCTAGAACCTGAATCGAACCAAACATCCATTGTATCTGTTCCTTTTTTCCATAGATCCGATTCTTTTGCATAATTTTCTGGCAAAAGATCCTTTACCTCCCAATCCCACCAAATATCTGCTCCATGTTCACTAAAAAGTTTTTGAATATGATTAATTATCTCGTTGTTAAGGAGAATGTCATTACCATTTTTTTTATAAAAAACTGGAATAGGAACTCCCCATGACCTTTGTCTAGAAATACACCAATCTCCTCTACCAACAACCATAGAATGAATTCTTTTTTTTCCAGTCTCTGGCATCCATTCAACATCTTCGATTGCCTTTAATGCAGATGATCTAAAGCCATTTACAGATGCAAACCATTGTTCTGTTGCCCTGAAAATAGTTGGTTTTTTAGTTCTCCAATCATACGGATATCTATGATTATAATTTTCTTGTAATAGAAGTAAATTATTTCCCTTTAAGTATTCAATAATTAAATCATTTGCATCTTTCAGGACATTTGATCCTTTGAATTGACCAGAATATTCATTTAAGTTACCTTTTTCATCAACGACACACGTTATTGGTAAATCATATTTTTGACCCACATTAAAATCATCTATCCCATGACCAGGCGCAGTGTGAACAATTCCAGTACCTGATTCTGTAGTTATATAATCTCCTCCAATTACAATTTTGCAATTTTTATTCTTAGAGGGATGTTGATATTGAATATTTTCCAATTTAGAGCCTTTAACCTCTAAAAGCACCTTGAAATTTTTATTAAATTTGTTACTTATTTCAGAAAATAAATCCTCTGCAAAAAGGTAAATTCGTTTCTCTTCATCGATGGCAAAAACGTACTTTATTTTTGGATTTACTGCAACCGCTTCATTTGCAGGTATGGTCCAAGGAGTAGTAGTCCAGATAGTTATGAAAGAATTATTTTGAAAAAAATCTTTTGTGATATTTAGATTTTCTTGGATGAAATTTAATAGAATTTCCTCAGGTATTTTAGTGATTTTTAATGAAACATAAATACTTTTTGAATAATGTTCATCAGGATATTCTAATTCTGCTTCTGCAAGTGCAGTTCTTGAACTTGGACTCCAATGCACAGGTTTAAGACCTCGATATATGAAGCCATTTAAAAACATTTTTCCGAATACTCCAATCTGAGCAGATTCATAACTTTTCTTAAGAGTTAAGTAAGGGTTATTCCAATCTCCCCATATGCCCCACCTTTTGAAACCCTCCTTTTGATTATTAATTTGAACATGGGCATAATCTGTTGCTTTTTTTCTTAGATTTAGAGTGTCAAGATTATTTCTTTCATCAGATTTTAAATTCTGAAGAACTTTTAATTCAATTGGTAATCCATGACAGTCCCAACCAGGCACAAAATGAACCTTAAATCCTCTTAAAGTTTTGTACTTATTTATTATGTCTTTTAAAACTTTATTAAGGGCATGACCCATATGAAGCGCTCCATTTGCATACGGAGGACCATCATGTAATGTAAATATTTCTCCTGAATTGCTTGAACCTAATTTGAAATCAATATCATTATTAGCCCAAAAATCCTGAATCTCGGGTTCTCTCATAACTGAGTTAGCGCGCATCGAGAAGTCAGTTTTTAGTAAATTTAAAGTTTCTTTATAAGAGAAGTCTGGTTTTTGTTCTTTGCTATTTTGAGATTTCATACGAGGATATAAGAAATATTGGTGATCAAAAGAATTATTTAAATAAATCTAATTCATTATATTGTTTCTTAATTGACCTGTAGTTTTTTGTGGATGTTTCAATTAACCAATTTATTTGATTTCAGACTTTAATATTATCATTTTTATCATTTCTTACCCACTTTTTTGGGGTTGTATTTTTATTTTTGCTACCAAAATTAAAAAAATTTGAAGGTTTCTTTAAATCACCAAATACCAGATTAATAGATTCCAATATTTTCGAAAAGTTATTTTTAAACTCCATGAAGGTAGTTAATTTTTTCTTTTCGCTATCTGTCAATTGGTACCATCTAGATAAAAAAAGCTCTACTAGATAAAAAATAACTAGTACTGTTAAAAAAAGGAAAATAACAAAAAATGACACATCTAATGTTTTATTTTTAATTATTAATATCAAACCTATTAATAAATTTAAAAAAGCTTTTATTAAGTCTTTTGGTTTACCGAGCTCAAGATAAATTATCGGTACAGTTAGAAAAATAGTTCCAATTACAATATAAAAAATTCCTAAATAGAATATCAAAGTATTCATTAAATTAACCACTTTATTAAATTATAAGAGTTGATATGGATAAGCAAACTATCTATCAAAATTCCCTTAAGTGCGGTCGGGGAGACTTGAACTCCCACACCCTAAGATACGAGTACCTAAAACTCGCGCGTCTACCAATTCCGCCACGACCGCTCAAATAAAATAATAATTGAAAGAGGTTTATTTTAAAAATTTTTTTTCTTAAGATGATTAATTTGACACATTAAATTAAATTAAAAATCTCTTAAAAGAAATTTTTTATGTTTGAACATGCAATCATCTTAAAATATTAGTTATATTATTTAAAGAATAAAAGAAACGATTTCAAACTTAACCAGTAAAAATACAACGAAAAATACTAATTCTTCAAAAACATTTAATTGGCAAAAAGAGATTAAAAATTACGTAGATCCGCCAAGTTTTTGGAATCCAACATTAGGTTTATTTTTTGGTGGTTATTTTCTTGCTTTTCTTAGCATATGGCAATGGTATAGAGGTGTTTGGCCTTTACCTTTACTTGTAGCCACTGCGTTTTTAGCTTTACATATTGAAGGTACTGTTATTCATGATGCTTGTCACAAAGCTGCTCATCCAGTTCCTTGGATAAATCAAGCAATGGGTCATGGCTCAGCAATTCTATTAGGGTTTAGCTTCCCAGTTTTTACGAGAGTTCATTTACAGCATCATATCCACGTAAATCACCCCAAAAATGATCCAGATCATATTGTCAGTACCTTTGGTCCAATTTGGCTAATTGCTCCAAGATTTTTTTACCATGAGGTGTTTTTCTTTCAAAGAAAACTTTGGCGAAGATATGAATTACTTCAATGGGGAATTGAAAGATCCATATTTATAACAATTATCTTGGCAGGTTTGAGATTTGACTTTATGAATTTAATTTATAATTTATGGTTCGGCCCGGCATTAATGGTAGGAGTCACTTTAGGAATATTCTTTGATTATTTACCCCATAGACCATTTCGATCAAGGAATAAATGGATAAATTCTCGAGTTTATCCAAGTAAATTCATGAATTTATTAATAATGGGACAAAATTATCATCTCATTCATCATCTTTGGCCTTCGATTCCTTGGTTTGAATATAAAATAGCTTATGAAAAAACTAAACCATTATTGGATAAAAAAGGCTCCCCTCAAAGGGTTGGGATATTTGAAAGTAAAGATGACATTTTTAACTTTATTTATGATTTATTAATAGGTGTAAGGAGTCATAGCAAAAAGAGGGGGAAAATAAGAAAAATCATAAATTTATATCCAGGCTTTAAAATAAAAAAATTTTTATTAAAAATAGTCAACAAAACATTTATTGGAAGCAAATAGTTAACTCATTCATTAATAATTTTTGGTACTTTAAAATATTTATCTTCTCTCGATGGACCCAATTCTAAAAGCTCTTCATTTATATCAGAATTTTTCTTTTCGTCTTTTCTAAATGCATTAATAACTTCTATAGCTCTTGTTGTACAGGGGATGTCATCTGTATCAATTTTTTCAAGTTGTCTTATATAGTCCAATATCTTTTCTAATTGTTCTGCATGATTATTAATTTCATTCTCGTTAAGTTCTAATCTCGCTAAATGAGCAACTTTTTTTACTTCCTCTTTAGTTATTTTTGTCATACCATTAAGATCTTTCTTACTTAAATAATAGTTTATTAAGAGCATCTTATTTGCATATCATTTGAATTTCGAAAAATTTAAAAAAAATAATCACATCTTTTTGAAAATCTATATCAATTAATAGCCTTTATTATTTTTCTCAGCTAAATATGTTATTAGATAAATTTTGAAAAATAGAAGAAGAATTATTTCCAAAAAATTTTTTTTATCGACACTCTAAACTTGTTGCCCCTGATTTAATAGGCTGTCACCTCATAAAAAAAAATAATGAGATAGATCAATTTAAGGGGGTTATTGTTGAAACTGAAGCATATTCACAGGAAGAAGAGGCCTGTCATGGCTACCGCAAAATGACTGAGTCAAACAAATCATTATTTGGCAAACCTGGCACATTTTATATTTACAAATCTTATGGCATTCATCATTGTTTAAACATAGTTACTGATAAAGAAAATTTTGCGAGTGGTGTATTAATAAGATCAGTTTTTATCTCTAAAAATAATGAAAGATTAGCTTCTGGACCTGGACTAGTCACTAAGACATTCAGCGTAGACATTTCATTTAACTCACTTGAAGTTCTTAATAACAAATCATTATGTATTTCTCCAAGAGAAACCATTCTAGAAGAAAAAGATCTTATTCAAACTACGAGAATTGGCATATCAAAGGCAAAAAATATAAAATGGCGTTGGTATCTCAAAAATAGTAGGAGTGTAAGTAAAAGATTAAAAGGTGACAGAACACCTAAATTTCAATAATCATTTATCTTTTAAAAATAATGCAAATTTGGCCTCATAAACATATCCACACACTAGCTAATTTTTCAATTAAAGATTATGAGTCAGTATTTGAATTAGCTAATAGGTTTGATGCACTAAAGAATGCAGGAACGAAAAAGATACCGGCCTTACAAGGGACTTTGGTAACTTCTTTATTTTTTGAACCTAGTACAAGAACAAAAAATAGTTTTGAGCTTGCAGCAAAAAGGCTTTCTGCTGATGTCCAAACGTTTGCTCCATCCTCGAGTTCTTTAACAAAAGGCGAAACAATAATTGATACAGCCATAACTTATTCTGCTATGGGGGCTGATACATTAGTTATCAGACATTCATCAAGTTATATAACCTTTGAGATCGCTAAAAAACTTGATGCAATAAATTCCAAGACTTCAGTTCTAAATGCTGGAGATGGATTACACAGTCACCCTAGCCAAGGATTGCTTGACATCTATACATTAATAAAATTCTTTTCCAAAAAAACACTAAATCCAGAGGTTTTAAATTCCAAAAAGATTTTAATAATTGGAGACGTTAATCATTCAAGGGTTGCCAGATCTAATCTTTGGGCTTTAAGTGCATTCGGTGCAGACATAATCTTATGTGGTCCTAAGACATTAATACCTGATGAATTTATTAATTTTTTAAAAACGCCTGCGCCAAATCAAATAAAAGATCCTGTTAAATCAAGAGGTTCCATAACAATTTCTAGATCATTGGAAGAGTCAATAAAAATTGCAGATGCGATTATTGTTTTGAGAATTCAGAAAGAAAGAATGATGGAGAATTTACTTAGTAGCATTGATTCATATAGTTTGGATTATGGCTTAACCCCAGAGAAATTATCTTTGAATAATAAGGAAATTCCAATTCTCCATCCTGGTCCTATTAATAGAGATATTGAAATAAGTAGTAAAGTAGTAGATAAATATCCTAATTGCTTAATTAATAATCAAGTTTCAAATGGTATCCCTATAAGAATGGCATTGCTTTATCTATTACAGAAATACAAAGAATAAATTTATAGCAACTTTAGACTTTCCGTAAAGAAACCATAAAACAATCCTAATCTAAGAGAATCTAAAAAAAGTACTAAAAATTTTTTTTCCCTTTCAAATCTAAAATTTCTTCTTAGAACTATTAAAATCTCTATAAAAACTACTGATAAGAAAGCAGATACAGGATCCATTAGTTCCACAACGGCACTTACCATACCAATAGAACTTCCAATGAAGTAACCAATTAAAAGTGTAATCAAAGAAATTGAATATCTTCGCCATGGATTATTAGCCCAAATACTTAATGTCTGAATATTTTCCACAATTTTTAGCTGAAATTTTGTTTTTTGAGGTTTAACAACCATTTTGTATTTAACTAAGCCGCTTCAGAGTTTGATTGAATTTTAGTATTTCCTTCTATTAATTCAAGTAATGCTTCAAACTGAGCCATTAATCCTCTCAATTCGCCTGGATCAGGGAAAAGATCATCCTCTTTTATTCCTAAATGGATTTCTCTGAGCTCTTGTCTTAAATAGCGTATGTGACTAATGACTTGCTCTCTTTTGGTTTGTGACATGAGATAAATAATGACAGTAATATTTTAAGAGAGAATATTTTTGAAAAGGAGAGATTGCATATTTATGATTGAGAATGAACATAAATTACCTAACAATAATTTGAAAAGATTATGAATATTAAAATTTTTCAAATCCTTAAAATATTTTCTTAACACTTATATCAATTTTAAAAAATTACTTGAGGCTTTATTATTAGAATATATTGTCTTTACTCAATATGAAATTCATTTCTGAAAATCAAATAAGTGAGGAACTAGTAAATTCTTTTGATGAAGAAATGACCCTTGAGCTCGCAAGGAGACTAGAGGAAGATAACTATAATACTCCATTTGATGGTTTAAAAGATTGGCACTTACTGAGGGCTCTTGCCATCAATAGACCTGAATTAACAACTAATTATATCCATCTTCTCGATCAGGAACCTTTCGATGAAAACTAAAAGTAAGGACTCTAAAATAAAGGTTTTGTTATTAATAACAGGGAGTATTGCAGCTGTAAGAATTCCATTATTAGTTAGCCAATTAGCGAAAGAAAATTATGAAATAAGATGCGTTTTGTCTGAAAAAGCAGAAAAATTAATAAAGCCTCTTTCTCTCTCTATCTTGAGTAGAAACCCTTGCATTTTAGATAATGATCAATGGTCAAATAGTCAATCAACACCTCTTCACATAGAACTAAATAATTGGGCTGATATTTTAATCATTGCGCCTTTAACAGCCACAACATTAGCAAAATGGGTAACTGGAAATGCAGAGGGATTAATCCCAAGCATCTTAATAGCAAATATTAAGCCAATTATTGTTGCACCAGCAATGAATACACAAATGTGGCTAAATAAAGCTGTCCAAAAAAATTATGAGAATCTACAGAATTATGAAAATGTTTTGTCTTTGCAACCAAGTGAAGGCCTCTTAGCGTGTGATGCTATTGGCATCGGTAAGATACCTCCAAATGATCTAATTGAATTAGCTCTTGAATTTATAGCTTCACACAAACAAAATGAATATCGCAAAGATTTACTTAATAAACAAATTTTAATAACTGGAGGGTGTACCTCAGAGAAAATTGACGCGGCAAGACACATTACTAACAAAAGTTCAGGAGCTATGGGCCTACTTCTTTCTCAAGTAGCGAGGTTCAGAGGAGCACAAGTAAAATATGTCCATGGCCCTTTAAAAATCGATAAGAATCTTACTGATGGAATAAAAAGATATGAAATTGAAACTAGTGTTGATTTAATTAGGGCACTTAATAATGAAATATCAACTTGTGATTATTTTTTCATGAATGCAGCAGTATCTGATTTTAAAATAACCTCAGATACTTCAGCTAAAATTCAAAAAAATAAAATTAATGAACATTTGAACAAAAACTTTGAGCTAGTCCCTGATATTTTAAAAACAGTTAGTAAATCAAAAAAAGATAACCAAGTTTTTGTAGGCTTTTGTGCTTTTACAGGATCTATCGAAGAAGCAAGAATAACAATAAAGCAAAAGATTATTCAAAAGGGTTGTGATTATCTATTCGCAAATCCAATTGATCTTGAAGGCCAAGGATTTGGCTTTTTAGCACAAAATGAGGGTTGGCTCTTTGATGCGAACAATATGGAATATTATATTAAAAAAACATCAAAAATTGATTTGGCAAATAAATTAATAACCCAAGTTATTTCATTAAAAAAATAAAAAAAAATTTCTTAATTTGTATTTTTTTGTAATCTTAATCATTAAAAATAATGTGATAGCTTAAAATAATTCCAGTTTTTTAAAATCCAAAAAGCTACGGGTTGTTTCGAGGATTTAAAAGTCCTATCTTTTATGGTCCTTTCCCTTGTAATATCCGTACTAAACTATTTAGATGACCTTTAATCTATCGTCACAGAACTTTACTGCAACTTTAATTATGAGAATTCGTTCTTTCTTAGCTTTTGTTATTTCAATTTGTATAACTTTTGCTTTCGTGCCTGTTAAAACATTTGCTTTTTCTGAAAGAGGAAACGCACAATTCACAGATGTTGTAAACACAGGAAAAGCTAATGATTGCCCTACATTAGACTCATCTCTTATCGGATCAATATCTCTAGGGAATGGAGATAGCCTTAAAGGAATATGCATGCATCCAACAGAAGTTTATGTAAAAGTGCCCGGGACAAAACGAAAAGCTGCAGAATTTGTTTCTACAAAAATTATTAGTCCCAGAAATAACACCACAGTGACAGAAGTTTATGGAGATATAGATTCAGGAACTTTCACAGAAAAAGGTGGAATTGATTTTCAACTTATTACTGTATTAACTCCTGGTGGCTTAGAGGTTCCATTTGCATTCTCAGCAAAAGATCTTACAGCTGATTTACCTACATCTATAGAGCCAGGCACTGAGGTTAGTGGTTCAACATTTACACCTAATTACAGAACTGGCGATTTTCTAGATCCTAAGGCAAGAGCTAAAAATACTGGTGTTGAATATGCTCAAGGTTTAGTTGCATTAGGAGGAGATGATGAAGAACTTGCAAAAGAAAATATTAAAGTTGATGTAAACGGTACAGGCGTTATTACACTTTTAATCAACAATGTAGATTCTGACACAGACGAGTTTGCTGGTACTTTTGAAGCTATCCAACCTTCAGATACTGATATGGGTTCAAAGGATCCACTTGATGTAAAAATAATCGGGGAGCTTTACGGAAGAAAGGCATAAATCTTATTTAAGAAAAAAAGGGGGTTAAACCCCTCTTTTTTTTTTCAAAATTTTTCTTTATAAATTTAAAAATGGAATTACAACAAAAAACTAAAACAGAAAATAATGGACTAATACCGCCTTATGGAGGGGAACTAAAAAATTTATTTATTAAAGATAAAAACCTTAAAAGTGATTTTATCTCTAAAGCTACTTATGAGTTTGAATGCAGCGAGAGAAATGCATGTGATGTAGAACTTTTGATGGTTGGAGCTTTTTCTCCACTGGAAGGTTTTATGGATGAAAATAACTACAATTCGGTAATTAAAAATAATAGAAATACAAACGGGTTGCTTTTTGGCTTGCCCATTGTATTTGATTCAAATAATGAAAAAGTAAAAGCTGGAGAGACAATATTACTTACTTATAAAAAACAAAAAATAGCAGTTTTAGAAGTTAGCTCTAAATGGGAGCCTGACAAATCCTTAGAAGCTGAACTTTGTTATGGGACTAATTCTTTAGATCATCCTGCTGTTAAAATGATTTTTAACGAGAGAGGGAGATTTTATATAGGTGGAAGAGTTTATGGTTTTGAACTACCAATTAGAGAATTCCCCTGCAAAACCCCAGAAGAAGTTAGATCTACACTGCCCTCAAATCATGATGTAGTTGCATTTCAATGCAGAAATCCAATTCATAGAGCACATTATGAATTATTTACTAATGCCTTACTTTCAGATAATGTCTCCTCTCAATCAGTTGTTTTAGTTCATCCAACTTGTGGGCCAACTCAACAAGATGATATCCCTGGAAAAGTTAGATATTTGACATACAAAGAATTAGAAGGGGAAATATCTGATGAAAGAATAAAATGGGCTTTTTTACCTTATTCAATGCATATGGCAGGGCCAAGAGAAGCTCTTCAACATATGATAATCAGAAGAAATTATGGCTGCACCCACTTTATTATTGGTAGAGATATGGCTGGTTGTAAGTCGTCATCAACTGGTGAAGATTTTTATGGTCCATATGATGCCCAGAATTTTGCGAATAAGTGTGCAGATGAATTGATGATGCAAATTGTTCCTTCAAAAAATTTAGTTTATACGAAGGAAAAAGGATATATAACAGCCGAAGAAGCGAAAGAATTTAATTATGAAATTATGAAACTTAGTGGTACTGAATTTAGAAAGAAATTGAGGAATGGCGAACCAATTCCTGAATGGTTCGCATTCAAAAGTGTAGTAGATGTTCTAAGACGCTCTTAATAATGTTTTATTATTAGTATTATAGAATTATTAAGAATTTTTTATCGTGAACAAACGTTGGAGAAACGTAGGACTTTATGTCCTAGCTGTTATTACTGTAATTTTCATTGGTACTTCAGTTTTTGATAAACCTAGTACTGAAAGTTCTACAAAGACCTTGAGATATAGTGATTTTATAGAGGCAGTACAAGATAAAGAAATCAGTAGAGTCCTAATATCACCAGACAATGCCACAGCTCAAGTTGTTGAAAATGATGGAAGCAGATCTGAGGTAAATTTAGCCCCCGACAAAGATTTATTAAAAATCTTAACCGAAAATAACGTAGACATTGCTGTAACCCCTACAAAATTAGCTAACCCATGGCAACAAGCTATAAGTAGCTTGATTTTCCCAGTTCTTTTAATTGGAGGATTATTTTTTCTTTTCAGAAGATCCCAAAGCGGGAACGCTGGAGGTGGTAACCCTGCCATGAGCTTTGGTAAAAGCAAAGCTAGATTGCAAATGGAACCATCCACACAAGTAACCTTTTCAGATGTTGCTGGTGTTGAAGGAGCAAAATTAGAACTCACAGAAGTTGTAGATTTTCTTAAGAGCCCAGATAGATTTACTGCAGTAGGAGCAAAAATTCCAAAAGGAGTTCTTCTTGTTGGCCCTCCTGGTACAGGAAAAACATTGCTAGCAAAAGCAGTAGCTGGAGAAGCAGGTGTACCTTTTTTCTCAATATCTGGTTCAGAGTTTGTAGAGATGTTTGTAGGAGTTGGAGCTAGTAGAGTTAGAGATCTTTTTGAACAAGCTAAAAAGAACGCTCCTTGCATTGTGTTCATTGACGAAATAGATGCAGTTGGAAGACAAAGAGGAGCTGGTATGGGAGGAGGAAATGATGAAAGAGAACAAACATTAAATCAACTCCTAACCGAAATGGATGGTTTCGAAGGTAATTCAGGAATAATTATAGTTGCTGCTACCAATAGACCAGATGTTTTAGATTCAGCTTTAATGCGCCCTGGAAGATTCGATAGACAGGTGACAGTAGATAGACCAGATTACGCTGGAAGATTACAGATATTAAATGTTCATGCGAAAGATAAAACTCTTTCAAAAGACGTTGACTTAGATAAAGTTGCTAGAAGAACGCCCGGATTTACTGGTGCAGATTTAGCTAATCTTTTAAATGAAGCAGCAATTCTTGCAGCTAGAAAAGATTTAGACAAAGTAAGTAACGATGAAGTCGGTGATGCCATTGAAAGAGTTATGGCAGGTCCAGAAAAAAAAGATAGAGTCATCAGTGATAAGAAAAAAGAATTAGTTGCTTATCACGAAGCTGGTCATGCACTCGTTGGAGCATTAATGCCTGATTATGATCCCGTAGCAAAAGTTTCAATAATTCCTAGAGGTCAAGCCGGAGGTTTGACATTCTTTACTCCAAGTGAAGAAAGAATGGAATCTGGTCTTTACTCTCGTTCTTATCTTCAAAATCAAATGGCTGTAGCTCTTGGTGGAAGAGTCGCTGAAGAAATTGTCTATGGAGAAGAAGAGGTAACAACCGGAGCTTCAAATGATTTACAACAAGTTGCCAATGTAGCAAGACAAATGATCACTAAATTTGGTATGAGTGACAAAATAGGTCCAGTCGCTCTAGGTCAATCTCAAGGTGGAATGTTTCTCGGTAGAGATATGAGTTCTACAAGAGACTTCTCTGAAGACACTGCCGCAACAGTCGATATAGAGGTTTCAGAACTTGTTGATGTTGCTTATAAGAGAGCTAAAAAAGTTTTATCAGATAATAGAACTGTTCTTGACGAAATGGCTCAAATGCTGATTGAAAGAGAAACTATAGACACTGAAGATATTCAAGATTTGCTTAACCGATCAGAAGTTAAAGTGGCGAATTATATCTAGTTTAAAAAATAAATATTCTATGAATATTAAAGAAGATTCTTTTTCTGATTTGTTGCAAAAGGAATCTTTTTTTTTACTCTTAAAACCGGAAGATAATATTTACTCAAATACTTCAATAAGAAATTCATTTTTTGAAGAATTAGGGACCTTAGTAAAATTAGGATTAAAGAATATTGAAGTAAGTTGGTCAAACAACGAAAAGTGGTCGAATTTTGTATCCGAAATCAAACTCAATTTTCCAAGAATTAATTTAGGCTCTGCCTCCATAGTCAATAAGCAATCTATAGAAGATTCATTAAAAATTGGATTAAATTTTTCTATGATGAAATTTTGGGATAAAGATCTTTTCAATTATTCGAAGTCAAAAAATTATTTATTAATTCCTGGAATTAAAAATTTAAAAGATCTTGAGGAAGCGAAAAATTTAAATTGCAACATTATCAAAATTTATCCAATAAAAAGTAAAGCTAGTTCCATAGATATCCTCAACTTTGAAAGTATTGATTTCATTGCTGCTGGAGGCCTATCAATCAATGATGTAAAAACTTATAGATCTTTAGGATATAAAGCAATCGTGATTGGAGATAAAGCTGTCAAAAATAAAAAATTTGATCCAAAAATATATGAATGGCTCAAAAATAATTAAGTTAAGGATAAATATAATTTATTAAACAAAACTACGAATTATTTATTAAGTCACATTGAGCATGATTTAGCAGCAAATGATCAGCAAGTACTAAAGCTACCATAGCATCAACCATGGGAACTGCTCTTGGTAGAACGCAAGGATCGTGTCTCCCTTTTGCTTTCATAAGTACTTCTTTACCTTCAGCATTTACTGTTTTCTGTTCTTTCCCGATGGTTGCTGTAGGTTTAAAAGCTATCTTCATCTCGATATTTTCACCATTACTTATTCCGCCCTGTATACCGCCTGATTTGTTTGATATTGTTCTTAACTTACTAATATCATCAGACTTGATGAAGGCATCATTATGTTCGCTTCCTTTTAAATAAGTTCCAGAAAAACCTGAACCTATTTCAAAGCCTTTCGTGGCAGGTAAAGACATCAAAGCCTTTGCCAAATCAGCTTCTAATTTATCAAAAACAGGCATTCCAAGACCAGAGGGAACATTTCTTACTAGACATTCAATAACACCGCCGCAAGAGTCTCCTTGACGCTTTAATTCCTTAATTCTCTCGATCATTTCTACTGATACCTTTTCATCAGGACATCTAACAATATTAGAGTCTATTGTTTTGAGAGAAATCTTCTCTTTATTGATATCAGAATCAATATCATGTATACGCTTTACCCAAGATAGTATTTCAGTGTTAGAGAAGGTTTTTAATAATTGTTTTGCTACAGCACCAGCGGCTACTCTGCCAATTGTTTCTCTAGCAGAGGCTCTTCCACCGCCAGAACTTGCCTGAATTCCATATTTCAGATGATATGTACCATCTGCATGAGAGGGTCTAAATACCTGCTCTAAATTATTATAATCTCCTGGTCTTTGGTCCTTATTTCTTACCAACATTGCTATTGGAGTTCCAAGTGTTAACCCTTCCTTTATCCCGCTTAATATTTCAATTTTATCTTCTTCATTTCGCGGTGTTGTAATGTCACTTTGGCCAGGTCTGCGCCTATCTAATTCATTTTGTATCAGATTTATATCAACTTTTAACTTAGGGGGACATCCGTCAAGAATAACTCCTACTGCACCACCATGTGATTCTCCAAAAGTACTAACACGAAAGATTTTTCCAAAACTACTACTCATAGAAATATCAAATGTTTTATCTATATATAAACATTATATGAAACCAATTGAAATTTAAACAAAAAAAAGCCCCCAAATGGGGGCTTGTAAATTTAAGAACTTTAAGCTTAACCGATAGCTGGAGCTGAAAGAGCTACTGTTGTAGACTCAGCTGCTGCTAGATCAAGTGGGAAGTTGTGAGCGTTACGCTCGTGCATTACTTCCATACCTAGGTTTGCTCTGTTAAGAACATCACCCCATGTAGGAACAATCTTACCGTTTGCATCAACAACTGACTGGTTGAAGTTGAAACCGTTAAGGTTGAATGCCATTGTGCAGATACCCATTGAAGTTAACCATACACAAACAACTGGGAATACAGCTAGGAAGAAGTGAAGACTTCTGCTGTTGTTGAAACTTGCATATTGGAAGATCAAACGACCGAAGTAGCCATGAGCTGCAACGATGTTATATGTTTCTTCTTCTTGTCCGAACTTGTAACCATAGTTCTGAGACTCTGTCTCAGTTGTTTCTCTGATTAGAGATGAAGTAACAAGTGAACCGTGCATAGCTGAGAATAGAGATCCTCCGAACATACCAGCAACACCAGCCATATGGAATGGGTGCATAAGAATGTTGTGCTCTGCTTGGAAAACAAACATGAAGTTGAATGTTCCTGAGATACCTAGAGGCATTCCGTCAGAGAATGAACCTTGACCGAATGGGTATACAAGAAATACTGCGAAAGCTGCTGAAACTGGTGCAGAGTATGCAACACAGATCCATGGACGCATACCTAAACGGTATGAAAGCTCCCACTGTCTTCCCATGTATGCTGAGATACCAATTAGGAAGTGGAATATTACAAGCTGGTAAGGACCACCGTTGTATAACCACTCATCTACAGTAGCTGCTTCCCAAATTGGGTAGAAGTGTAGACCAATAGCATTAGATGAAGGAACAACTGCACCTGAGATGATGTTGTTTCCATATAAGAATGAACCAGCAACTGGCTCTCTAATTCCGTCAATGTCTACTGGTGGTGCTGCGATGAATGCAACGATGAAGCAAGCCGCTGCTGTAAGTAGGCATGGAATCATTAAGACGCCGAACCAACCAACATAAATTCTGTTGTTAGTTGATGTTACCCACTCACAAAACTGTGGCCAGCCTTTTAACAGCGAAGAACGCTGCTGCTGAATAGTTGTCATGAGTTCGTAAAGTATGTCTCTAAAGTGAGACGTGTAAATAAAAACGGAAAATTAAATCCGCTTTGAAGATTTTAGACCAAAATCGCTAAAAATGTGTAAAAATTTTTCTTTAAGTAAACTTATTTTTTGGAAAATAGAGGAAAAGAACTTCGATGTCTTAAGATTTTCTTTGTTATTGAGGATTAAACTTGGTAATAATCGAATGGCTTCTTAATGGAAAAAGATCGAGAGAGGTAGTTTCCTTAAGAGAGGCTAAGCATAGAAGACTGCAATTAGAGGCTTTTGGGGCTATTATTTATTGGAGTGAAAGAATTTAGGCTTTTAAGGCTTAAGAGTCAGCAAAAAAAATAAAAGTATTGAATATTAAATAAACTTATCTATTAAATAAAAAATCCTTATTAGTTTTCAGTGATTTATTATTCAGGTTTCTAAATCTAGAGACTTTCAAACTCATAAACCCATTGATTGTTAGAACAAATAACTTCCTTCTTTGTGTAGCTCATCGCAATTTTTTTTTCTTTATAAGCAACTTCGCCAATAAAAACCGGCCAAACAAACTGATCTCCTTCGTATTCATGAGTAATCCCTTGGCTATCCAAAAATAATGGATCCCCTTTTTTAATCATTTTCCAATCTTGGTTTATTCTCTCAGGATGAATTAGACCATCAATATCTCCTTTTTCATCTCTTGGATAATCTATACTCCTTTGATGAACATGAACAACTAATTCCTTTGGAAGTTCTATAAGGTTGTTTTTTAATTTATCTATCTCTTCTCTTAGGGAGCGAATTATTACAGAGAATCTATCTATGATTTTTGAATCATAAAAATTTTGTGCTACAGCTCCTATTTCAATAACTAGACCACATGGCCAAGCCTCTACAAGAAAGCCTGTTTGAGATTTATCTTTTTCGTGCAAATAAATAGGCAATCCAAATTTGTTCTGCAGTAATGCAGCTAAACAAAAATCTTTTAATCTCCTCCCATACAAAACAATGCTAGTTCCCATATTTGCAGTAGTAGTATGCAGATCGATTGCAATTTGACAGGGTATAGATCCGTCAATTCCAAATTTATCTACTAAAAAATTGGCTCTTTTAGTTTCATAAAAGCTATTCTTATGTTGATCAAAATTCTCACTTTCTTTAAAAGATCTATTTAAATCTACATGTATATATCTGCACCCTTTTTCATAGGCAGCAGGATTACCTATTATGAACTCATACTTAATATCATGAATTAAACTTTTTCCCACTCTATTGAAGTGTTTAACCGCCCAAACAGGATTAATTTCATTCCCATGAGTGCCTGAAACGATAAGTATTCTTTGAACAGTCATTTTTTCTTTAAAAATAAAATTTTATGCAAAATAAATACCTTATTAAGGCCTCCAAAAAATTCTGGTTTTGGTTTTGGACCCAACTAATGAATGGTTTCGCACCATCAGATTTACATGGTAATTATAAAAGACCTAAAGGTATAACACTTGATAGTGAATACGATATTAATAATGAGAATGGACAAATTTACTTATTGGTTGGGAATTCTTGTCCATGGTGTCAAAGAACTTTACTCGTCCACGAAATAAAACATTTATCTAAAACAGTTAAAGTTATTTTTTTAAAAGCAGATATTGAGCATGGCGAATGGATTTTTATTTCAAAGTTTAAGGGATGTATGAGACTTTCAGACCTTTACAAAAAAGCTAATGAAATTGTCACTTTTAGAGCGACATTACCTCTCTTAATTAGTTTTGTAAAAAATGAAATAAATATTTTGTCTAATGAAAGTTCACAGATTGTGAGACTGCTCAATTCAATAAAATTTCAATCAAAATATCAGTTATTAAGTATAAGAGATTGTAATCAAAAATTTTTAGATCTAATTAATAACAGCATTAATGATGGCGTATATAAATGTGGTTTCGCCAGAAACCAATCAGCTTACGAAAAAGCAAGTCAAAATCTTTTTGCAGCTATAAATGAAGTTGAAAATTTACTACAGAAAAATAAAGGTGACTGGATATTTGGCGAAGAATTAACCTACGCAGATATTTACCTTTTTCCAACGCTTATAAGATGGGAATTGATATATAGCAAACTTTTCAAATGTACTGAACAAGAACTATCAAGTTTTGAAAAGATTATTGAATGGAGATTAAAATTCTTTAAATTATCTAATGTAAATATGACATGCTTCGACAATGAATGGAAAAAGGATTACTACAAAGCTCTATTCCCCTTAAACCCAAATCAAATAATCCCAGTTTTATCATCGCTTGAGGAAATAATGAGATTAGAGTCCTAAAAAATACCTAAATCAATTTCGAAAAAAAAATGATGTTGTAATGAACACTTATTTAGTTCATAGATAATGCAATTTCATAAGAAATTAACTATGTTATGTATGTCTACTAAAGTACGAAAAGCTTAAAATGAAATCCATTGACGAACACATCCAAAAAGATCAATCGGAAATCGAATCTGCAAAAGCAGAGGGCAATCTTCCCAAGGTCAGACATTTAACTGAAGAGCTAAAAGAACTCGAAGAATATAAGGATCATCATCCAAACGATAAGCACGATCCTAATGCTTTGGAACTATTCTGCGATGCCAACCCAGATGAACCAGAATGTCTTGTTTATGATGATTAAGTTTTCCTTTAACGGATAATGCAAAAAAAAAGGGCTCTAAAAGCCCTTTTTTATTTATTAATTTATATTAGTAATCTCTATTAAAGTCGGATGGACTTCCTGTGAGAGAACATACAACCGACTCCTCATTTTTCATTTCCTTGACTTCTACAATCGGTCTTCCCATTTTCTTCAAAACCTCAATATCTTGAATGGTTTGACATCTAGCTATTATTTTTCCTTGTTGATCAAAGCAAGTATAGAAATTCATATTGTTTTTTTAGAAGTATCTTATTTATGACTAATTTTCATTATTAAATCAAGTGTTTTTTTAACAATAAAATTTTTAATTTAAGTTAAATCCTTTTCCATACTTCAGAAAGCAGTGAAGATAAACCTTTTTTTAAAGATGAAGAAATAACTAAGACTTTCTTTTTCGATAAATCTTCTAACTTTTTTGAAATTATTTTCAAATAATCATCATCTACCAGCTCCATTTTATTCAATACTATTATCCTCTCTTTATCTAAAAGACCTTTCCCATATTTTTTTAATTCCTGCTCAATTATCTCAAAATCATGTAAGGGGTTTTCTGCAATTGCATCAATTAAATGAACAAGTATCTTCGTTCTTTGGATGTGCCTTAAAAAATCATGGCCTAAACCTACTCCATCAGCTGCACCTGATATTAATCCAGGAATATCCGCAAAAAGGCAACCATTCCCATCAATTTTTCTTACTACACCTAAGTTAGGTATTAGAGTTGTGAAAGGATAATTCGCGATTTTTGGACGGGCAGATGACACAACGGAAATCAAAGTACTTTTCCCAGCATTTGGAAGGCCTATAATCCCAACCTCTGCAAGAAGTTTTAGTTCTAATTGAACCTCCCATATCTCACCATATTTTCCTTCAGTGAACGATTCTGGGGCCCTATTTTGATTACTTAAATAGTAAGCATTACCATGTCCACCTTTGCCTCCAATGGCAATAGTTAAACTCTGTCTATCTTTAGTTAAGTCTCCTAAAATAATGCCGGTTTTAATATCCCTTATTTCTGTACCGCAGGGAACTTTAAGGATTGTATCTTCACCTGAAGCACCTGATCTCTTATTTGGACCTCCTTTGCATCCATCTTCAGCAATTATTTCACGTTTGAATTTGAAATCTAATAATGTTTGAAGATTATTATCAGCCATCAAAATAACTGACCCCCCTCTGCCACCATTCCCCCCGGAAGGTCCTCCGGCAGGAACAAATTTTTCTCTTCTAAATGAAACTATTCCATTTCCACCTTTTCCAGCTTTAAGAATAATGTTTGCTTGATCAATAAATTGCACTTAATTAATACGCTTATTAAATTGTTTTCTAGGTATTTTAAATTTTATTTTATCCACGCAATACTGCAACCAGGTCCACCCTCGTTGTTGGCTGCATCTTCAATCTTATCAACATAATTTAAACCTGATAACCATTTTCTTAGTCCTTTTTTTAATTTCCCCGTGCCAATTCCATGAACAATCCATAGTGGTCCATGAAATTTTCTAATTTTCTCCTCAATAATAATTTCGGCTTCATGAACTCTTAGCCCTCTTACATCAATTGTATTTTTACTCGTTCTAATTTTAGAAAAAGAAAAATCTTCTCTTGTAGACTTGATCTCAATTTTTGACCTTTTGATATTAGGCTTTTCTCCATTAATACCTTCAAAGTCATTTACAGATAATGTGCTTCTGAATGAACCACATTTAACTTCGTAAAAACCACCTTTTTTATCTAAATCTACAATTTGTCCCGTACTGTTTAAACTTTTAATTTTCACAAAATCGCCTACCTGAGGATTCCATGATATTGACTTTTCAATTTTTTTTTGGGTTAAATGTTCAGTCTCAATTTCCTTTAATCTTTTTCCAACAATTCTAGTATCCTCTCCATTAACATTTTTATCTCTTAATTTTTTAATCAAATCTATTACCTCTTTTTTTGCGGATACAATATGTTTTGATAATTTAGACCTTTCAATTTCCTGTATTTTTTCAGCATTTATTTTTTGATATTCATAATTTCTCTTCAGTTCATCATGTAATATTTCAGTCCTTGCAATTAATTCTGCAGCAGCTTCTGCAGAATTTTGTTGTTTAATCTTCTCTTCCTCCAGTCCTTTAATAATACTGTTAATATTGTCAACTTCTTTTGGCTTTAGATAATTTGCAGCTTCATTGAGTATGCTTTCATCGAGACCAATTCTCTTTGAAATTGACAAAGCATTACTTCTCCCAGGAATACCCCAGTTGAGTATATATTTTGGCTTCAAAGAATCCTCATCAAAGGCAACTGACACGTTTTCAAATCTTGAGTCGTTATATTTTAAAGCCTTAATATCTCCATAATGTGTAGTTGCAAAAGTGATATCAGATTTTTTTGCAAATTCTTTTAATAAAGCCATCGCAAGTGCACTTCCTTCAAGAGGATCTGTGCCAGATCCAATCTCATCTAGCAAAACAACTGATAATCCTTTCTTATGATCAAGGGAATCTAATATCTCTTTTATGCGGGATATATGCCCACTGAAGGTAGATAAATTTTCTTCTAATGATTGATTATCTCCTATATCCACATATATATTTGGACAAAAAGGGATAATAGGATTATTAGTTGAAGGTATCAATAATCCTGCTCTAGCCATGAGTAAAGACAAGCCAAAACCTTTTAAAGCTGCTGTTTTACCTCCAGTATTTGGACCTGTAATAGCTACAACCTTAATATTTTTATTTATATAAAAATCGACAGCTACTGGGGGAGGGGCTCCTTTTTTCTTATGTTCCCAAATCAATAAAGGATGAGAAAAACCAATTAAAGAAATAATAGGATTTTTCTCAAACGTAGGAGTTTTGCCTCCAATCCATTTCGAATATCTTGAACGAGTTAGGGCATTTTCTAATCTCAATAAAATGGATGCCATTTCAATAAGATTTTCTGAATTATCACTAACAACCGCTGACCATTTTTTAAGTAATTTAAATTCTTCTGCTGTGATCCTAGCCTCTAAAGAAGCAATCTTATTTCCTTTATTTACTACACTTTCAGGCTCAAAATATACTGTATTTCCTGAAGATGAAGAGTCATGAATTATGCCTTTAAATTTATCTACATAATTAACTTTCACTGCTAAAACAGGCCTTCCATATCGATCTCCAATAGTAGTATCTTGCAAGTAAGCTAAATTCTTTTGAATAAATTTCTCAACTAATATTTTTCTTTCAAGTTTCTTAGATAAAAATTCTTTTCTAAGAATAGATAGTTCATTACTAGCATTGTCTGAAATCCTTCCGTTCGATTCAATACCTTTTTTAAAAATCGTTTCAATATTCTGATGGTCAATTAAATTTTTTGTAAATGATGAAATATAAGGCCTTTGTTCAAAATCTAATAAGATTTTTTTTAAATTTCTTGCTGCAGCAATTGTTTTGGCTATTTCTAACAACTCAGAAGATGAAATTACACCTCCCTTGGAACAAATTTCAATATTTCTATTAATATCAAAAACACCAGAAAAACTAATTGATTTATCTAAATTTTTTTCTAGCTCATTAATTTCAACAGTTTCATTCAAAAGTCTTTTAGATGAATCGTATTCTGAAGGAATAACAAAACTTAAAATTGATCGTTTACCCATTTCCGTTGCGGCGAATGAAGATAAATGCGTTTTTAATGAATCCCACTCTAAAAGGTTTATAGATTCTTCTTCTAAGGTGTTATCTGAATATGATTTTTTGGAATAACTTTTCTCTTGCATACAAAAAAAGAATCAAACATTCGATTGAATCCCTTCAGGGGGAACATAAAGCATCTCAAGCCAGTTTCCTTCAGTATCCCTCATATAAAAAGATGCTGTTCCATCTCTATGCTCATGTAAAGGACCAACTTTTACACCAGAATTTTTTAAATCATTTTGAATATTTTCCACTTCTTTTTTACTTTCAAAATGAAAAGCAAAGTGAGGTCCCGCAGCTTTGTAGCTAGGGCCTAACAACGCAAGTCCATCTCTCCCTTTACCAGCCTCTAAATAAGACCAATCTTTATCATCCCAAACCAAGTTCATACCCAGCTTAATATAAAAAGATTTCGCCCTTTCGAGATTCTCTACTCTAAGTGCAATGTGACCAATCCTATTTACTCCTTGTGAAAACTTCAAAACAAAGCAGTTAATTTATTACTTATCTAAGAATAAACCAAATTCTTGTTAATAATGAGTTTTTAAGTATCCTGCAACCATTGAGATGCATCACAAGCATGATAAGTGAGTATTAATTTTGCTCCTGCTCTTTTAAAACTAAGTAATGTCTCTAAAACAATATCTTTTTCGTTAATCCAGTTCTTCATAGCAGCTGACTTTACCATGGAATACTCACCACTAACGTTGTATGCAGCTATGGGTTTATTTGAAAAAGTGCTTAATCTATAAACTATATCCAAGTATGAAATTCCTGGTTTTACCATCAAAATATCAGCTCCTTCATACTGATCCAATGCTGATTCAATTAAAGCCTCTTTTGAATTGGCAGGGTCCATTTGATATGTAGACTTATTATCTGGAATTATTTTCTTACTATTTTCTCTAGGAGCCGAATCTAAAGCAGTTCTAAATGGACCGTAATAAGCAGATGAATATTTTGCTGTGTAACTAATAATACCTACATCACTAAATCCTTCAGTATCAAGAGAAGCTCTGATTGCTCCAACTCTCCCATCCATCATGTCACTAGGACCAATAAAATCTGCTCCAGCTCTTGCTTGTGTTAAAGCTTGTTTTTTTAAAATTTCGATTGTTTCGTCGTTCAATATTTTTCCAGTTTCATCAACTAATCCATCATGACCATCGCAAGAGTATGGATCCAAGGCAACATCTGTCATTATTGCCATTTCTGGAATCTCTTTTTTTAATATTCGTATAGCTTTAGGTATTAAACCATCTTCATTGAAACATTCTGCACCATCTTCAGTCTTTAAGCTATCGTTAATTTTCGGGAAAAGAACCACACACCTTATTCCCAATTCCCATGCCCTAGTAACCTCCTTTATTAAGTCATTAATACCCCATCTATAAGTTCCAGGCATTGCTGAAATTTCCTGTTTAAAGTCTTTTTCATGAATAAATAATGGATAAATAAAATCCGATGCCATTAGATGGTTTTCCCTAACCATTTCTCTAATTGCCTCAGTTCTTCTTAACCTTCTAGGACGAATAATAGAATTCATTTGAATATTATTTAAATTGAAAAATATTTATATATTAGATTAATCGCTTACCTCGCACATAAATCAATCAGAGACTAATTTTGTTCAGGAAAATTAACTAAAATTTATTTAATACGAGCAAAAAAAGTTACAAAAGTATTTTGCACATTCTTCATTTTTCACAAATTTACGTCATTAAGAGATAATATCTTCTAGTTAAGTATTTATTTTAAGGAGAGTATCTTTGAAAATAATTAATGGATTTCATCTAAAGAATGTAAGAGGCGATATTCTAGGAGGGATTACAGCCGCAGTGGTGGCTTTGCCTCTCGCTCTTGCTTTTGGTAATGCTGCGTTAGGACCTGGGGGAGCGATTTATGGACTATATGGAGCAGTAGTAGTTGGTTTTTTAGCAGCATTATTCGGCGGAACACCTGCTCAAGTTAGTGGACCTACCGGACCCATGAGTGTAACTGTCGCAGGGGTAGTAGCAGGCTTAGCAGCAGTAGGGGTTCCAAGAGATCTTTCTGCAGGACAAATTTTACCTTTAGTTATGGCAGCGGTAGTAATTGGCGGCTTACTGCAAATATTATTCGGCATTTTAAAATTAGGTAAATACATCACTTTAGTTCCATATTCTGTTGTTTCAGGATTTATGTCTGGTATTGGAGTAATAATCATTGCGCTTCAGATTGGACCATTACTTGGAATTAGCACTCGAGGTGGAGTAGTCGAATCTTTAACTACTGTATTTTCAAATTTCCAGCCCAATGGTGCGGCTATTGGAGTAGCAATGATGACACTAGGTATAGTATTTCTTACTCCTAGAAAAATAAGTCAGTGGGTTCCTTCCCCTCTCTTGGCCCTATTGATAGTTACCCCAATATCAATATTAATTTTTGGAGATGGAGCTATTGATAGAATCGGAGAAATCCCAAGGGGAGTTCCATCTTTAAATTTACCAAGTTTTAATCAATATTTCCCAATTATTTTCAAAGCAGGCTTAGTCCTAGCAGTACTTGGTGCAATTGACTCATTACTGACATCTTTAGTAGCAGACAATATCTCTCAAACAAAACATAATTCTGATAGGGAACTCATTGGTCAAGGAATAGGAAATGCTGTTGCTGGTCTGTTTTCAGGTTTACCTGGAGCAGGAGCAACCATGAGAACAGTTATAAATGTTAAATCTGGAGGATCAACTCCCATTTCTGGAATGGTTCACTCGGTTGTATTGTTGATAGTTTTAGTTGGTGCAGGACCTTTAGCTGAGCAAATACCAACTGCATTGCTAGCAGGAATTCTTATAAAAGTTGGTTTAGATATTATTGATTGGGGATTCTTGAGGAGGGCTCACAAATTATCTTTAAAAACTTCAGTTGTAATGTACGGAGTATTACTAATGACTGTTTTTTGGGATTTAATTTGGGCAGTTTTAGTCGGTGTATTCATAGCAAATATGCTCACTATTGATTCAATAACCGAAACTCAACTAGAAGGTATGGATGAGGATAATCCTTTATCAGAAGATGAACAAGGGAAAAATGCTTTGCCTGCTGATGAAAAAGCACTACTAGATAGATGTTCAGGAGAAGTAATGTTATTTAGACTTAAAGGACCACTTAGTTTTGGAGCGGCTAAAGGTATATCTGAGAGAATGATGCTAGTAAGAAACTATAAGGTTTTAATACTAGATATAACTGACGTGCCAAGACTTGGAGTTACTGCGACTCTGGCAATAGAGGATATGATGCAAGAAGCAAAAAATAATTCCAGAAAAGCATTTGTTGCTGGTGCTAATGAAAAAGTAAAAGATAGATTAGCTAAGTTTGGGGTTGAAGGCATTATTGAAACAAGAAAAGAAGCTTTAGAAACTGCTCTAAATGAAATAGCCTAGTAATTTATGGAAATAAATCCAATTCTGCAAAATGTATTAGCCCCACCAGTTCTTTTCTTTTTGATTGGAGCAATATCAGTACTCTTTAAATCTGATTTAGAAATACCAGCTCCATTACCTAAACTCTTCTCCTTATATTTGCTATTAGCTATTGGGTTTAAAGGAGGTATAGAGATACAGAAAAGTGGTTTTACAGATCAAGTTTTGCCTACTTTAAGTGCTGCAATACTGATGTCACTTGTAATCCCGCTGATTGGATTTTTAATTTTAAGATTTAAGTTTGATGTCTTTAATTCAGCCGCAATAGCAGCAGCATACGGTTCAATTAGCGCTGTTACATTTATTTCGGCAGAAAGTTTTTTGGAAAGTCAAAAAATAGCCTTTGATGGGTTTATGGTTGGCGCTTTAGCTTTAATGGAATCTCCTGCAATAATTGTTGGATTATTACTTGTAAAATTTGCAGCTCCCAAAAATAGACCAAAATCAAGGAAAATGCATCTAAGCGCAATCTTACATGAATCGCTTTTAAATGGATCAGTTTATTTATTGCTTTCAAGCTTAATTGTCGGATTTCTGACTGCTTCGAGTAATCCTTCAGGTATTACAAAAATGGAGCCATTTACTGGCCAATTATTCTATGGAGCAGAGTGCTTCTTCTTGTTAGATATGGGAATAGTCGCTGCTCAAAGATTGCCGAGGCTGAAAAATGCAGGTTCATTTTTAATTGGCTTTGCAATTTTCATGCCTTTATTTAATGCATTTATAGGTGTTTTCATTGCAAGATTTTTATCATTAGGATCTGGCAATGCACTTTTATTTGTGGTTCTATGTGCAAGCGCCTCATATTTAGCAGTTCCTGCCGCTATGCGCATGACAGTCCCAGAAGCAAGATCTAGTTACTATATTTCAACAACACTAGGTTTAACTTTCCCATTCAATATAGTTCTCGGCATTCCCATATATATGAGTTTAGTAAATACTATTATCCCACTATCCCCTTTATAAAAATGAAAAGATTAGATTTGATATTTAGTGAAAGAGAACTAGATGCAATCATTAAAACATTAGAAAAAGCTAATGTTCCTGGATATACAGTTATGAAACATGCCACAGGAAGAGGGCCTGAAAGAGTTGTTACTGAAGATATGGAATTTACAGGATTAGGAGCAAATGCTCATGTAATTGTTTTTTGTGAGCAAGAATTAATAGATAAAATGAGAGATAACATCAGGGACGATTTAAGCTACTACGGAGGAGTTGCTTATATTTCTGAAGCAACACCCCTTTAAATTCAAGAAGCAATATTCTTTTTAAGAATGAATCCAATCTACTCTTATATTTTTTCTACTATTTAAGTATCTATCAATTGACATTGCAGCAATACATCCATCAGAAGCCGCAACTACGGCTTGCTTAAATGGTGTATTTCTTATATCTCCAATAGCCCATACTCCATCAGAGTTTGTAGACATAAAGTCATCAACAATAACTCCTCCGTCTTCTTTTAAAGCAATTTGATCACCTAAAAAATCAGTAATCGGCTTTGAGCCACTCATGTAGACAAACACTCCATCTAAATTTAAATTGATAGGATTTTCTTCTTGTTTATTTTTTACAACAACCCCATTCACACCCATATCATCGCCCAATATTTCTAATAATCTTGTTCTACTCCAATGTTTTATATTTGAATTATCCATCAATTCCATAGCTTCTTCATTATCTGATTTAGGATCACTTGATGTAATCCAATGCACAGTAGATGCAAATTTAGTTAGAACAGTTGCCTCTTCAATTGCCTCCTTGTTCACTCCAACAACGGCAACTTCTCTATTTTTATAAAAAGCCCCATCACATGTAGCACAATAACTTACTCCTTTGCCAAGAAAATCCGCTTCGCCCTTAAATGATGCAGGCCTACCCATGGCTCCACTTGCAAGCACAAGTGCTTTAGCTTTGAAAGTGCCTTCGGGCGTATAAACCATTTTCCATTCTCCAGTAGCATCTATTCCAAACACTTGCGCTCTTCTATAATCTGTGCCGTATTGCACAGCCTGATCTCTCATTAGAGTAAGTAATTTCTCTCCACTTATATCAACCGGAACACCTGGATAATTAGCTATTTGATGAGTTATTGCTAAGGCGCCAACAGATGGATTTTTATCTAAAATTACTGTCTTTAAGTTTGAACGAGATGTATAAAGTGCGCAAGTACATCCGGCCGGGCCTCCTCCGATAATAACTACATCTGACTCAATGATTTCCAATTTTAAAAAACTCCTTTTTTAGTAGTTAATTAGATGAGTTTTTGGTTATAAGATATTTTTAAAGTAAATACCACAACCTTTATATAGATATAAGTTAAAAGAAAAAAGAGAAAAAAGCTTAATATAGAAACAAACTTACATAGGGAAAACATAAAAAATTAATTATCAAAATGATCAGTTACGTGAAATGTTCTGTATTGATCTATTATTAGGTCATATCGAAAAATCAATTGCCGTTGAAACATTATATTTTTCATGACCAACTCTGATTACCTTTTAAAAGCTGCCATTAAGAAAGTAACCGAAAAATTAAACGAAATATTGGTTGAAAAGATTGAAGAAGCAACGAATATTGCTCAGGATGCTCCAGAAATTATCAAAAAAGAATTTGATAGTTTAAAAGAATCCATAATCGAAGAAGCATCAAGACTGGAAAAAGCTGAAAATATTCAAGAAAATGAGTCTACAAATACTTATCAAGATTCCAAAATAAAAAAAGCTTTAAATGAAATTGAAGGTATCAATAAGCAAATTGATCTGTTTAATAAAACTTTAAATAATCAAATTAAATGAGTTATCACATTTTTCATTATCGTTTAAAAAAATTGAAGAGGGCCTTTCTTATTTGGATAACTCTGATTTCGCTTTTAATAAATTTATGGATAGATAATATTAGATTTATAATTTTCCAAACTAAGAATAATGAAAAAAGTAGGGTTCAAATTAAAAGAGCTAGGTGGTTTACTAATCAATTAATAAAGCTTGGATCAGCATTTATTAAAATTGGACAATTATTATCAGCGAGACCTGATTTAATTCCTAATACCTGGATACAGGAATTGTCTAAATTGCAGGATCAAGTTCCTAATTTTTCATTTACGCAAGTTGAAGAGACTATTAGAAATGAACTAGGGTCTAAGTTTAATGAAATAGATCAAATAATATGTGATCCGGTTGGATCAGCATCACTAGCTCAGGTTCATAGGGCGACTTTAAAAGATGGTAAGAAAGTAGTTTTTAAAGTTCAAAGACCCAATTTAAAAGAATTGTTTATTATCGATTTGGGCATAATGCAGCAAATAGCAGGATTATTGCAGAAAAATAAGAATTGGAGTCGAGGTAGAAACTGGGTTGAGATTGCTAAAGAGTGTAGGAAAGTTCTGATGAAAGAACTTGATTTTAATTGCGAAGCGCAATATGCAGCAAGATTTAGGCAGCAATTTCTTGATGATGAAAATGTTGAAGTTCCTGAAGTAATTTGGGATATGAGCAGTGAAAAAGTGCTTTGTTTAAGTTATGTAGAAGGGACAAAAATAAGCGATTTAGAAAAATTAAAATCACAAGAAATTGATTTACCTAAAATTGCAGAGATAGGTGCAATCAGCTACTTAAAACAATTAGTAAATTACGGGTTTTTTCATGCAGATCCTCATCCAGGGAATTTAGCAGTTTCAAGTGAAGGTAAATTAATTTTTTATGATTTTGGAATGATGGGGAACATCTCAAATAATCTTCAAACAAGATTAGGGGGGATGGTTAAGGCTGCTGCTCTTAGAGACGCCTCATCACTAGTTAATCAATTACAACAAGCTGGGCTAATTTCAAAAGATATTGATGTAGGACCAGTCAGAAGATTAGTCAGATTGATGCTTAAAGAAGCCTTAACTCCTCCATTTAGTCCTAATATTATTGAAAAATTATCTGGAGATTTATACGAACTGGTTTATGAAACGCCATTTCAACTGCCAGTAGATTTAATCTTTGTGATGAGAGCTTTATCAACTTTTGAAGGAGTTGGTAGAATGCTTGATCCAGGGTTTAACCTTGTATCAGTTACCAAGCCTTATTTAATAGAACTTATGACTTCAAATAATCAAAGTCCCAACGATTTAATTAACCAATTTGGAAGGCAAGTAGGCGAACTAGGATCGAAAGCTGTTGGAATTCCCAAAAGAATAGATGAAAGTTTAGAAAGATTAGAACAGGGAGATTTACAATTGCAAATAAGAATGGGCGAGTCTGATAGGCAATTCAAAAAAATGTTTACGGCTCAAAAAACTTTAGGCCATTCAATTCTCATAGGAAGCTTATCAATTGCATCCGCTTTACTTGTATCCAATAAACAAAATAATTTTGCATTGTTGCCACTCTTTTTTGCACTACCAATAAGTATTGATTGGATAAAGTGCCAATTAAGTATGAGAAAAGGCTCACGTTTAGAAAAACTTAAGCGCTAAAAAAACTATATATTTTTAGGACCTAAACCTAGAGCTCCAGCGAATCTTGCTTGATTTCCTAATTCCTCCTCAATTTTTAAAAGCCTATTATATTTTGCAATCCTTTCACTTCTGCTCAAAGAGCCAGTCTTGATCTGACCCGATCTAGTGGCGACAGATAAATCTGCAATTGTTGTATCTTCAGTCTCACCACTTCTATGACTTATAACACTTGTGAAACCAGACATTTTAGCTAACTCAATAGCTTCCAAAGTTTCAGTTAATGTTCCAATTTGATTTACCTTTATTAGGATTGAATTGGCAGATTTTTCTATAATCCCTTTACGTAATCTTTCTGTATTAGTAACGAATAAATCATCCCCTACAAGCTGAACTTTATTCCCTAATTCTTTGTTTAATTCTGACCAACCCTCCCAATCATCCTCAGCTAAACCGTCCTCTATTGAAACTATGGGATAATTAGAAACTAATCTTGAAAGATATGAAATCATTTCAGAACTATTTAAACTTTTACCTTCATATTTATAAATACCATCCCTATAAAATTCAGTACTAGCAGCATCTAAAGCTAAAGATACCTGCTCACCAGGCTTAAATCCGGCTTTTTGAATTGCTTCTAATAATAAGTCCCCTGCTTCTTCGCTTGATGACAAATTCGGGGCAAATCCACCCTCATCGCCTACAGCAGTAGATAGACCTTTTTGATCAAGTAATGATTTTAATGAGTGAAAAATTTCAGTACCCATTCTTAATGATTCACTGAAATTATTAACTCCATGTGGAACAAGCATAAATTCCTGAAAATCAAGACTATTTGGTGCATGAGCGCCACCATTTATTACATTCATCAATGGGACTGGAAGAAGATTGGATAATGGATCTCCAAGATATCTATATAGTGGAATGTCTAAAGCATTTGCTGATGCTCTAGCAGTCGCAAGACTTACTGCAAGGATTGAATTTGCTCCAAGGTTAGACTTATTAGGAGTTCCATCAATTTCAATCATTAATTTATCTACTGCAGTTTGATCTAAAGATGACAAACCACATAAAGCCGGCGATATTGTTTCATGAATTTTATTAACAGCATTCAAAACGCCTTTCCCCATATATTTCGAACCACCATCTCTTAATTCATGTGCCTCATGAGCACCAGTGCTAGCTCCGCTGGGAACAATTGCTCTACCACTTGCACCACATTCCAAAAATACTTCTGCCTCTACAGTTGGATTACCTCTTGAATCAAGGACTTGCCTTGCTTCAACAGTATCAATAAGAAAATCAATAGTTTCTTTCACAATTTAATTATTACTATTTAAATCCTATTAATAGCTTAACTATTTGGCTAATATCTGAAATATATTTGTTAACCAACTATAATTTTTAATTTTGTAAAAGCTTATATATTATTTAAAGTTTTTTTTCATTCTAAAGTCCCCGCAAATCCTTTCATCTAAATAATTTTCAAATTCATCTTACAATTTGAAAATTATTAGATGATTATTAATGCAAATCCTATTTAGAATATTAATTAATAATCAACTATAGTTTTTATAGTTTATGAGAGAAACACTTACATCCAGTCCTGAACTATTTAGCGATATTAGTTGGAATCTTCTTTTATTAGGGGAAGAAACCGCAAAAAAATGGGATCATAGCGAATTTAATATTGAACACATAATTCATACATTGTTCTCATCAAGTGAATTCTTTGCCTTCATTGAAAAATTATCAATCGACCAAGATACAGTTTTAGACATAACAGAAGATTTTTTAGAAGAGACACCAACAAATGAGTCAGATATTTTTACTATCGGAGAAGATTTAGAAATTTTATTAGATAACGCGAATCAGATTAAAACTCAATGGGGATCGAGATTAATAGAAATCCCTCATTTACTAATTGCTCTTGGAAGAGATTTAAGAATTGGAAATTATGTTTTTGAAGAAGGAAACCTTTCAATGGAAAAATTAGAGGAAGAATTAAAGTTTTTCCCAAATATTAATCAATCAAAAGATTCTTTTAATTATGGGAATGTAATTAAAACAAATAATCAATATAATTTTGAATCAAACAACGAGACTAACGAGACTTTTGTAAAAGAAGAAAAATTTAAAAAAGCTATTGTTCCATTACCGAAAAGTGAACTTCAAATTGAAACCAAAAAACAAGTTGGGAAAGATGAAAATGCTCTTTCGATTTATGGAAAAGATTTAACAGAATCAGCTAAAAAAGGGTTACTGGATCCCGTTTTAGGAAGAGAAAATGAGATCAATAATTTAATGAGGGTACTCTGCAGAAGAAACAAAAATAACCCTATACTTATTGGCAATCCTGGAGTTGGTAAAACCTCAATTGCAAAATTACTTGCTCAATTAATTGTAGACAAAAAAGTTCCTGATACTTTAAAGGACTTAAAAATTATTTCACTTGACTTAGGTGCATTAGTTTCTGGGACCAAATTTAGAGGTCAACTAGAAGAAAGACTAAGCTTAATAATGCAGGAACTAAATAATCCAAACCAAGGAATGATCCTATTTATTGATGAAATTCACTCAATATTAAGTTCTGACAGATCTTCTACCGACATCAGTAATATCTTAAAACCTTTACTAGCTGAAGGAGAACTTAGATGTATCGGTACAACAACACCTGAGAAATTTCGTGAAACTATTGAAAAAGATCAGGCATTAAATAATTGCTTTCAAAAGATAACTGTTAATGAACCTTCAGTTGAATTAAGCGCAAAAATATTACAAGGGATCAAAAAGAAATATGAATCACATCATGGCATAAAAATTTCTGAAGAGGCTGTAAACTATTCTGCAAAATTGGCCGATAGATACATCAGCGATAAATGTCTCCCTGATAGTGCAATAGATTTAATTGATGAAGCCGCTGCACAGTTAAAAATCGAGTCTAATAATATGCCTCAAATCATTCTCCAACAAGAAAAAAAACTTAATACTATCGATGAAAAATTGAATAATTTGCAAGGAGACAATATCGAAGCTCAAGAAAAACTATTGAATAATAGACAACAATCAGAGGCAAAATTGAACGTTCTTTTAGAAAATTGGAATAATTTACGTGAAGAAATGGAGGAATTATCTATTTTAATGAAAGAAGAAGATAAGCTAACCAAACAAATTAAAGATAAATCAAATCGCGAAATTGAAAATGATCTAGATTATTTAGAAAAGCTTGAAGAAGAGTTAAGTAAAATAGAGAATGACATACAAAAACTTGAAGAGAACTTTACTAAAATAAAGAAAAATAGAAATTTCCCTTTTAAATATCAAGTTGAACCTGATGATATTGCAGATGTTATATCGAAAATCACAGGTATTCCAATTTCTAAAGTAGTTTCAAATGAACGTAAGAAATTAGTCAATCTAGAAACAGAACTAAGTGAAAAAGTTATTGGACAAGAAAAAGCCATAGAAGCTGTTTCTGCTTCAATTAGAAGAGCTCGAGTTGGTATGAAAAGTCCTAAAAGACCTATTGGATCTTTTTTATTTATGGGTCCTACTGGTGTTGGTAAAACAGAATTAGCAAAATCTCTTGCAACAGTTTTATTTGATGAAGAAGACGCACTTTTAAGATTAGACATGAGTGAATATATGGAGAAAAATGCCGTAGCAAGACTTTTAGGAGCTCCCCCAGGTTATGTTGGTTATGAAGAGGGAGGTCAATTAACTGAAGCTGTAAGACGTAAACCCTATTCAGTAATACTTCTTGACGAGATAGAAAAAGCTCATGCTGAAGTATTTAATATCCTTTTGCAAGTCTTAGATGAAGGAAGATTAACGGACTCTCAAGGAAGGACCGTAGATTTCAAAAATACGGTAATCATTATGACAAGTAACCTAGCTGGTAAATCTATACTGGAGTATTCACAAAAAATTTCTAAAGGTGAGGGAAAGTTAGAAAAAGATCAACAAACCCTAGATGATTCAATTAGTAATGCATTGTCTTCAATTTTTAGTCCTGAATTTTTAAATAGAATTGACGAAGTGGTAAAGTTTGATCCACTATCTATTGATGAACTTCAAAAAATAATCATTCTACAAACAGAAGATTTAAAGAACCTGCTACTTGAGCAGAAAATAAATATCGCTATAGACAAAAAAGTTATCAACAAAATTGCAAACGATTCTTACGAACCTGAATATGGTGCTAGGCCACTTAGCAGGGAACTTAGAAGACAAATAGAAAATCCCTTGGCTGCAAAACTTTTAGAGGATAATTTCAAAAATAAAAAAAATATAACAATTAAACTTAACCCTACTAAAAAAGATGAGATCGTTTTCAAACCTAGCTGAGGAGTAAATCAATAAGCTAAAATAAAAACTAAAGCATAAAGCTTAATTTCAAAAAAATTTTGTGACAAGTCCTACTACTAATAAAGAACCTCTTAAAAAGGATTCTCCTGAAGTTGAAGAGCCTAAAAAAAAGAATAATTTTTTTAGATCTACCTACGATGAGCTTAAACTTGTCGTATGGCCTAACAAACAACAACTTTTTAGCGAATCAGTAGCAGTTATAATTATGGTATCTTTTTCTGCTGCAGCCATTGCTTCTGTTAGCAGATTCTATGGATGGGCAGCCTCGCAAATTTTTGGTTGAATTATCTCCCGAATATCCATTAATAAAGATCTTAATTAAGCTTCCAGAAAAATGAGTAATGAATTAACTACAAACCTTGCTTCTTCAAAAGCAAATACAAGCATCGCAAGATGGTATGCAGTTCAAGTAGCATCAAGCTGTGAAAAAAAAGTAAAAGCGACTCTTGAGCAGAGATCGGTAACTTTAGGTGTTAATAATAGAATCATTGAAATTGAAATTCCCCAAACTCCAGGAATTAAATTAAAAAAAGATGGAAGCAGACAAACTACTGAAGAAAAAGTTTTCCCAGGTTATGTCCTAGTAAGAATGATTTTGGATGAAGATACAATGATGGCTGTTAAAAGTACTCCAAATGTAATTAACTTTGTTGGTGCTGAAGACGGAAGAGGCAGCGGAAGATCGCGAGGTCACATCAAACCTCGACCATTATCAAGACAAGAAGTTAATAGAATCTTTAAGCGCGCATCAGAGAAAAAAGCTGTAATCAAATTAGATATTGAAGAAAAAGATAGAATCATTGTAACTAGCGGTCCATTCAAGGATTTCCAGGGAGAAGTTATAGAAGTTTCTGGAGAAAGAAATAAATTAAAAGCATTACTTTCAATATTTGGGCGCGAGACTCCTGTAGAATTAGAATTCTCCCAAATCAATAAACAAAATTAATTTCTAATTGTTCTTGTTTATCGAGTAAAATTATGATTTTCTACTCCAGCTTAAATTCTCTAATCTAATGGCAAAAAAAATTGTTGCAGTTATCAAGCTTGCTCTACAAGCAGGCAAAGCAAATCCTGCTCCTCCTGTAGGGCCAGCTTTAGGACAACATGGTGTCAATATTATGGCATTTTGCAAAGAATACAACGCAAGGACACAAGATAAAGCAGGTTTTGTAATTCCTGTCGAGATTTCTGTTTTTGAAGATAGAAGCTTTACTTTTATCACAAAAACACCTCCTGCTTCCGTCTTAATAACAAAAGCAGCTGGTATAGAGAAAGGTTCAGGTGAATCCGCAAAAGGCTCTGTTGGGAATATAAGTAAAGCTCAATTAGAAGAAATAGCCAAAACTAAGCTTCCTGATCTAAACTGTTCTAATGTTGAATCAGCAATGAAAGTAATTGAAGGTACTGCTCGTAATATGGGCGTCTCTATCACTGATTGAGTTCAATACACAATTTCTCACTATTTAGGGGAGGTTAGTTAATAACCGTTTGCACCCAATATTATTATGAAAAAACTATCTAAAAGAATGGCGGCTCTATCAACTAAGATAGAAGATCGCATTTACGCACCACTTGAAGCTCTTAGTATTATCAAGGAAAATGCTAATGCAAAATTTGATGAAACTATTGAAGCACATATACGTCTAGGTATTGATCCAAAATATACTGATCAACAATTAAGGACCACTGTTGCATTACCACATGGTACTGGCCAAAGCATCAAAATTGCAGTAATTACAAGCGGTGAAAATGTATCGAAAGCTAAGGCTGCTGGTGCAGATTTATTTGGCGAAGAAGATCTTGTAGAAAGCATCAATAAAGGAAATATGGAGTTTGATCTACTTATTGCAACTCCAGATATGATGCCAAAGGTTGCAAAATTAGGAAGAGTTTTAGGACCTAGAGGTTTAATGCCTAATCCTAAAGCTGGGACAGTAACTAATGACATTGCTAATGCAATAAAAGAATTCAAAGCCGGTAAACTCGAATTTAGAGCAGATAAGGCTGGAATCGTTCATGTCCGCTTTGGAAAAGCAAGTTTCACAAAAGAGGCTCTATTTGACAACTTAAAAACCTTACAAGAATCAATTGATAAAAATAAACCAAGCGGAGCTAAAGGAAAGTATTGGAAAACTTTTTATGTAACTTCAACAATGGGGCCTTCAGTTCAATTAGACATTAATGCTGTACAAGATTACCAACCTGAAGGTTAACGCTTTGTAGTATAATTTAAATTGCAATAATACGGCCAAAGAAAGTAGGTTGATTTAGTTATTCTAAATTTTTAATTCCTACCGAGGACTCGTCTTAAATTATTTCTTTTTGGATCTAATAAAAGCGGCCTCTTTAAAAGAACTTTGCCGCATTTCCTGCTCTCCCTAAATTACGATCCAAAAAACATCAATGGGCCGAACACTAGAGAATAAGCAAAAAATCGTTACTGAGATTAAATCTCTTTTAGACGACTCGGAAATGGCTGTGGTTCTTGACTATAAAGGTTTAACTATCAAAGAGATGTCAGATTTGCGATCTAGATTGCAAACAACTAACGGCATCTGCAAAGTTACTAAAAATTCATTAATGCGCAAAGCTATTGATGGAGATAGTAATTGGAACGATCTTGAATCTTTACTGACCGGAACGAATGCTTTTGTGTTAATTAAAGAAGATGTTGGAGGTGCTGTAAAAGCAATCCAATCTTTTCAAAAAGACACCAAAAAATCCGAGACCAAAGGAGCTTTATTTGAAGGCAGACTTCTTAGCGATTCTGAAATAAAAGAAATTGCAAGTCTTCCATCTAAAGAAGTATTGATGGCAAAAATTGCTGGCGCTCTAAATGGCGTAGCAACAAAAATTGCGATCTCTATCAATGAAGTGCCTTCTGGACTTGCTAGATCACTTAAACAACATTCTGAAAAATCAGAATCTTAAATCAAAACCCTAATTAACTTTTAAGAAAATGTCCGCAAAAACTGAAGAAATTCTTGAATCATTAAAATCTTTATCACTTTTAGAAGCATCTGAGCTTGTAAAGCAAATTGAAGAGGCTTTTGGTGTATCTGCTGCAGCTTCTGCAGGTGTAGTAATGGCAGCTCCAGGAGCAGCTGGCGGTGACTCAGGTGGTGGCGCTGCTGAAGAAAAAACTGAATTTGATGTAGTTCTCGAAAGCTTTGATGCAGCTGCAAAAATCAAAGTACTTAAGGTTGTAAGAAATGCAACTGGTCTAGGTCTTGGCGATGCAAAAACACTTGTTGAATCTGCACCAAAAACAGTAAAAGAAGGAATTGCCAAAGCAGATGCTGAATCTTTAAAGAAAGAGATTGAAGAAGCTGGCGGTAAAGTTACACTTAAGTAAGAGTACATTTTTTCAAGCCGATAACCTTAATATCGGCTTCAAAAATTATGAATAATGATAATATTGCGATTGAAGCCGCAACAGATGGAGCCTGCAGTGGTAATCCAGGCCCAGGTGGATGGGGCGGCTTAATAATTTTTGAGGATAACAGCGAATTAGAAATAGGTGGTTCCGAGCAAAATACTACTAATAATAGAATGGAACTCACTGCGGCTATAAAAACTCTTGAGAAATTAAAAACCTACAAATTAAAAGAGAACTTTAAACTAAGAACTGATAGTAAATATGTCATAGAGGGTTATACAAAATGGATTATTAATTGGAAGAAAAATGGATGGAAAACAAGTTCAGGAAAACCAGTTCAAAATCTTGATCTATGGCAAAAAATTGATCAATTAAGAATTAATGGCCTAATAATGGAATATGTTAAAGGTCATAGCGGGGATAAACAAAATGAAAGGGTTGATAAAATTGCAACTAATTACAGCAAAGGTATATCTATAGAAAGTAACTTAAAAAAAGTAGAATCCTCAGTTGATTTTTTTGAAAAAAATGCACCTGCAGAAATTCAGGAATTATTTTCCCGCAATGAATTAATTCAAAAATTTGCAGAAAAAAAGTACCTGTTAAGTTCACCTGAACTAGACACCTTATTAGGTGATGAAAACCACTTAAAGATAAAACAATATTCACTTTTTGAATGGCGTAATTGGAGATTGATTCCTAAAGATAAAAAATATTGGATAATAGAAAAAAAAGAAGCTTAATTTTTTATGAGTGAACAGAAGGGGGGATTTAAAAATCTTTATAAAAACTTGATTACCCCTATATTAAAAAAAGACTCTGGAATTGATGCAGAATACTTAACAAATTTATCTCTTAGTCTCCTATCATTCAGTTCAAGAAAATATAATTGGCCTATAGTATCTTCTATCTTAAAAAATCTAAATGAAGAATTTTCTGTAGTTGATAAAAGGTTAACTCAGAACATATGTGGAATAAATTTTTGTAATCCAATTGGTTTAGCTGCGGGTTTTGACAAAAATGGAAATGCCGCAAATATATGGAAAGATTTTGGTTTTGGATTTGCTGAGCTTGGTACAGTAACTAAATTTGCTCAGAATGGAAATCCCAAACCAAGGTTATTTAGATTGGCAGAAGAAGAAGCAGCATTAAATAGAATGGGTTTCAATAATAATGGCGCTGAAAATCTAGTTAAAAACTTTGTCGAACAAGGTATTGAGTTTAAAAAAAACAGGGAGAATATTTGTTTAGGGATAAATTTCGGGAAGTCAAAAATTACAGGTTTATCACAAGCAAAAGATGATTATTTAACTTCTCTAAAATTATTAATTCCATATTGTGATTACGCAGCAATAAACGTTAGTTCTCCAAATACTGAAGGACTAAGAAAATTACAAGATCCAATTCTTCTAAAAGAACTTCTTAGAGAAATTAAAAACTTACCTAATTGTCCACCATTATTTGTAAAAATTGCGCCAGATTTAGGCCTTAAAGATATTGAAGATATTTGTCAATTAATAATCGAAGAAAACATCGATGGAATAATTGCTACAAACACCAGCATTGATAGATTAGGTCTTGAAAATAGAAAGATCAGTCAAACTGGATTATTACTCTCTCAAGAGAATGGAGGATTAAGTGGAAGGCCTCTCCAAAAAAAAGCAAATCAAATAATAAAACATATACATAATATTGATAAAAAGATTATTTTAATTGGCGTTGGTGGAATAGATAGTCCTGAGTCAGCTTGGGAAAGAATTTGTTCTGGAGCATCATTAATTCAACTTTATACAGGATGGATATATAAGGGTCCACAATTAGTACCAGATATACTTGAGGGAATTATAAAGCAACTCAACAACCATCAATTATCTAGTATAAAAGATGCAATTGGATCAGAGTTAAAATGGGTTGAATAAAATTAGAGAATGAATAATGAACCTCATGATTACTCAAAGTTAGCCATGCAAGGATCAAACTTGAAGCACGGTGGAAATGTATATGCAACTGCGAAAAAATTAAATTTATTACCCTCAGAAATCATTGATGCAAGTGCATCATTAGTACCCTTTGATCCCCCTCAGATACTAATAGATTCAATAAATGGGGAAATTAAGAATCTTGGCTTTAGATATTACCCAGAAAGAAACTTGAGTGATCTGAAAGAAATAATCGGCAAATTTCATGGGATAAATCCAGACAATATATTGCCTGGAAATGGAGCTTCTGAATTAATAACCTGGGCAGGTTATGAAGCATCCAAATTCGGAATAAGTTGTATTCCTTCTCCATCATTTGTTGATTATGAAAGATCTTTAAATTGTTGGAATAGCAATTTTATACATTGCGAATTACCTAAAAACTGGAATGATATTTTTCCTCAATCATTTCCGCTTCATCCAAAAGGTGATGTTATTTGGATAACAAATCCACATAACCCTACCGGCCAATTATGGGAAAAGAATTCATTGGAGGAAGTTGTGAAAAAATATAAATTAGTTATCTGCGATGAAGCTTTCTTATCGATAACACCTAATGGAGACAAAGAATCTTTAATACCATTAACCAAAAGATTTGATAATTTATTAGTCTTGAGAAGCTTGACCAAAATCTTCAATATTCCTGGTCTTAGATTAGGTTACGTTATTGGCTCATCGAAAATACTAAAAGAATGGGAAGTAAATAGAGATCCTTGGCCTTTAAATTCATTTTCTATTAAAGCCGGAATTGATCTACTAAGTAATAAGAAATTCTATGAACAGTGGACAAAACAGATTCACAGCTGGATAAATATTGAAAAAAAAAGAGTATTTGAAAAATTAGCAAAAATAGAGAACCTTAAAGTTCATAACTCTTCAACCAACTTTTTTTTAATAGAAAGTAAAAAATCCTTGTCGCCTAATATAAAATACTTAGAAAATAAGGGAATATTGCTTAGAGAATGTACTTCATTTAGATTTCTGGATGAAAAGTGGGCAAGAATAAGTTTGCAGAGTAGGAAAAATAACACTCTTTTATGTAAAGAAATTCAGAATTCCTTTAAAAAATAATTAAAAAATTTCCTAATCTCAATTTTAGATTTGATTTCATTATTATTTTCCATATTCTTCTTCATAACATCTAAAATTTCATAGTAATATTTTCCGTTTTTTGATTTTCTCTTAAAAATTCTTTCTATAGTTTCTTCAAAAACTTCTTTAGAAATTTTACTTTGATTCATTAAAACTGATCCTCCACTTTCAACAAGAATCATTGCATTTTTTTCCTGGTGATTATTTTTAGAATAAGGAAATGGAATTAAAATTGAAGGTTTTTCAGTTTCTATAAGTTCATTTATTGTTCCTGCACCTGATCTCGATATTACAAGATCACAGTTTTGAATCAAAGCTGCGATTTCATTAGTAAATTTCTTTTGAACATAATTATTGGAATTTTTTACATTAAAGGATTGTTGATTACGTTCGCCAATAATATGAACTATCCGAAACTGTTTTTTCATTAAAAATTCAAGAGATGCGTTAAGAATTTGATTTATAGCTTTTGCTCCTTGGCTACCTCCCATAACAATCAAAAGAGGTCCTTTTCCTTTTGGGACCCATTCTGGCAAGGGATGGGATTTATAGAATTGATCTCTTAAAGGAGTCCCAGTGAAAATAGTTTTACAATTTCTTAAATAAGAATTTGTTTTCTTAAATCCTAGAAAAACATAGTTACACAAAAAACCAAAATATTTCGTGACCATTCCTGGAATTAAATTTGATTCATGAATAATGACAGGTATCCTGAGTAGTTTTGAAGCAACAATAGTAGGGGCAGATATATAACCTCCAGTCGTAAAAACCAAGTTAATTTTTTTTTCTTTTAAGATCCTAATTATTTGGAAAGTTGACATTAAAATTTTTATATATTGATAAAACAAAAAAATATTTTTTCTTGGTGTCTTTAAATTCAAAGTCTTCAAATTATATTTTTGGGGAATCAAATTCGCATCAAGTCTTTGCTGAATACCCAACCAATGAATATTCCACTCATCCTCCACCTCTTTAGAAACTGCTAAAGCTGGAAAAATATGGCCTCCTGTTCCACTAGCTGCAACTAATAAATTATTTTTTTTAGACATAAAAACTTAAATTAGTAGAATGAAAATAATAAATGATAAATATGTTGAATTTAAACTTATTCAGAAATATAGGGTTCCCTCTCTACTTATTTATTTATCTCATTCTCCCCTATTCAGCAATAACGCAAACTTTAAAAGTTGATTTTATAAGAAATTTAGAAACCTCATTAAATAAGAGAGACTTAGAGTTTATTAAAAAAAATTTTAGAAATGATGAAAACCAAAATATTCCAAAACAATTTTCAAAGATTATTAATGATTTCCCTAACAGCAAATGGAAGATCAAAAGATTAAAATCTAATATTCGAGATGAAGATATTTTGCGAATAAAAGTTTCTGGGGAAAAAATAGTTAACGGAGAGAGATATATACTCGAATCCAAATTTGATTATTTATTTTCAATCGTAAATGAAAAAATAAGTGAAGGTATTATCAAAAATTTATTCACCACAATAAGAAACGATAATAAAAAAATAGATATTAGTTTTAAAATTCCTAATAGAGTTCTTACTGGTTCAAAATACGATATCGATATAATTCTAAATAAGCCTCTTGAAGAAGTGATTATTGCTGGCGCTATAAAACCTCATCAAGTTAATTCATTCTTTGAACAAGAAATATTATTGGAACCATTGGCGTCTGGAGGGATTTTTAAAATTACAAGAGCCCCTTCAAAACCAGGGATGCAAATTTGGTCAGGAATCATAACTCATCCTGAGGGAATGATTACTTTCACAAAGAGCATTGATATTGTTGATGAGATATAGCCTAAGCGTCGTTTAAAGCAGCCACACCTGGTAAAGTTTTACCTTCTAAAAGTTCCAAACTAGCCCCACCTCCGGTAGATATATGAGACATTTTCTCAGCTAATCCTGCTTTTTCAACTGCTGCAACTGAATCTCCACCACCAATTATTGTACAAACTTCAGAAAAAGCACTTAAGTCCGCAAGAGTCGTAGCTATTGCATTTGTACCATCTGCAAATTTGTCAAATTCAAAAACTCCCATTGGACCATTCCAAATAATTGTCTTACATTCTGCAAGAGCATTTTGAAAAACTTTAATGGAATCTGGACCAATATCTAGACCCATCCAATTCCCACTAATTGCATCAATTTGAGATATTTTACTATTGGCGTCAGGAGAAAATTCATCAGCCAAAACAACATCAGTGGGTAATAATAACTCTACTCCTTTTGCTTTTGCTTTTGCTTCTAAATCTTTAGCAAGCTCGAGTTTATCTTCTTCTACAAGGCTCTTTCCAACATCTAAACCTCTAGCTTTATAAAAAGTGAAAATCATACCTCCACCAATCATGATTTTGTCACACTTATCTAGTAAAGAATCAAGTACTCCTATTTTGCTACTAACCTTTGACCCTCCAACTATTGCTGCCAATGGACGATTTGGGGAATCTACTGCTCCTTGTAGGTATTTCAATTCTTTTTCTAAAAGGAATCCAGCTACTGAGGGACTTAAATAATTTGTAACACCCTGAGTTGAAGCGTGCGCTCTATGAGCAGCACCGAAAGCATCATTTACATACATATCTGCATGTGATGCTAATTTTTCAGCAAACTCCAGGTCATTCTTTTCCTCTTCACCCAAAAAACGAACATTCTCAAGTAAAAGAACATCTCCATTAGATAAGCTATTTGATTGTGCAACTGCTTCATCACCAATACAACTGTTAGTAAGAGCAACATTTTGCCCCAACAATTCACTTAATCTTGCTGCTACTGGAGTTAATCTCATTTTTTCATTTACCTGACCCTTCGGTCTACCAAAATGAGCAGCTAAAATGACTTTTGCAGAATGATTAATAAGATATTCAATAGTTGGGATCGCTGCACGAATACGCGTATCGTCGGTTATTTGACCGTCTTCATTTAATGGAACATTAAAATCTACTCTTACAAGAACTTTTTTTCCTTCTAAATGTGTCTTATCAAGACTGGAAAGAGATAATTTTGACATTAAACAAGCTATATTTATAATCTCAAGACCCTAACGTTAATTTGGGCTTATTGGGTTAAAAAGTAGTTACTGTTACCTATGCCTTAATAAATTTTAAGAATTAACGATTATAAAAATTTTTAGTTATTAAATTTATATTAAAATTTAGAAGTAAATACTTTTGAAAGTTATAAAAACTAAAAGGAATACAAAATTTTATTTGATTTATTGAAGTGGACATACCCAAAATTCAATGGTACCCAGGCCATATCGCAAAAGCAGAAAAGAAATTATCTGAAGTTATCAATAAAGTAGATTTAGTTATAGAAGTTAGAGATGCACGAATTCCTTTGTCAACAGGACATCCACACTTAAATAAATGGATAAATAATAAAAAACATATTCTTGTTATTAACAGATCAGATATGATCTCCCCGAATACAATCAATAGTTGGAATAAATGGTTTAATTCTAAAGATCAATATCCTCTTTGGTGTGATGCTAAAAGAGGAATAGGGATTAAAGAAATTTGTAAGTCGGCCAAAGATTCTAGGTCATCAATCGACGATAGAAGACTCTCTAGAGGAATGCGAATTAGGCCAATTAGAGCCCTTACACTTGGTTTTCCAAACGTAGGAAAGTCGGCATTAATTAATAGAATCGCAAAAAAAAGAGTTGTAGATAGCGCTAGGAAAGCAGGCGTGACTCGTAATTTAAGATGGATAAAATTAGAAAGTGGTATAGATCTTCTAGATGCTCCTGGTGTTATACCTCCAAATTTAGAAGATCAAAAATCAGCACTTAATCTTGCACTGTGTGACGATATTGGAGAAGCTGCTTATGAAATAGAGAGTGTCGCAATTGGATTTATCAAAATTATATCCACTCTCAACAAAGATAAGAATGCAAATATCTCAGTTAAACAAATATCTAATAGATATGGAGTTGATATTACTAAAGGCTTTAAGAGTCCTTCTGCTTGGATCGACGAAGCAGCTTCAAAACATACCTCAGGCGATAAAAGGAGAATGTCTCATAAGTTATTGGAAGATTATAGAAATCAAATGCTGGGTAAAATTGCTTTAGAAGTCCCACTATGGAATTAAATAATCAAAATTCTTTCGGCATTGGAGAAGGTGAGCTTATAGAAATTATTTATGAGCTACCTCTTCCTATGAGGCTAGACAGATGGTTGGTAAGTAAAAGGCCAGAACAAAGTAGAGCAAGAATTCAACATTTTATCAATTCAGGTTTAGTACTTGTAAACTATAAGACTGCGAAAGCAAAGACCCCATTAAAAAATGGCGACAATATTCAAATATGGATGCCTCCTCCAGAACCTCTTATTTATTTGAAACCTGAAAAAATGGATTTAAATATCCTTTTTGAAGACGAGCACATCATAGTAATTAATAAACAATCAGGACTAATTGTTCATCCAGCCCCTGGACACAAATCTGGAACTTTAGTGAATGGATTACTTTTTCACTGTAAAGATCTACCTGGAATTAATGGAAAACTAAGACCTGGGATTGTTCACAGATTAGATAAAGATACCTCCGGATGTATGGTTGTTGCGAAAAGCCAAGAGGCATTAGTAAATCTCCAGAAACAAATTAAAGAAAAAATAGCATCACGCGAATATATTGCAGTAATTCATGGAGCACCGAATTCTGAAGAAGGCCAAATAGTGGGAAACATTGGCAGAGATAAATTAAATAGATTGAAATATAAAGTAGTTGAAGAAACCTCAGGAAGGTATGCCTGTACCTATTGGAAATTAGAAGAAAGATTTGGCAATTACTCATTAATGAGTTTCAAACTAGATACGGGGCGAACGCATCAAATAAGAGTACATTGCGCTCACATTAATCATCCAATTGTGGGTGATCCGTTATATGGAAGATGTAAAAAACTACCATGTAAATTAGATGGCCAAGCTTTACACGCCATTAAGCTTGGACTTATACATCCAATAAATGGTAAAGAAATGATATTTGAATCAGAATTACCATTAGATTTTCAAAAATTACTAAGTGTTCTTAAAGTTAAATAAGATTCAAAGAGGAATTTAGAAGCGATTTTGTATACGTGTTTTGAGTTTTAGTGAATATTGTAGAACTTTCTCCTTCATCAACTATCTTTCCGTGATTCATAACTAGCAACCTATCACAAAATCTTTTAGCAATGCCCAAATCATGAGTAATAAAGATAATCGTTAAATTCATTTTTTCTTGCAAGACTCTAAGTAATTCAAGAATCTCTATTTTTACTGAAGCATCCAACATATTAACGCTCTCATCACAAATCAAAATTTTTGGTTTCAACAATAGCGCTCTGGCTAATGAAATTCTTTGCAATTGACCACCAGATAATTGGCTAGGATAAGAATTAAAAAAATCATTATTTAAGGGAAGATTCAAATTTCTAAACATTAATTTTATTTCTTTTTCGATTTTTCTTTTATCTGAAATTTTTTGAATAAAAAAAATATCTTCCAAAATACTTTTAATTGTCATTTTAGGGTTCAAACTTGAAAAAGGATCTTGAAAAATAATTTGCACTTTATTGTTCTTTTTAAAAGATTTATTTTTTTTCGATGCATGATTTTTATCATAAATTTTGATTTCACCACCTCTTACTTTAAGAAGTCCAATTAAAGCCCTACATAATGTACTTTTACCACTCCCTGAAGAACCAACTATTCCAAGAGTCTCATTCTCATATAACTTGAAACTAACTTCATTTAAAGCCTTATTCCATTTATTAATGAAAATTGAAGAATTTAATTTATACCAATGTCTTAGGTTATTTACCTCTAGAACGACCTGATCTCGAGCATTATTTTTAGTATTTGTTTCTAATACTATTTTTGAAGCATTTACTAACTTTTTCCCGATATCTGATTTTGGTGATTGAAAAATATCTAATATATTCCCTTTTTCAACAATCGATCCCTTTTCAATTATTGCAACTTTTTTACACCACTTTGATGCAAGATTAATATCATGACTAATTAAAATTAAAGTTGTATCAAATTCATTACATAGATGAATTATTTCTTGCATAATTTCAAAACTTGTTTTGGTATCTAAGCTTGTTGTAGGTTCATCAGCTATTAATAATTTAGGTTTCAAAGCAAGTGCCATTGCTATAGAAACTCTCTGTCTCATTCCGCCGCTAAATTGATGTGGGAAAGAATCAAGTCTACTTTCTTCAATTCCGACTTTTTGAAAAACTTCTTTTACTAATTTTTTAACAGCTAAAGATGATTTAGTTTGATCATGTGTTTTAAATAATTCATATAAATGATCTCCAACTCTCATTAGCGGATTAAGTTTTTTTATAGAGTCTTGATAAATAAATCCAAAATTCTTTCTTCTAAATAATTGTGCATCTTTGTTGTTTATTTTCCTAGGATCTACATTAGAAATCGATAGATACCCTTTAGAAGTGGCCTTTGCAGGCAATATATTTACTAATGTTTTTGCAAAAGTGGTCTTTCCACATCCAGAAGGTCCTATTATGGCCAAATGATCTCCACTATCTATTTCCAAATTAAAATTTTTGATAATAGGTTGCTGTTTTAGACCATATTTAACAGTAAGATTTTTAACTACAATAATTTTTTCTTTATTTTTTTCCATAATTTATAGCAAATTTTTCTAGACATAAATAAAATACATCTAAAGCAATATAAAATGTCCGAGGCAGCTGCAAATTCAAAAGAAAAAAACGAAATTGAAGTTTCCAAAACTATTTTGCCTGAAAATAAAAAATATGAAAGTGAATCTTTGAATTATCAAATAAATATTCCCGATTGGCTTCTTAAAGATATTCATAATTTTGAAAAATCAAATAAAGAAAATGATGAGAATCAAAACCTTATAGTAAAGGCTTTTAAACTTGCTTATAAAGCTCATGATGGACAATTCCGTGCGAGCGGCGAGCCATACATTATCCACCCGGTTGCTGTTGCAAATCTCCTTAAAGAAATAGGTGCTAGTTCATCTGTTATTGCTGCAGGCCTTTTACATGATGTAGTTGAAGATACTGGCATTGATTTATCCGAAATAGAAACAAATTTTGGATTAGAAGTAAAAATACTTGTAGAGGGTGTAACAAAATTAGGCGGCATTCACTTTAACAACAGGACTGAAGCACAAGCTGAAAATCTTAGGAAAATGTTTTTGGCTATGGCCAGCGATATCAGAGTTGTCTTAGTTAAACTTGCAGACCGACTTCATAACATGAGAACAATTGAATGGCTAAATGATGAGAAAAAACTAAGAATAGCGAGAGAAACAAGAGAGATTTATGCACCATTAGCTAATCGACTAGGAATAAACAGATTTAAATGGGAATTAGAAGATTTAGCTTTTAAATTCCTAGAGCCTAAAGAATATCTAGATCTTAAAGATCAAATCGCCGTTAAAAGAAGTGATAGAGAAAAAAGATTAAAAGTAACTTTGAATCTTATGAAGGAAAACTTGATTTCAGCGGGTTTGAAAAATTTTGAAATAACAGGAAGGCCAAAACATCTTTATGGCATCTGGAGCAAAATGGAAAGACAACAAAAGCATTTTCACGAGATTTATGATGTTGCTGCCCTAAGAATTATCGTGGACAATTCAGATAGTTGTTATAGAGCTTTAGCAGTTGTTCATGATACTTTCAAACCAATTCCAGGTAGATTTAAAGACTATATAGGATTACCAAAACCCAATGGATATCAGTCCTTACACACTTCTGTGATTGGAAGACATCGACCTATTGAAGTTCAAATTAGAACTACTTCGATGCATCAAATTGCTGAATATGGCATTGCCGCTCATTGGCAATATAAAGAGGGTGGTTCTCCTGCTAAAAGTAATGCCGAGAGATTTAATTGGCTAAGACAATTAGTAGAATGGCAACAAGAAGGTAATGAAAAGGATCATAATGATTATTTAGCTTCAATTAAAGAAGATTTATTTGATGAAGAAGTATTTGTAATCACTCCAAAAGGAGATGTTGTTGGTTTAAGGAAAGGATCTACCGCGATAGATTTCGCATACAGAATCCATTCTGAAGTTGGAAATCACTGTAATGGAATAAGAATTAATGAAAAACTTTCTCCATTATCTACAGCACTTCAAAATGGTGACTTCATAGAAATTTTGACAAGTAATAATGCTACTCCAAGCTTGGATTGGCTGAACTTTGTAGTTACGCCAACTGCTAAAAATAGAATTCGCCAATGGTATAAGAAAAGCCATCGTGATGAAACGATTAAAAGAGGTAGAGATTTACTTGAAAAAGAAGTAGGTAGAAACGGTTTTGAAGCGTTACTTTCTAGTGAAGCCATGAAAAAAGTTGCAAATCGATGCAATTTAAAAACTACTGAAGACCTTCTTGCATCTCTTGGTTTTGGTGGTTTAACTTTGCATCAAGTATTAAACAGACTAAGAGAAGAAATAAAATTAAAGACAGAAGATGTAAAAAATGATTCTGACTCTGAAATAGCAAAATCTCTTAAAAGTAATAATAATTTATCCACTAATCAATCTAATACAGCAGCTAAATCACCAATTTCCGGGATAGAAGGTCTTGATTACAGAATAGGTAAATGCTGTTCCCCACTCCCAGGCGAGGATATTATCGGAACTGTGTCGCTCGGCAACCATGGGATAACTATACATAGGGAAGATTGTGAAAATGTAATACCAATTCCAATAGAGAGAAGATTACCTGTCGGTTGGAATCAAGATAATAAAACTGGCGATAATAAGTTTCCAATTCAGCTACGAATAGAAGTAATTGATCGAGTTGGAGTTCTTAAAGATATTCTTATGCGGTTATCTGATAAAGGTATAAACGTTAGTGATGCCAATGTTAAAACTGCTTATGGTAAACCAGCTATTATAAATCTTTGTGTAGGTCTTGAAAGTTATAATCAACTTCACAAAACAATTGAACAAATTAAATCAATGGCAGATGTTTTAGATATTGCCAGAGTTGGACAAAGTTAATTTTAAAATCAGATCAATCTATCTTTGACTTTTTATCTTGTAGATAAAGAAAACAATACTGCCGCAAATCAAAGCTAATAAAATACCTACACAAGATGAACCTAAGAGTAATTTTAAGGAAAAAATTCTTCCTTGTTTCCATAAGTCATCAATAACTAAACTTTTTTCAAGAATTTTATTAGAAGGATTATTTAAAAAAATGGAACCAACTTTATAGTTAAAATAATAAAGTGGAATATAAGTAAAAGGGTTGCTGATCCAGGTACCAATTGCAGCTAAAACAATATTTCCCTTAGCTATTTTCGCAAAAAATACTCCCATTAAAGTCTGAAAACCAAAAAATGGAAAGCAACCACTAAATACCCCAATAGCTAAACCTTTAGCATTAAAGAAAGGACTTCCATTCTGAATCCTAAATAATGATAGAATTTTCTTATAGGTAATATCTCTTTTAAATCTCATTCAGAAAGAAAATTTCAAAATTAAATTCTTGATAATCTTACTTAATTATCCATAACAAAGCGAGAGATGGATTCAATAGTTACTACAGAAGATACGATAGCCGCAATTGCTTCAGCTATAAGTATTGGGAAGGGAGGAGTTGCGATAATAAGAGTATCAGGGAAAGACGCAATAAATTCTTGCAAAAAGATTGTTCAAACTAAATCTAAATATGCATGGGAATCACATAGGGTTTTTCGTGGTTTTATTCAGGAAAATAAACAAAATAAATTTATAGATGAGGTTTTAATTTTAGTGATGAAATCCCCAAATAGCTTCACAGGAGAGGATGTAGTTGAACTTCATTGCCATGGCGGAATTATCATAGTAAATAAAGTTTTAAAGATATTATTATCTAGTAATTCTAGAGTTAGACTTGCAAACCCAGGAGAATTTAGTCAAAGAGCTTTTCTTAATGGAAAAATAGACCTTACTCAAGCCGAGTCGATTAATCAATTAATTAATGCAAGCAATACCAGATCAGCAGAGTTAGCCTTTAGCGGGATTCAAGGAGAAATAAAGAAAAAAATTGATGATATTAAAAATGACCTTATAAATGAACTTTGCGAAATAGAAGCGAGAGTTGATTTTGAAGAAGACTTCACAGATTTTGATTACACCAAATATCTAAAAAACATTAAAAAAGTCAAAGAAAAAATAGAATTACTAATAGAAAATGCAAAAAGAAATTCATATATTCATAATGGAATATCCATTGCGCTAATAGGTAAAACAAATGTTGGTAAAAGCTCTTTATTAAATTTGCTTGCAAAAAAAGAGAAAGCAATCGTAACTAATATTCCTGGAACAACTAGAGATGTTATTGAAGTTAATTTAACTATTAATGATATTCCAATGAAAATAATTGATACTGCTGGCATAAGAGAAACTCATGAACAGATTGAAAGTATTGGAATTAAAAAAAGTTTTAGGAAAATAAAAGAGTCAGATTTTATAATTTATATTTATAGTCTTGAAGAAGGATTGAATGAAGAAGACAAAAAAATAATACAAGAAATTCCCAAAGAAAAATTAATTACTATTTTGGGCAATAAAAAAGATTTAATTGATTGCAAAAATATTAATTCAAATGAGTTAAAAAACACAATTCTTATGAGTATTAAGAATAATGATGGTGAAAGATTATTAATAGACACAATTATAAAAAAATGCGGATTAAAACAAGTAGAAAATATCAATATATTTTTAAACGAAAGACATCTAACAAATTTGTCTGCTTGCTTATCTAATTTAAATGATACTGATGAAATAATTGAAAATAAATTGCCATTTGATTTGTTATCAATTGAGCTGAGAGATGGAATTCAAAACTTATCTAAAATAACTGGTCAAGAATTAACAGAGGAACTTCTAGATAATATTTTTTCTAAGTTTTGTATTGGTAAATAAATTTGAGTTAAATTACATAGTGATATATAGTTGATTCTCTAACTTCAGTTTAATTTTTATTAATTAATTATTTCTTAGTTTAGTGGATTTAAATACTCCAAGAATAAGTAAAATCATTGATAATTGGATCGATGAAGATATAGGTAGGGGAGATCTTACAAGTTCCTCTATTACAGAAGAGAATGGTAATGCATATTGGATTGCAAAAGAAGAGGGTATATTCTGCGGGGTTGAAATTATAAAAGAAATTTTTAGAAAAATTGATTTAAAAATCAGACCAAAATTTAATATCTCTGATGGAGATAAATTTGTTAAAGATCAAAAACTCTTAGAAATATATGGGCCTTCAAAAAGTTTACTCGCTAGTGAAAGGATCAGCTTAAATGTGGCAATGCATTTATCTGGAATATCAACATATACAAAGAATCTTACAGATAAATTAGAAGGCACAAATATAAAATTAGCAGATACCAGGAAAACGACTCCTGGCTTAAGAATATTTGAAAAATATGCATTCAAATGCGGAGGTGGTGTGAATCATAGAATGGGATTATACGATGCTGCTATGATCAAAGAAAATCATATTGCATGGACAGATAATCTTAAGAATGCAGTACAAAATATTCGCCTAAATTCGCCTTTTACAACTCATATCATAATTGAAGCTGAGAATATCGACCAGGCAAAAGAAGCAGTATTAGCAGGAGCGGATAGTGTCTTATTAGATGAACTTAGTCCTGAAATAATCAAAAAAAACGTTCAAGAATTAAGAGAGTTATCAATTAATAGTCTACAAAAAGAAGTCAATAAAAAATTGATTATAGAAGTTTCTGGAATAAACCCTCAAGAAATTAGTAAATATCTAATAAAAGGTATTGATTTGATTTCAACAAGTTCTTCAATCACCAAAAGTAATTGGATTGATTTGAGTATGCGTTATATTAATTAATCATATAGATAAATAATTGAATAATTAATGCTAATCATTTTTAAAGAATTAACAAAACAATTTGAACAATCTCTTTTAGATAGTCTTGAAAAAAATGAGAAAAAAGGAGAATTCGCAATTCTTAGCAAGAATTTAATTACACAATCATCAAAAGAGGAATTTGGTGATTATCAATGTAATGTTTGTTTAAGTTTATCTAAAATATATAAAAAGAACCCAAGAGATATTTCTAATGATTTTATTAACCTTTTAAATAAAAATAAAAGCATAGCAAAATTATGTAAGAGTCTAGAAATAGCAGGACCTGGATTTATAAATATAAAATTAAAAGATGAGGTTCTAATAAATGAAATTAAGTCAAATATTCAATGCAATAGGGCTGGCATACCTCTTATTAGAAAAGATTTAGATAGTGGCTTGTCCAATAAAGTTATTGTAGATTTTTCTAGCCCTAATATTGCTAAAGAAATGCATGTAGGGCATTTAAGATCAACAATAATAGGTGACTCAATATCTAGAATTTTCGAGTTAAGAGGTTATGAAGTATTAAGACTCAATCATGTTGGTGATTGGGGAACACAATTTGGCATGCTTATTACTCAGCTCAAAGATTTATATTCAAATGATCTAGAAGAAATAGGAAAGATCAAGATAAGTGATTTAGTTGAATTTTATAAAGAATCAAAAAAAAGATTTGATAACGAATCTGAATTCCAAAAAAGATCTAGAGAGGAAGTAGTTAAGTTACAAAGTGGAGATATTAAATCGATTAAAGCTTGGAAATTATTATGTGATCAATCAAGGAAAGAATTTGATGAAATCTATAAAAATTTAAAAATAAAAATAGAAGAAAGAGGTGAATCTTTTTATAATCCCTTCTTAAAATCAGTTATTGATGATTTGAATTTAGAAAAAATATTAGTAGAAGATCAAGGAGCAAAATGTGTATTTTTAGAAGGGATGACTAATAAAGAAGGCAAACCTTTACCCCTAATTATTCAAAAAAAAGATGGAGGTTTTAATTATGCCACCACAGATCTTGCTGCTATAAGATACAGATTCAATAAACCTCCTAATGGCGATGATGCTTCAAGAATTATTTATGTAACTGATCATGGGCAATCAAATCATTTTGCTGGAGTTTTTCAAGTTGCAAAAAAAGCAAAATGGATCCCAGAAAATTGTCAAGTAGACCATGTCCCTTTTGGGTTAGTTCAAGGAATTGATGGCAAAAAACTAAAGACAAGAGAAGGTGAAACAATACGCTTAAAAGATTTATTAAATGAAGCAGTTAGAAGAGCAAAAGAAGATTTATTGAAAAGATTAGAAGATGAAGATCGTTATGAGACCGAAGAGTTTATAGCAAATACTTCAAGAATTATTGGATTAGGAGCTGTTAAGTATGCAGATTTAAGTCAAAATAGGATTACTAATTATCAATTTAGTTTTGATAAAATGCTTTCCCTTAATGGTAATACTGCTCCTTATTTGTTATATACACTTGTAAGAATTTTAGGAATTAAAAGTAAAAATGATTTTGTTTATGAATCTAAAGATTTTCAGTACGTAAATTATGAACATAAATCTGAGTGGAAACTTATCAGAAAATTACTTAGGTTCGATGAAGTCATAATTTCTATTGAAAAAGACTTAATGCCAAATAGATTATGTAATTATCTGTTTGAGCTATGTCAGACTTTTAACAGATTCTATGATCAAGTTCCAATACTCAAAGAAGAAAAATACATAAAAATTTCTAGACTGAATTTATGTGATCTAACTGCAAAAACACTAAAATTAAGCTTGGAGCTTCTAGGAATTGAAACTTTAGAAAGAATGTAATGAATGATTTTGATCAATTAAATAATCTTTTCCCAAGACCAAGAGAAGAAATAATAAATATGCAGTCTTACTCTGCACCTTTAGAAAATAGAAGAAATTTACTCCGCTTAGACTTTAATGAAAATACTCTAGGTCCAAGTCCTAAGGTTTTAGAGGCATTACAAGCGATAAAATTAAATGAGATTGCAATTTATCCAGAATATAATTTATTAAAAAATTTTTTATGTGATCAATATCTTGATTCAAGAAAATTTGATAATGATGAAATAGGAATTTACAATGGAGCAGACGCAGCAATAAATGCAATCTTCAATTGCTTTGGAGAAAAAGATCAAGTATTTCTAACCACGAATCCAACTTTTGGTTACTATTCTCCTTGTTCAGAAATGCGAGGAATGAAGAAAATAACTTGTTCTTACATTGGAGAAAATTTTCTATTTCCCATCGAAGAATTTAGTAAAAAAATTATAAAGTATAATCCAAAGTTAATATTTATTTGTAATCCAAATAATCCGACAGGAACAGTTTTAAGTGCTCAAGAGATAATTAACTTAGCAAATATCAAAAACGATGCATTGATAATTGTTGATGAATTATATGAAAAATTTAATGGAGATAGTCTTCTTAAATCGATAGATTTTGAAAAGAATAACAATATACTAATAATCCAATCTCTCTCAAAAACAGCTGGTTTAGCTGGTTTAAGAATAGGTTTTACTTTTGGCAATAAAAATTTAATTAATTACATTAATAAAGTTACAGGACCATATGACGTGAATAGCTTTGCTATAACGGCAGCATTAGCAGCACTTAAAGACAAATCATATATTGACAATTATGTTTTAGAAGTAAAAAAAGCAAGGGAATGGATTTTAAATAAATTTAAATCAACAAAAATCAGAACTCATTTTAGTGGTGGTAATTATTTCTTAATTTGGCCAAAAAAAGATCCTAAAATTTTAATACAACAGATGAGAGAAAAAGGTATTCTTATCAGAAGTATGGAAAACAAAAAAGATATTGGTAAGTCAATAAGGGTTAGTATTGGAACAAAAGAACAAATGATTTTTTTCTGGGACAATTACAAAGTCTTAGATTTAATAAATTAATTACCAAAAATATAAATTGTATTTTGATCGATTCTTTTAGGTTTTATTTGTAAATCTTTTCCAACATATTTTACTTTAAAACTTTTCATATTTTCGATAAACAAATCAGCATTTGAGAAATCACATTCTTTGTTAATTTTTTTGCCACGAGCAAAGTGAACAGGAATAACTAAATTAGGTTTTAGAAGCCCAACTATTCTTGAAGCCTCTTGCCCATCATAAGATTTTATTCCTCCTCCAATTGAAATAAATAAGATATCTGGGCGAGACAAAATAATTTGACTATTGATATCAATGTCACCAGCAGCGCCTCCCATATGAACAATTTTAAGACCATTCTGTTCCCAACTCCAAACAGTTGCCATCCCAAATCTTCTTCCATCTACTCTGTCATGTGGGACGGAAATTCCATTTAATAAAATATCCTCAAATTGGTAGAATCCTGGCTTTACAAACATTAATTGATTGTTAGGATTATAGCCTTCATCTAGAAGCCTAGAACTAGCCAAAATAAAATCTGCGTTGACTTCTTTTGGCTCTTTTAAATTGCTTGCACAACCTATTGCTTTAAAGGGATTTATAAGAATCGATTTTTCCGCACTATTAATTAAGAAACTACTATGTCCCAGACTTTTTATTACTAAATTCCTTGCCAATAATGAGGTAGGTAAAAAAGAGCTAAACAATATAAAAAAGAAAATGTTTTTAATTTGAGAAATCATATTATAAATTTTTTTATATTTTACTTTTGTTCAGTCATTTTTAGAAAATTACTAATTAATTTATGACCAAATTGTGTCAATACACTTTCAGGATGAAACTGTACTCCATGTAAATGCTTATATTCTTTGTGAGAAATAGCCATAATAGTTGAGTCTTCCAAAGTCGCAGTTATATCGAAACAAGTTGGTAATGAGCTTGAATCAACTATAAGACTATGATATCTAGTCGCCACAAATGGAGTCTCGATATCTTTAAACAAACCTTTTTGATTATGAAATATTTTGGATGTCTTACCATGCATAAGTTCTTTTCCAACTATAACCTTACCTCCAAAAGCTTGTGCCAAAGCTTGATGCCCTAAACAAACTCCTAATGTCGGAATATTTTTAGACAATTTTTTTAGTATTGGCAGACAAATTCCAGATTGATCTGGATTACCAGGACCTGGAGATAATAGGATGCCACTAGGATTTAGTTTGATAATTTCATCTAGAGTAATTTCATCATTTCTTTTAACTATTAATTCTCTAGTTATTTCATGCTCAACAGAAAGTTCTCCTAAATATTGAACAAGGTTATATGTAAAACTATCGTAATTATCAATAACAAGAAACATATTTATATAGATTCAAATAACAACTTAATTTTAGGAACAAAAATATATACAGCAATAATAACAGAATTCATAGAAGCTAATAACACTGCTCCTGCAGAAGTATCTTTTGAAATTTTAGCCAAACTACTAAATTCTTTTTTCACTACTAAATCCACTATTGATTCAATAGATGTGTTTAATATTTCTAAGATTAAAACAGACATAATTGTGGCAATCAAAATTACATAATTACTTTGACTAATTTGCAGTAAAAAACCAATCATTAAACTTGTAACTGCAAAAATTAATTGAATTTTAAAATTTCTTGAAGTTTTTAATACGTAACTAATTCCACTAAAAGCATAATTAAAACTTTTTAATACATTACTAGAAGTTTTATATGATTCTTTTCTATTTTTTATAGAGTTTATTTTTTTGTCCATGGATTTTTAATCTAATTTTTTAATTAAATAATCCTGAAAATTTAACATATTTTCTAAATCAAGATCATTATTATGTTCCCAACCTAAAAGATGTAAAAATCCATGACTAGCCAACCAAAGCATTTCTTTATAGATTGAATGTTTATATTCATAAGATTGCTCAAGTGCGATCTCTAATGAGATAAATATATCTCCCAACTCTATATGATCTAAATTATTTAGAGATTCATCAGAAATGATTGGAAAAGATAGAACATCAGTTGGTCCATTTTTTTGCATCCACTTCTTGTTCATAAAAGCAATTTCTTGATTAGATATTATCTCTAAGCCTAATGAAAAAGATTTTTTTTCAAAAATTAAATTTGGCAATTTATAATCGTCTTTTTTTAATATTATTTTTATCCAAGATAAAAAAACTTTCTCCCAAAAATTAGATTCAAAAATAAGCTTAGTTTTTGAATCTTTTAACTTATTTGAAAATTGAGAAAATTCATTACATTTAAAAACCAAATCTAAATTTATTTCAGAAATAATTTTTTCTTTCATACATTCTTATACAGGAATATTAGGCTTACCTATTGTGGCTACAAGTATTAATATCCCTATTAAAACTAAAAAGGTTATTGAAAAATGAGAAATACTCTTTGAACCCTTACTTACCATATTTCGCATAGCAAGCTTTATAAAGCTTGGGGGAGCAACTTTTTTTTCTATATTTTCGTTTTTATTTTTCATTAGTTATTCAATAGATTCGTTAGAAGAAATATTCATGCGTAATAATTCATGAATAAATGGTTCAAGTCCTCCATCTAAAACACTATCTAAGTCGTTAGTCTCCTGCATAGTTCTGAGATCTTTTACCATTTGATAGGGATGAAAAACATAATTTCTTATTTGATTGCCCCATGCAGCTTCCACAATATCACCTTTAATATCAGCGACTTCTGCAGCTCGTTGTTCTTTAGCAATCACTAGTAGTTTAGACTTTAGAAGTAACATAGCTTTTTCTTTATTTTGTAATTGAGATCTTTCTTGTGTACATCTTACTGAAATCCCTGAAGGCAAATGAACAATTCTCACCGCTGTTTCTACTTTATTAACATTTTGTCCTCCAGCCCCACCGGATCTACTTGTTGTAATTTCCAAATCTTTTTCAGGTATATCAAGTGAAATATTTTCATCTAATTTTGGCATGACCTCCACCCCAGCAAAGCTGGTTTGTCTTTTACCATTAGCATTGAAGGGAGAAATTCTTACTAATCTATGAGTTCCTTTTTCATTTTGTAAATATCCGTATGCATATTTTCCATCAATTTCAAAAGTTACACTTTTGATACCTGCTTCTTCTCCTTGAGATAATTCATTGATAATGAAACTCATTTGATTATTATCGGCCCATCTTGAATACATTCTCAATAAGATCTCTACCCAATCCTGAGCATCTGTTCCACCAGCACCTGCGTTAATAGAAACTACTGCTCCTTCCTTATCGTATTCACCAAATAACAACCTTTCAAATTCCCATTTATCTAAATTCTCTCTTAATTTCTTTAAGCCCTGCTGGGATTCCAAAATCATTTCCTCTTCTGGTTCTAAAGAATAAAGCTCAAGAGAGGCATTAGCATCAGAAATAAAAGTTTTCCATTTATCCAATAATTCAAGTTGTGCCTTAACATCATCAAGGATTAACATTTGTTTTTTCGCTTCTTCTTGATTCTCCCAAAATTCAGGTTGAGCAGAAATTTGCTCTAATTCTCTCCTTTTCGCTTTTAATCTTGGAACGTCAAAGACAATCCTGAGCATTACCCAGGCGCTCTGTTAGTTCCGAAAGATCTTTTTTGAAATCTGTAATATCTATCAAAATAGAATTTAATCGTTATTTATAATCTAACAAGCACTTTTGTTTAATAGTATAAACTAAGTATTATTTTAAAAAAATGTCCAAAGTTGAAATTTATACTTGGCAATATTGCCCATTCTGTATTAGAGCAAAATCACTACTCAAGAAAAAAAATATATATTTTACAGAATACAAAATAGATGGCGACGAAGTTGCCAGAGCATTGATGATTAAAAGAGCTGATGGTAGAAGAACATTACCACAAATATTTATAGATAATGAGGGTATCGGAGGCTGCGATGATCTCTACACATTAGAAAATGAAAATAAATTAGACGCATTATTAAACTAGATCTTATGAAATTTCTATTCGTGATAGATCCAATAAAAAATATAAATCCCTTAAAAGATTCAACTGCTGCTTTAATGCAAGCATCATCAAAAAAAAATATTGAAATCTGGAGTTGTACTCCTCAGGACCTTGAAGCTAGAGGTGATGAAGTATGGGCATCTTCCGTAAAAGTTGAAGTAAATCCTTGGATCTCTTTCAAAGATTATGATTGCATACCTCTCGCCGAATTTAATTGCATTTGGATGAGAAAAGATCCTCCTGTAAATGAGGCTTATTTATACGCAACTCATCTTTTAGAAGTTGCCGAAAGAAAAGGTGTAAAAGTAATCAACAAACCCTCATCGTTAAGAGCATGGAATGAAAAGCTAGGTGCTTTGCGATACAGCCACTTAATGGCACCTACAATAGTCGCGAATAAGGTAAAAGATCTTATTAATTTTGCAAATATGAATAATGAAGTAGTCATAAAACCTCTTGGAGGGAAAGGTGGTCAAGGTGTTATAAGGATAAATAAAAATTCTCCAGGTATTAAATCAATCATTGAATTAATCACTTCTCAAGAAGAATTACCCGTTATGATGCAAAAATTTATTCCTGAAGTCATAGAGGGTGATAAAAGAATAATTATCGTAAACGGTGCAGCAATTGGATCAATAAATAGGATCCCTCAAGGAGGCGATTTTAGGAGTAATTTAGCAATGGGAGGAAAGGCTGAACCAACATTATTAACAGAAAAAGAAAAAAGTATCTGCTCAGAATTATCTCAACACTTCAAAGATGAAGGTTTATTTTTTGTAGGTATTGATGTAATAAATGGAATGCTTAGCGAGATTAATGTAACCAGTCCAACTGGTTTAAGAGAAATAGAAAATTTATCCAATAAGAATGTTTCAGAGGAAGTTATTGAAAAATTACTGGAAATTATCTAGGATTTTTAGAGTAAAATATTTGTTTTACTATAGATTCAAATTTTAATTTAATCTCATCTATTTCTTTCTCTAAAACGGAGCCTGAAACTATACCTGAACCGGCAGTAAATTCAATATTTTCTTCAATATACCTAGCTCCTCTTATTGCTAAAAGAAATGAAGCATTTCCTGATGAATCAACCCAACCCATTGGAGAAGCATAATTTCCTCTAGGAAAAGACTCAAGAGTGTTTATCCAATCCAATGCTGCATTTTTTGGGTAACCACAAACAGCCGGAGATGGATGTAAGTTTTTAAGCAATTCAAAAGGACATATATTTTCAACTTTAGAGAAAATGAGTGTTTGCAAATGAGAAATATCTCCAAATGAATTTACCTTAATATCACTTTTTTTAAAGTTTTTTATCTTTGAAACTTCTAAACATTTAATCAAATACTGTGTTACGTAATTATGTTCCTTTAAGTCTTTTGTACTGTTTAGGAGTTTCTTGTAATTTGAATTAGTAGAGATAGTTCCAGCAAGAGCCTCCAAAGTTAAATTAGGTTTAGTAAAAGAAAATAATTTTTCTGGAGATGCTCCAAACAAAATATCCTTACTATTTCTTTTCCAAACATATCTGAATGTATTTGGATGATTCTTTTTTAATCTTTTTAAAATTTCTAATAAATCTAATTTATTTCTAAATTTTATTTTAATCCTATTCGCTAAAACTATCTTTTCGAGAATACCTTTTTCTACTAACTGAATTCCTCTATTGACTACTTTTTTCAAACTTGTATTAGAAGTTTCTAAGGAGTGCAAGAAATCATCAATAATAGGTAAATCAAAACTAGTTTTTAAGCCAGATGATTTTATTAATTCTGAGCCAGAATTAATAACTTGTTTTCTAATTGTCCATATTTCTTCAATTAATGTTCTCAATGATGATTTACCTTCAACATGACCATTTATTCTTAACCAGCAATTCTTATTACTTTTAATAATTAATATTTTTGGTAAGATAGCTTCCAAACTAGGGACATCAGAAGATAAATTCTTATTATTCAAGTCTTCAGCAAAAGAAAATAAATAAATTATTTTTGAAAGTGCAGAATTATGTGATTCATTAGTTAAGTTAATTAAATTTTTAAAATTCTCAGAATTAAACTCTTTTGCCACCTCAAATCTTTTTGGACCATCCAAAGTAACATATTTACATTTCTCAAAAGCAATATATGAAATACCATTAGATTCCTCCCAAAATGAAGAAAACGGATATTTATTTATAAATAATTCATATACTTGTAATAAATCAATACAAGGAATCTCAACACAAATACTTACTAATCCAGAATTCTCCACTTTCTTATCGAAAGAGGAAAATACATCTTTTAAAAAATCTGTTAAATTTAAATCATTTTTCATTACTTATTGAAAATAACTAAAAATCATGCAATAAAGTAAAAAATGTAACTCAATTTATAAACTACATTTAATAATGATCGAATTTTGTAAATTAAATAAAAATGGACGAAGATAAAAAAGAATTATGGAAACAAGCGATAAAATGGCCTCTTTATTCTGTTGCCATACTTCCGGTTTTAATAACAGGGGCTTATATACTCAATCAATATGAAAAAGTAAAAATTTATAATTTGATTGCATTTACTTTAGCTGCAATTTTTATATTACTTTGGGAAAACTTAACTAATGATTTATTCGACGCAGAAACAGGAATAGATGAATTTAAATTCCATTCAATTGTAAATCTTATAAAAAATAAAAAAATAATTTCATTTATTGCATATACATCTTTAGTTATTGGTTTATTAATAATTTCAATTATCTCAGTATCAACAAGTATAAACATTTTGATTTTGGTGGCATCTTGCTGCTTCTTAGGATATTTATATCAAGGACCTCCTTTTAGATTTGGCTATCAAGGCTTAGGAGAACCATTATGCTGGCTTGCATTTGGACCTTTTACCTACTCTGCAGTCTTAATTGCTTTAAATCCTTCTAATATTTACTTCGAAGATATTCCCTGGAAAGTTGCTTTATTACTTGGTTCAGGACCTTCATTAGCAACAACTCTTGTATTATTTTGTTCTCATTTTCATCAAATTTCTGAAGATAAAAAGCATGGGAAAAATTCACCTTTAGTTCGCCTAGGAGCAAAAAAAGGTTATCAATTTGTGCCTTGGATAATTTTTACAATATATTTTTTTCAACTTTTAACTATAGTTACTGGATTTATTCCAGTATTTTGTATCCTTTATTTGATTAGTTTTCCCCAAGCAATGAGACTTATAAATTTATTAAGATCTTCCTATAAAAAACCTTCTTCAATAAAAAATTCCAAATTCGTCGCAATAAAATTTCAAACTCTTAATGGAGTTGGCTTAATAACAGGATTAATATTTAATTACTTGCTGAATAAATGAACTTAATATTTAAAAAAAAATCTTATAGCTTTAAGTTATCCACAAAAGTAGAAAATTCTAAAACCACTTATCTTACAAAACTGGGTTGGATAATTAAATTAACAAGTAATGATAAAAAAATTGGGTTTGGAGAAGTTTCACCACTTCTAGAAGAAGACTTAAAAAAATGTGCAAAACAAATAAATAAGATCCCTGAGAATTTAGAAATATATAATTTATCTGAACAATTAAATATTTTTCACCCTTGCATTCAATCTGCAATAAATTCTGCATTAGCTGAGATAAATGGAAAAATAATTTTTAAAGAAAACTATACCTTTGATGAAATTGATAAAACAGCCATACTGTTAAATTCTGAAAATGTAATTTCAGAGCTAAATGAAATTAAAAAAAGACAATCTAATATTGGAAAATCAGTAACTATAAAATGGAAAGTCGCATTAAGAGATAACCAAGACGAAGAAGCAGAATTAGAAGAAATTTTAAGCCAAATAGGCAATAATATTAAGTTAAGAATAGATGCTAATGGTTCCTGGGGAAGAAAGATAGCTAATAGATGGGCTGATATTTTGAAAGATAACAAAAATATAGATTGGTTAGAACAACCTCTCTGTGTTGATGACATTGAAGGAATGAAAGAACTCAACAAAAAAATTCCAATAGCCTTAGACGAATCACTTTTAAAATTTCCAACTTTGATTGATGACTGGAAGGGTTGGCAAATTCGAAGGCCTTCTCAAGAAAATAATCCAGTTAAGCTTTTAAGAGAATTAGAAAATAAAAAAGCTTTAATATCTATAAGTACTTCATTTGAAACTGGAATAGGGAAGAGATGGCTTTATCATTTATCATCACTACAATTACAAGGACCAACTCCAAAAGTTCCTGGTTTAGCAATGAATAAATTCCCCAATTCGTTTCTATTTTTAAATGAAGCAAAAAAGATATGGGATCAACTATGAAAAATAAAATTCATACTATTGAAGTTGAAAATAATGAAACTCAATCTGTAGATAAAATTATTGAAAAAATTAGAGAGAATAAAATTATTTATATAAAAAACAAATTTTATGAAGATGAAGATATATTAGCTTCAATTACTAAAAATGGGCCAGCAATTATCTTAAACAGTAGTGGAAGTTGTGGAAAACCAAGAAAATGTTTTCACCATTTAGATAATCTTAAATTATCTGCATTTACATCAGGACAATGGCTAATTGAACAAGGATTTGAATTGCAAAACTGCTTAATTTTAAATACTTTACCCCTGAACCATATAAGCGGCTTAATGCCAATTTTTAGAAGTCAAACTTGGGGATGTGATTATATTAATATTTCTCCGAATTTAATAAAAAAAACTCGAGAACTTTTACTTTTTACAATTAAATCTAAAAAAAACAAAAAACACCTCATTACATCATTAGTACCTACCCAATTAAAAAGACTTTTAGCTCAAAAAGATGGTATTAGTTGGCTAAAAACTTTTGATCTAATTTGGGTTGGTGGAGCTTCAATTTCAAGGGAAACTTCAGAACAATGTATAGAAGAAAAGATAAAATTAGCACCTTGTTACGGCTCAACTGAAACAGCAGCAATGGTTACTAGTTTAAAACCAAAAGAATTCTTAATGGGTTTTAAAAATGTTGGAGAAATACTACCTGATACAAAAATCAGAATCAACGCACAAGGATTAATCGAGATAAAATCAGCGAGAATTGGAATCGAAATAAAAGACTCTTCAAAAACTGAAAATTTCAAAAATAAAAATGGATGGTGGCAAACCGGTGATTTAGGTGAAATTACTGAAATAAATAATTCTTTATATTTAAACTTTCTTGGAAGAAGTGATAACGCTTTTAATTCAGGAGGAGAAATCGTTTTTCCAAAAGTAATTGAATCTCGATTAAATGATTTCATTATGAAAGAAAATATCCCAATTAATAAATTCAATATTTCAAAAGTGTCCGACAAATTATGGGGAAATAAAATTAAAATAATTGTGGAATATAAAGAACATACAAATCATAAAAATATTGAAAATTCATTAAATTTATTAAAAAAATTTTCTCAAAGTTGGCCTAAATATGAAAAACCTGAAAAGTGGATTGTTAAAAAAAATACCAGTGCAAAAAAAATAAACTATAAATTTAAAAAATAATAATTAGCATTCTTTTAAATTTTTGCTTACATTTGAAGCCTCTATCCATCTTTCTAACTGATCGGGAAGTTCTATTTTATTTCTTGAATCAACATCTAAAGAACAATGTATTATTTTTCCTTCTGCTACTTTATTTCCATTTTTTATAAAAAAGCTATTTACTTGGAACAAATGTGTATTAATTTTATGAGGGGCAATTTTTACTTTTAAGAAATCTCCAATTTTTATAGGCGCAAGAAAGTTTGCTTCGCAATTTACTATGGGAAAAATAACTTGACTTTTACGTATAGAAAAATCTGGAAAAATATCTTGATATGGAATCCCATAAATTTCGATACTCTCTTCCCAAGCTTCGTGCGACCATTTTAATAAGTTATGAAAGTGAATTACACCTGCAGAATCACAATCACCGAATCTTACCTTCTTGTGCAATATCAACCAATCAACGGGTTTCATTTAAAGAACTTATCTATCAACAGATCCCATAATGACATCTATTGAGCCAAGAATTGCCATAATATCGGCGATTTTGGCACCTTTAAGAATATGAGGCAATATTTGCAGATTATTTAAATCAGCTGCTCTGATTTTAAATCTCCATGGGGTAACTTCATTATTTCCCTGAATGAATACACCTATTTCTCCTTTACCGGACTCTAATCTTGTATACAATTCTCCGTTAGGAATTTTAAAAGTTGGAGCAACCTTCTTAGCTACATATTGATAGTCCATACCAAATATTTCACTTTTCTTATCTTCAGTCGCCATTCTTTGAGCTTCCAAATTTTCTGTTGGACCTCCTGGAATCATTTTACAGGCTTGGCGAATGATGCTTAATGATTGTCTCATCTCTTCGACTCTCACTCGATATCTCGCATAACAATCTCCTTCTTTTTCTGAAGCAATATGCCAATCAAAATCGTCATAACATTCATAACTATCGACTTTCCTTAAATCCCAGGAAACTCCAGAAGCTCTAAGCATTGGCCCAGACAAAGACCAATTAATTGCCTGATCTCTTTGTATTGTTCCCAGACCTTCAATTCTTTTTCTAAAAATTGGATTATTTGTGATTAATTTTTCATATTCATCAATCTTAGGTCCAAACCAATCACAAAAGTCTATACATTTTTCTAACCATCCGTATGGAAGATCACATGCGACACCACCTATCCTAAAGAAATTATTATTTATCAGCCTCTGTCCAGTAGCAGCTTCCCAGAGATCATATATCATTTCCCTTTCTCTAAAAATATAGAAAAATGGAGTTTGAGCTCCTACATCTGCTAAAAAGGGGCCGAGCCACAAAAGATGATTAGCAATACGATTGAGTTCTAACATTAGAACTCTGATGTAACTAGCTCTTTTAGGTACTGGAATATTAGCTAATCTTTCAGGAGCATTTACTACAATAGCTTCATAAAACATTCCTGCTGCATAATCCATTCTGCTTACATAAGGAACATACATTACATTTGTCCTATTTTCAGCTATCTTTTCCATTCCTCTATGTAAATATCCAATTACTGGCTCACAATCAATGACATTCTCACCATCAAGAGTTACAACTAACCTTAAAACCCCATGCATTGAGGGATGGTGAGGGCCAAAATTAACCACCATTGGTTCTGTTCTAGTCTCTAGCTGAGCCATTCGAAATTTAACTTCTAAATAAATCTTAGTCGAAAGTTATGCAAACTGACCTATCTGATTCATCTTTTTTCAATCATAAATCAGTTATGACAGATGAGATTATGGCCTCATTAGAGCATTACCCATTAATCCATAACAACCAACTTAAAGGAATAGACGCAACTTTAGGCGGAGGCGGGCACTCTTATCGTTTATTAAGAAAATATTCGGATTTAAATATAATTGGACTTGATCAAGATCCATTCGCAAGAAAATCAGCATCAAAAAAACTTGATGAATTTAAAAATAGGCTTGATATTAGGGCTACAAATTTTGCGGATTTTATCCCAAAAGAAAAAGTTTCTTTTGTTATTGCAGATCTTGGAGTAAATAGCAACCAAATTGATGACCCTAAAAGAGGATTTAGTTTCCAAAAAGATGGTCCGCTTGATATGCGCATGAATCCTTTTCTTGAGGTTGATGCAGAGAAATTAATTGAGGCTTTAAATGAAAAAGATCTAGCTAACCTAATTTATAAATATGGAGAAGAGAGATTATCAAGAAAGATTGCTAGAAAAATAAAAATGGATTTAAAGGAAAATGGGAGCTATTCTGGGACAAAAGAATTAGCCTATTCTATTGCAGGCTGCTTTCCACCAAAACAAAGATATAAAAAAATGCACCCAGCAACAAGAACATTTCAAGCACTAAGAATTGCTGTCAATAAAGAAATTGAAGTATTAGAAAAATTTTTGCAAGTTGTCCCCGAATGGCTTTTGCCAGGAGGTATTATTTCTATTATTAGTTTTCATTCACTGGAGGATAGGTTAGTTAAAAATTCTTTTAAGAATGATCAAAGACTAAAAAACCTGACAAAAAAGCCAATAACTCCTTCCGAACAAGAAGTCGAACTCAATAAAAGAGCTAGAAGTGGAAAATTAAGAATTGCTCAATTAAAATAAGAGCCAATAATTTCTAGCGTAATGATCTGATCGTATTTGTGAGAATATGAATTGCTTTTTTTATATCTTTTGAATTAGTGCTTAATCCAATACTTAACCTTATTGAAGATTCTGCTTCTTTAAAAGATCTACCTAAGGCTAGTAAAACATGAGATGGTTCACCATTACTACATGCAGATCCACTAGAACAAATTATTTTAGATTTTAAAAGTTTATGAAACTTTGCTCCGTTTAAATCCAATACAGTCAAATTTAAATTGTGAGGTAATCTTTTTTCAGTGGAGCCATTAATTAATAAACCAGAATTATTTTCTAACAAACCATCTAAAAGGGTATTTCTATGTAAAAGTAATTTCTCAGCATTATTTTTTTGATTAAAAACTGCTATCTCTATTGCTTTAGCAAAGCCAACTACTAAAGGAAGAGGTAATGTACCAGACCTGAGACCATATTCCTGACCTCCTCCAACAATTAAAGGCTCAAGATTCATTTCTTCATCAATCAAAAGAAGTCCTATCCCTTTAGGACCATATATTTTGTGAGAACTCATCGTTATCATATTTACATCTGATAAAAGATTGTCTAACTCGATATAACCTAAACATTGTGCAAAATCCGAGTGAAAAATTATTCCTCGCGATTTACATATCTTTGAAATATTCTCTACAGGCTGGATAACTCCTATTTCGTTGTTTGCCAACATAACACTCACCAGAAATGTATCTTCTCTTATATTTTTTTGGAATTTTTCTTCTGAAATTAAGCCATCTTTCTCAGGATTAATTTCTGTAACCAAAAATCCCTCTTTTTTTAGTTGGTTTAGGGGCTCCAAAACAGCTTTATGCTCTGTTTTTAAGGTAATAATATGTCCATAATTTCCTGTTTTTTTATAGAAATTTCTAGCAAAACCTAATAAGGCTAAGTTATTAGATTCAGTTGCCCCGCTTGTAAAAATAACTTTTTTATTCTTAAGAAATAAATTTTGTTCTATTTTTTCTCTTGAGGCTTCTAATATAGCGCTTGCATTAATCCCCGCCAAATTAGATTTGCTTGCAGGGTTAGAAAATATCTCACTCCAAAAAGGTTTCATAGAATCAACAACATCCTTAGAGCAAGGAGTCGAAGATTGATAGTCTAGTAGTATGGGAGTTGATAGCATTATGTTTAGTATATAAAATTCTGTTTATTACTAGAAAATCAAATTTAAGAATTTAAAAAATGAATGAAATTAATCAAATAAAAAATGAACCGATAAGAAAATCAAGAATTTTATTAGTTGATGATGAGCCTGGTTTAAGAACAGCTGTTAAAACATTTCTAGAAGATGAAGGCTTTGAAATATTTATTGCAGTTGATGGCGAGGATGGTTGGGAAAAAGCTCAAACAATTTTCCCCGATTTGATAATTAGCGACGTTATGATGCCACGAGCCAACGGTTATGATTTATTAGAAAAAATTAGAGAGGATGAAAAATTAGGAGGAACTCCAGTTATTTTTCTAACTGCAAAAGGAATGACCCTAGATAGAACAGAAGGTTATCTTGCAGGAGTTGATGATTATATTTCCAAACCTTTCGACCCCGATGAATTAGCTGCAAGAGTTAAAAATGTAATCAACAGACAAGAACGACTATTAAAAGAAGCGGCACGATTCGCAGATATTGACGTAAGCAAAATGGCAAAACAAATTACTGAAATAAAATCTATGCTCACAGACCAAAACCAGACTAATCCAGAAAATAAAATAAATCTTCCTAGTTTTACTCCTAGAGAAGCAAGTGTGCTCCAACTAGTAGCAGAGGGACTTATGAACAAAGAAATTGCTAGAAAGCTTGAAACATCTATTAGAAATGTTGAAAAATATGTAAGTAGACTTTTTATCAAAACAGGTACATCTAGCCGAACAGAATTAGTTCGTTATGCACTTGAAAATCATTTAGTAAAATAAATTATTTAATTTTTTCGAATTCAATTAGTTTTGAAAAATAAAAAGGAGCTTGATTTAATTTCTTTTTAACAACTTGAAATCCTCTTTCTTTAGCAGCATTAATAATACCCTTTTCTTTCAATGTATATGCCCTGGTAGTTTTACTTGGCCCAGGAAATAATTTTCCAATGTTTTTTAGAATAGCAAGAACTGGAGTATAAGGAGCAAAACTAACTATTAGTTTTTCTTTGCTTAAATCGCATAGATGTTGAACCATTTCTTCTGCGACCGGTTGAGGATAATGAATAAATACATCCAAACAAACTACAACATCAAATAGTCCTTTTAATTTTTCCAGATCACAGACTTCATATTTAATTTTACGTTGACTCAAACCTAATTCATGAATGCGTTTTTTTGTTTCTTTAATCATTTCAGAAGAAATATCGCTCACCTGTATTTCTTTTATACCGAGTCTTAATAAAGGTATGGAAAGACTTCCTACACCACAGCCTGCATCACAATAACTTTTTTTTGTTAGTTCACGATAATTTTTGATGTATGAGACTACATCATCTACAGTTTTTTGATGTCCTTTCCTAATATTTTTCTGAACTGTATTAATTTCATCAGATTTGCTATAAATTTTATTCCATCTTTCAAAGCCAGTACCATTAAAATACTCTCTTACTTCACTTTTTTCGATAATCTTATTTGACGTCATAGTATTCTATGAAAATTTATTCTTTTTATACTAACTAACTGGCGCCAAATTAATTGCACGCCATTATGGGAAAGAATTGATTTGTTATTTTGTCAAAATTGAATTCTAAAGATATTTATAAAATTGCTGTCGTAATGGGAAGTGATTCAGATCTAAAAACATTAAAACCAGCCATTGATATTTTAAGAGAATTTGGAATAAAAACTGAAGTTTGTATACTTTCTGCACATCGAACACCTATTGAAATGATGGAATATGCAAAAAATGCAGAATCAGAAAACATAAAAGTAATAATTGCCGGTGCTGGGGGTGCTGCTCATCTTCCAGGAATGCTGGCATCCATAACTTGCATTCCTATAATTGGCGTGCCAGTAGAGAGTAAGACACTTAAGGGGATTGACTCTCTTTTATCAATCGTTCAAATGCCCGCTGGAATTCCAGTTGCAACAGTCGCAATTAATGGAGGTCAGAATGCTGGATTATTGGCAATAGAGATGATCAGTTTATTTGATGAATCCATGAAGAAAAATTTGAAAGAATTCAGAGAAAATCTACATTCACAGGTAAGAACTAAAAATAGTAAGTTATCAAATATTGGACCTGACAATTATCTTCAAAATAAATGAACTAATATTTTCCGTTAGGCCTTGTTAAGAAAGTTTTCTTTTTTAAGGTAGTTAATAATTTTTTCAACGGAATCATTTAAATCTAACAAACCTGTATCAACAACAATTTCGGGATTAAGAGGAACTTCATATGGACTAGAAATCCCTGTGAATTCCTTAATTTCGCCCAAACGAGCTTTCTTATAAAGACCTTTAGTATCCCTATTTTCACAAACTGTGATATCAGCAGCACAATAAACTTCAATAAAATCCTTAGATCCAATAATTTTTCTCACCTTATCTCTATCGCTAATAAATGGCGAAACGAATGCTGTAATAGTTATTATCCCAGCATTCATAAATAAATTCGCAACTTCGCCAATTCTTCTTATATTTTCTTCTCTATCTTCATCCGAAAAACCAAGATCTTTACATAAACCGTGTCTAATATTATCTCCATCCAACACATAAGTCGAAAAACCATCTAAGTGTAAAACTTCATTTAAAGCGTTGGCCAAAGTACTTTTACCAGAACCTGATAAACCTGTAAACCAGATAACCATACCTTTATGACCTCTCATTTTCTCTAACTTTTCTCTATTGATAGTTAAGTTATGCCACTTTATATTGGGTGACTTTGTTTGATTTTGTTCTTTCATTTTTTACTTCATCAAAATTAAAAACCTATCCTAACCCTTGCTTCATAAATTATGAAATCCCTCTTTACGAAGAAACTCAATTGATTTCGATACCATATCACCCTGTAACTGGATATTTCTATCGATTAATGTTCCTCCAGTCCCACAAAAAACTTTAATTTTTTTTAGTAATTCTTTTAATAAGATTTCATCCTCAGTACCTAAACCTCTAATTAAAGTTATAGTCTTGCCCTTTTTACCTTTTTTTTGTTTTAAGATATTTATTTTTGATCTTTTATTAAAAGTATCTACCTTAGGTATTTCTTTAGACTTCTTTTCTTGATTATCAAATTCGATCCAATTCTTTTTTCCCATTATTTTCAATATATTCTATAGTTAGTTAATACTTATTCTATAGAAAAAGTGGTAAGTACATTTTCTCGCAAAGATCAAAACTATAAAAATGACGATTTAAATCAACCCTCCAAAGAGGGAAGATTTGGAAAATATGGTGGCCAATATGTTCCTGAAACGCTGATGCCCGCTCTTTTTGAGCTTGAAGAAGCTGCATCTAATGCATGGAAAGATAAACTTTTTGTAGAAGAATTAAATCATCTACTTAAGACTTATGTAGGAAGAGAAACACCACTTTATGAAGCCAAAAGACTTACTGAACATTACAAAAATAAACAAGCAACTCCTATAATATGGCTTAAAAGAGAAGATTTAAATCATACTGGGGCTCACAAAATTAATAATGCTCTTGGACAAGCTTTATTGGCAATAAGAATGGGCAAAAAAAGAATAATTGCAGAAACTGGAGCAGGTCAGCATGGAGTTGCTACTGCTACTGTTTGTGCAAGATTTGGCTTGAAATGTATTATCTACATGGGTGCTGAAGACATAAAGAGGCAATCCCTTAACGTTTTCAGAATGAAACTTTTAGGAGCTGAAGTTAAAGTTGTAAATTCTGGAACTGCAACACTTAAGGATGCTACTAGTGAGGCCATTAGAGATTGGGTTTCTAATGTCGAAACCACACACTACATTTTAGGATCTGTTGCAGGCCCACACCCTTTCCCAATGATTGTGCGAGATTTTCATGCAGTTATAGGTGAAGAAACAAAAAAACAATGTTTGGAATCATTTGGATCTTTGCCCGATATTTTGCTTGCTTGTGTAGGTGGGGGATCAAATGCAATGGGGCTTTTCCATCCTTTTGTTAAAGAAACTTCTGTGCGTCTTATTGGAGTTGAAGCCGCAGGAAGCGGAGTTGATACTGACAAACACGCTGCCACTATCACTAAAGGGTCAGTTGGAATTTTGCATGGATCAATGAGTCTTCTCTTGCAAGATGATAATGGTCAAGTACAAGAAGCTCACTCAATAAGTGCAGGTTTAGATTACCCTGGAGTAGGACCTGAACATAGCCATTTAAAAGATATAGGTAGAGCAGAATATGGATCAGTCACAGATCAAGAAGCTTTAGACGCTTTAAAACTCGTCAGTGAACTAGAAGGAATTATACCTGCACTTGAAACTGCCCATGCCTTTGCTTGGTTAGATAAATTATGCCCTACTCTTGAAAAAGATACTCATATAGTTATCAATTGCTCTGGAAGAGGCGACAAAGACGTTAATACTGTTGCATCTTCATTAGATATTTAATCAATACCTTGGGATTGATGGGTCAATATATCTACTCCATCCATCAATACCCTCCTCCAAATTCCATATTTCGCTAACAATATTATTATCTAAGCACCACTGACAAAAGTTATAACTTCTTATTCCTGCATGACAGCTAACAACTATTTCTCTGTCTAATAAGCCAGCAAATATTTCTGCAACATGTTGAGATGTAACTTTACTAATTGGTATATGTAAAAATTCTTTTGAGAAACGAGCTAGTTCAAGCTCTGACAGCTCTCTTACATCAATCAAGACTGGATCTTCCTTCTGTGAATTAAACCAATCATTGAGACTAGAAGCATTTATAGATTTTGGATAACTTCCCAATTTATAGGATAAATTATGTGTTATTTACAATTTAATAAATTAAGTTGCAGTAGGAAGTTTATTGTTAAAAATAAAAATAAACATTGATAATGAAACTCAGAGTAGTAGCAATAATAATATTATTATCTTTATTATTTTTTTTTGGTTTTAAAAAAGTATCTCCTAATACAAATAAGGAGCAAAGCGCAAATATTGAGCAACTAAATATCTTAAAATATATACCTGAAAACAATAAATTATTATTTATTTCAAATTTAGATTGTTTTAATATTTTCAATAATAATGAAAAGGATACAAATCCAACAAATAAAGATAACTTTGTTTTAATAAAAGACTCTATATTAGATTACTTAGGAATAGATCTAGGCAACAATAAATTAGAAGATATCTATAATAATGAACTTATAATCTCAACTTTTGAAAATAATAAAAAGCTTAAAGATGATATTTTGATTGTTTTTAAAATTAAGCCAGAAAAAACAATAGATGATTTATTAAATTTACCTAATAAAATTGATCAGATTGATGATATAATTTTAATTAATAGAAAAAACAAAATAAATTTTCTTAACTATATATACCGAACCGAAGATAATTATATAATTGCTTCATCTAATAAAAAATTGATCAAAAATAGTATTAACTCTAGTAATGATTTTAAAGAAAAAAAATTTCAATATGAGGGAGAGCTTTTTGGACTAAAAAACGAAAAAAATATATTATTCACAAATAAAATTTGGGAAAGTAAATTTTTTAATAAAGAAATTTTTCCTGAGAATAATGAAGATATTATAGCTACAACATTTGACTTAGAAAATAATAATTTAATTTTAAAATCATTTTTACTAAATAATAAAAAAAATATTGATATTCTTACTTACGATAAGCTACTAAACAAAGAAAATAGGAATGCAGAAAATTCTGAAGTTTCAATTTTTAGTGATATAAAAAATTTTGACAAATATCTAAAACCTTTAATAAATGATTTTGAACTAAGTTTTTTTGAAGAGTTTAATAAAAATGTAAATCAAGATATATTAATTCTCAATTCAAAAAAAGATTGGCTTATTACATTTGAAAAAAATACTGAAAATGAATTTAATTTAAGTAATTTTAAAAAACTAAAAGATTTCAACAAATATACTTTGAAACAAAATGAAGATATTTACTCTATATATTCAAAAGATATTCTTGAAGAAAAAGACAATGTGATAAAACAATTAACTCATGAAAATATCTATTCAATAGAATCAGGAGATTTACAAATCATAAGTAATTATTTAATTGATGATAAAAAACTAGAAACAATCTCAAAAAAATTTTTTAACCTAAAAAGTAATCAAGATAAATCCGCTTTTCTTTATTCAAAAATTCATATCAAAGATGAAACTTCAAACAAAATTGAAAATTTTTCTGATTTGCCAGATCTTCATTTTCTAATTAGAAATATTTTAAAAATATCAAACGGAGAATCTTTAGAAATCATAAGACAATCTATTCCTGAAAAAAATCCAATTCTTTACAAAGAAAAAATATTAAAGATACTTTAAAAAAATCATTCAAAAAAGCTTCAAAAACAATAAATACAAATTTTTGTGAGGTTAATAACTTGTGGTTAATTAAAAATTATTTGACTATCTTTAATCTATAAGTATTTTGTATTGAATTAAGAAATTGGATAGCAGCAAACTAATTTTAAAACCAGGATTAGAGGGTGTCCCAGTTACTAATTCATCCATCTGCGATATTGACGGCAACAAAGGCAAATTATTATACAGAGGCTACTCCATTGAGGAACTATGCAAAAAAAGCAGTTTTTTAGAAACTGCTTATCTATTGATTTGGGGTGAATTGCCTACAGCTATTCAACTTAGAGATTTTGAACAAGAAGTTCAGATGCATCGAAGGTTAAGTTTTAGAGTAAGAGATATGATGAAATGTTTCCCTGCAACAGGTCATCCTATGGACGCTCTTCAATCTAGTGCAGCTTCTTTGGGGCTTTTCTATTCACGTAGAGCAATAGATGATCCTAATTACATCTACAACGCAGTAATAAGACTAATAGCAAAAATACCTACCATGATTGCTGCGTTTCAACTTATAAGAAAAGGTCAAGATCCTATTCAACCTCGTGATGATTTAACTTACTCATCAAATTTTCTTTACATGCTGACCGAAAAAGAACAAGATCCCATAGCTGCAAAAGTTTTTGATAGGTGCTTAATTCTACATGCCGAACATAGTTTAAACGCAAGTACATTTAGCGCTAGAGTGACTGCAAGCACTCTTACAGATCCATACGCTGTCATCGCCTCTGCAGTAGGAACTCTGGCTGGTCCACTGCATGGAGGAGCAAATGAAGATGTAATTGCAATGTTAGAAGAGATCAAAACTCCAGAAAATGCTGCTTCTTTTTTGGATAACGCGATAAAAAATAAAAGTAAGATCATGGGCTTCGGTCACAGAGAATATAAAGTCAAAGATCCAAGAGCAATAATTCTTCAAAAACTGGCAGAAGAGCTTTTTATTAGATTTGGAGCAGATGAAATGTATGAAGTTGCAAAATCAATTGAAGCAGAGGCAATACCAAGACTTGGACCTAAGGGTATATTCCCTAACGTGGATTTTTATTCTGGTCTTGTTTATAGAAAACTTGGTATTCCTCGTGATTTGTTTACTCCAATTTTTGCCATATCTAGAGTTGCTGGTTGGTTAGCTCATTGGAGAGAGCAACTTGGAGCAAATAGAATTTTTAGACCATCGCAAATCTATACTGGTTCAGAACCAAGAGATTGGATCAGCCTAGAAAACAGAGAATAATATTTGCAGCTTTTCATAAAAAACACACATATTGTTTGTGAAGAGTTAATCTATTAAGTAAATAACATAAAAATTTTGGAATACGGATTAGATCTCGAATATAGTTTTAATGAATTCTTAAAAGGTTTTGGCCTTTCCAGCGAAATCGCTCATATTATTTGGCTCCCTCTACCTATGCTTTTGGTTTTAGTAGCGGCAGTTGTTGGCGTTTTGGTAACAGTTTGGCTTGAAAGAAAAATATCTGCTGCTGCTCAACAAAGAATAGGTCCCGAATATGCAGGTGCGCTTGGCGTCCTTCAACCAATTGCAGATGGTCTGAAGTTACTTGTCAAAGAGGATATTATTCCTGCTAAAGCGGATGGAATTCTCTTCACCGCAGGGCCTATATTAGTTCTTGTTCCAGTGATTCTGTCCTGGCTAATTGTTCCTTTTGGACAAAACCTTTTAATAAGTAACGTTGGTATTGGAATTTTCCTATGGATCGCTTTAAGTAGTATCCAGCCAATTGGACTTCTTATGAGCGGATATGCTTCAAATAATAAATATTCATTATTGGGGGGATTAAGAGCAGCAGCTCAATCAATAAGTTATGAAATTCCTTTAGCCTTATCTGTACTGGCTATCGTACTAATGACAAATTCTCTAAGTACTATTGATATTGTTAACCAACAAAGTGGTGCTGGAATCCTAAGTTGGAATATATGGAGACAACCAGTTGGTTTTATAGTCTTCTGGATTTGTGCTCTTGCAGAATGTGAGAGACTTCCATTTGACTTACCTGAAGCTGAAGAAGAATTAGTTGCGGGATATCAAACTGAATATGCAGGGATGAAATTCGCATTGTTCTACCTTGGTAGTTACATCAATTTAATCCTCTCAGCTTTATTGGTATCAATACTTTATTTGGGAGGATGGGGTTTCCCTATTCCAGTTGAATTAATAGCTAAGTTTCTAAATTTGCCAATTAATGCACCCTTCATAGAAGTTTTCACTGCATCAATAGGAATTGTAATGACTGTTTTGAAAGCTTATCTTTTAGTATTCATTGCAATATTGTTACGCTGGACAACTCCTAGAGTAAGAATAGATCAACTATTAGATCTAGGATGGAAGTTTCTCCTTCCAATTTCTCTTGCTAATCTTTTGATAACTGCAGGATTAAAACTTGCTTTTCCTCAATTCTTTGGTGGTTAAACTTAAGTAAAAATACTTAAAAGTTAAATTAATCCACTAAAATAAAATAACTAAGTGAATTCTTCAAAATGAAAAATTTCCTTCAACAAATAAATAGCTATATAAAAGAAGCTTTTAATGCTGGCAAATATTTATATAATGGCTTATCAGTTACCTTTGATCATCTTCGAAGAAGGCCTGTTACTGTCCAATATCCATATGAAAAATTAATACCCTCTGAAAGATATAGAGGAAGAATACATTATGAATTTGATAAATGTATTGCATGTGAAGTTTGTGTGAGAGTATGCCCTATAAATCTACCAGTAGTTGATTGGGTAATGAATAAAGAAACCAAAAAAAAGGAACTTAGAAATTATTCAATAGACTTTGGAGTTTGTATATTTTGCGGAAATTGTGTTGAATATTGCCCAACCAATTGCCTTTCAATGACAGAAGAATATGAATTAGCTACTTTTGACAGACACAATCTAAATTTTGATAATGTTGCACTTGGTAGGTTACCTACAAATGTCACAACGGATCCTTCAGTCAAACCTCTAAGAGAACTTACCTATCTTCCCAAAGGTGTCATGGATCCTCATGAAATCCCAGCTTCAGATACAAGAGTTGGTAAATTACCTGAAGAAGTCTATGATTGGATGAGACCAGAATCCAATGAAAATAAAGATAAAGTTTCTAATCCAAACATTTAATTTCCATTAATTCATGTCCATTGCAATAACAACTCAAATTATTTGTTTTACAATTTTATCTTTAGTTATCCTTATTGGAGCACTTGGTGTTGTATTGCTAGAAAGTATTGTATATTCAGCCTTTCTTTTGGGAGGGGTTTTCATGAGTGTGGCAGGATTATATCTTCTTTTAAATGCAAGTTTTGTTGCTGCAGCACAAGTTTTAGTTTATGTGGGTGCAGTGAATGTATTAATAATTTTTGCCATCATGCTAGTCAATAAGAAAGAAGATTTAAAGCCCATCAATGACATTAAATCGAGAAGAATTATATCAACATCAATATGTTTAACCTTACTAAGCCTTTTAATAAGAGTTGACTTGACTAATGTATGGAGCCTCTCAAGTCCTCAAAACTCTATTGGAGAAGAATCGACTATCAGAATTGGTGAACATCTTTTTAGTGATTACTTACTCCCATTTGAAGTAGCCTCAGTTTTACTTTTAATGGCAATGATTGGAGCTATTGTTTTAGCTAGAAGAGATGTAATGAACAAAGATATTTCCACTGGATTACCTGTTGATCAAGAGTTGATTGAAAAATCATCAGAACCATTACTTACAAATAAAAATTAACCTTTTACTTTTCTTATGATGAATTTAGAATCAATTCCTATTCAAGCATTTTTAATAGTATCTTCAGCACTATTCTGTATTGGGATTTGGGGATTATTAAATAGCAGAAACGCAGTAAGAGTTCTTATGAGCATTGAGTTAATGCTCAATGCAGTAAATATAAACTTAATGGCGTTTTCTTCCTATGTTGATAATAATTTGATTCAAGGACAAGTTTTTACAATTTTTGTGATTACTGTTGCTGCCGCGGAAGCAGCAGTTGGATTAGCTATTTTATTATCTCTTTATAGAAATAGGGTGACTGTAGATATGGAAAGTTTTAATTTATTAAAATGGTAAAACCACTAAATGAAACTTTCATTAGTGCTTATTGTATATCGTTCAGATAGTTCTAAAGCTCAAGAGGCTTCTGAATTCTGTGAAGAAGTCCTCAAGGCAAAAAATATAAAATCAAACAGAATTGAAAGTGATTTTCATAAAGATGAAATAGAAAATTATCTTAGTAATCCAGAATTGCAACCAACTATTGGCATAGTTCTTGGTGGGGACGGGACTTTCCTAAAATGTGCAAATGCTTTAGCTGATTATGATATTCCTTTATTAAGCATTAATATTGGTGGGAATCTGGGGTTCCTTACTCAAGAAAAAGATTTTTTGTTTGACAAATCTTTTATTGAAATTCTGGAAAACGAAGAATATACAATTGACCTTCGTAATAGATTAAATTGTATTGTTTGTATTGACGGGACAAATTCTGAGAAAAAAATTATAAAGAGCTACGATGCCTTAAATGATTTTTATTTTAAATCTGTTGAAGAAGACATTTCTCCTACCAACCAAATACAAATTGAAATAGATAACGAGAAAGTGAATGAATATAAAGGGGATGGATTAATCATATCTACATCTACTGGTTCAACAGCATACTCAATGGCTGCAGGTGGCCCGATAGTGCATCCTACTATTGATGCAATGATAATTAACCCTATATGCCCGATGAGTTTGGCTAGCAGGCCAATAGTCATACCTAATACAAGTAAGGTAAAAATTAAACCTGTAAAAAAAAATAAAGGGAAAATTAAATTATGGAGAGACGGTTCAAAATGTATGACCATTAAGGAAGATTGTTACTGCGAAATCAAAAAAGGTCGATCTCCCTGCAAAATAATAAAGTTTAAAAAAAGCACTAGTTACTATAATACTCTGATAAAAAAACTGGATTGGAAAGGTGATTTATCTCAAAAACATCCAAGAAATTAAATGTCCTTAGAAATAGAAAGAAGATTTCTTTTAAAAAATGATAATTGGAAAGAATTCATAACAAAAAAAATTTATATTGAACAAGGATATCTATCAAAAAGTTTAGATGATTGGATTTGCAGGATAAGATTTACAGGTAAAGAATTTACAATTGCACTCAAAAAACATATCAATGGCTTTACCAACTTTGAATTTGAATACTCCATTCCTCAAAGCGATGGTGAAATAATAATGTCAAATCTTTCAAATCTAATTAAAAAAGAAAGATTCTTTTTAGAAGTTGAAAAAAAATCATGGATTATAGATTGCTTTAAAGAAAATAATTATCCACTTGAAATTGCAGAAATTGAACTTTCCAATGAAGAAGAAGATTTATTTCTTCCATCTTTTATTTCAAAGGAAATTACTGGCCTGACTCATTATTCGAATTTCAGTCTCGCTTACAATCCTTTTTCAGAGTGGAAAGAAGACTATTTGAAAACTTAAAAAAGTAACTAGTCAAAGGAACCACTCATCCTTTATATTTTATTTATATTTAGGTAAATTAATTATTTTCTTCAGATGTATGGTCTTTATGATAAAGAAGGAATACTAAGATTTGTAGACTCAGACAAAGATGCTTGCATTGCATATGCAGAACTCTTCGAGTTAGGTTCTACTAATTATTGCCTAATGGATTTAGCTAGTGATACAAAAAATAACAGCTGCTAATCTTGATCAGAATCTGGGAGGGAACAACAATTAAAGCCATCCCTACAAATTTTTCCATTATCCATTGCCCAATTCAAAAGTGCAACTCTATTTTTTGAACCAGTTTTTGTAAACATATTACTTACATGATTATCAACAGTTCTTTTGCTAATAGTAAGTTTTACCGCAATTTCTTGATTTGTAAGCCCATCAGCTACAAGATCGATGATTTCCATCTCTCTTGCTGAGAGACCCATCATATCAATGTTGTTTACTTCTTCTTCAACCATTTGCATTTAAACAGTTCCTTTTTTATATTAATTAAGTTTAGCAATCCAGTCACACTTGTTACCAAGTAGGAAACAAAAGCAATTGAAATCAAAACTTCAGCAGACTTTAGAAAAAAAATCCAAGGTAATTACAGCAGAGTTAATGCCGCCTAGAGGTGGAAGCCCCATAAGATCTCTTAAGATAGCACAACTTTTGAAGGATAAGGTACATGCAGTTAACATTACCGACGGAAGTAGGGCAGTAATGAGAATGTGCAGCTTGGCAATGTCCAAACTATTACTGGAACATGGAATAGAACCAGTAATGCAAATATCTTGCAGAGATCGTAATAAAATTGCTTTACAATCAGATATTCTTGGAGCAAATGCTTTAGGAATTAAAAACATCCTATGCATTACTGGTGATTCAGTAAAGGCCGGGGATCAACAAGATGCTAGGGCCGTTCATGAGTTTGAGTCAGTTAGATTGCTTCAACAAATTCAGGCTTTCAATAAAGGAATTGATCCTACTCTCGGAGAACTTTCCGATAAAAAAACATTTATTTTTGCAGGTGCTGCAGCTGATCCTAGTTGCAGAAATAAAAGAAGTTTAGAAAATAGAATGAGAAAGAAAAAAGAAGCTGGAGCTGGATTTATACAAACTCAAATGGTTATGGAACAAGAAAATTTGATAGAGTTTTGTGAACAAATTAGCAATCCTCTCGGCATTCCTGTAATTGCAGGTGTATTCCTATTAAAGTCTTACAAAAACGCTCTCTTTATAAACAAATACGTTCCTGGAGCAAACATCCCTGAAAATATCTTAAATCGTCTTAAAGATGCTAAAGACCCATTACAAGAAGGTATTAAAATTGCAGCTGAACAGGCTCATGATTTTATTAATATCGCAGATGGTATTCATTTAATGGCCGTAAAAGCAGAGCATTTAATTCCTGAGATAATTGAAAAAGCTGATCTTAGTCTGGAATATTAATCAAGTCAGTACCTAATAATTCTGCCATAGCTTTCTGCTGAGGTGATGGCTCAGTCAAATCAGATCTTCTTGAATCTGCTATTAACCAATCTAAAGATGCATCTTGCAAATCAAAATGATCTCCATTTTTCCCAACACAATATTTACCAAACACTAACTTATCCATAAGTCTTACACCTTTACCGATTTTAGAATAATCAAAAATAATTGAGTTATCTATAGTTGCTCCCTCGCAAATACAACAACTTGGTCCAATCATGGAAGGTCCAATAATTGTTGCTCCATCCTCGATCCTAGTCATGCCTCCTATATAAACTGGCCCGGTAATATTAATCTTTTCCCAGTTAGCCGCTACATTCAAACCGGTAAAAACTCCTGGTTTTATTTCCTTACCTGGTATTTGCACTTGTCTTACCTTACCTTGTAATACATTTCTGATAGCACTCCAATAATCAGGAACTTTTCCAATATCTACCCATTCAAAATCCATTGGTAATGCAAAAAATGGTAAATCCATTTCAACAAGTTTAGGAAAAAGATCAGCTCCAATATCAAATTTCTCTGCTGAAGGTATGTAATTAAAAATTTCAGGTTCGAAAAGATATATTCCTGTATTTATAGAGTCACTTAAAGCTTGATCAACTGTTGGCTTTTCCTGAAAAGCCTTTATTCGTCCATTTTCATCAGAAACTACGACACCGTAACTTGATACTTGATCTTTAGTTACCTTCTTTGTTATTAAGCTCGCAATAGCTCCTTTCTGCTTATGTTTTTTAACAGCTTGAGTTAAATCTAAATCAACTAGAGCATCACCACATAGAACAACAAAAGTTTCATCAAAGAAATTTTGAAAATCCTGAATTTTTTTTAATCCTCCTGCGGATCCCAAAGCATCACCTATTAATTCTCCATCTTCAATTCTTCCCTCAAAACTATAAGCAATTTCTACTCCAAATCTTTGCCCATCCCTAAAATAATTTTCAATTTCTTCAGCCAGATGAGAAACATTTACCATTATTTCCTTAAAGTTATGTTCTCTTAAAAGTTCCAAGAGAAATTCCATAACAGGTTTTTGCAAAATCGGAATCATCGGTTTAGGAATAACATGCGTAATAGGCTGAACACGTGTACCTTTACCTGCTGCAAGTATCATTGCCTTCATGAATTCAAAACCTCTTTTAAAAGATTATACGTTATTGGTATTAAGCTTCTAAACAGCAGAAGGATAGATATTGCTTACCTCAAGATTTTCTATAGGCAATTGTGCTAAACCTCCATTAGGAATTATTCTTTTAATTAGAATTGGCCCGTATAACGAATTAATTTGTTTAATTTCAATTTTATTTTCAGATGATAAAAATAACAAAGCCCAAAATACCCCAAGACGATCTTTATCTAAATCATTTTTAACAACTGTTTGCCATTTGTTAACTAAATATTCAAAATCTATCCATTGTAATGCTTTTTCCCATCCTTCAATAAATTTCCCTAATGCTTTCGTGGTTTCTGGAAGTTTCTCGCGATGTGCTAAAGATTTTACTTGAGAAATTAAAGCCTTATCAGAATATTTTTTATTTCTTTTTCTCTTCATAAGTAGAAGATCTTGAGTTTCTATAACTTCTGCTATGGACTCTAACTGACTTACAAGTTCTCCCAACGTTGTTGTACGTTTAAGAATTGGCTGGGCAATTGATCTTCTCCTTAGATATTTTTCAGGATATTTTGGAATATCAAATTCTTTATCAATCCAATCTTGATCATCCGAATCAAATTCATCTTCGCAATCGGAAGAATTTTCTTTGAAAACATCAGATTCCAAAACCTGAGCCTTAAGATTAACAAGTACGGAAGCAGCAAAAAATGCTTCGCTGGTCTCAGCTAAATCTTTATGATATGAGATTTGACTATTTGAAGATTGATTAAAAGTATGAGAGTATTGCTCTAAAAAACTATCAATTACACTTATTACATCAATATCCCATGGATCAAGCTCACCTTTACCTGCGGCGTCTTGAAGAAACTTAATCAACAATCTAGGGCCTAATTGTTGCCTATCAATAGGATTAAAATAAGATATTTTGAAATAGATAAAATCTACTCACAAGATATCTTTAAATTTATTTAATGCCAAACTTTATTGCATTAATTTAAAAAATTATATTGTTGGAGCTTTGAGGATATCATTTGTTTTAGTTCCTGAAAAAATATTTGTTTTCACAGCACCTTTAACTGCAGTTAAATCTCGATCGACCAAATTATTGATAGATGCAATATAACTTTCAGTAACTAATCTTGGGTACAAACCTATTCCAATAATCGGTAAAAGTAAACAAGCGATAATATAAACTTCCCTTGGCTCTGCATCTATAAGTTTTCGTTCTTCGATTAATTTAGGATTTTCCTTACCAAAGAAAATTTCTCGTAACATTGAAAGTAGATAAATAGGAGTAAGTATTACACCGATAGCTGCCAACGAGGCCATTACCACCCTAAAGGGTAGTGTATACACTTCATCAGTAACAAATCCTGTAAAAACCATCAATTCGGAAACAAATCCACTCATACCAGGCAAAGCCAGAGAAGCCAGGGAGCAAGCGGTCCATAGGGCAAACATAATTCTCATTTTTTGTCCTACACCACTCATTTCATCAAGTTTAAGAGTCTTTGTCCTGTCATAGGTGGCACCAACAAGAAAAAATAAACTTGCACCTATTAATCCATGACTAACCATTTGCAGCATAGCTCCGCTTGTTCCAAGACTACTAAAACTCCCAATACCAATAAGAACAAAGCCCATATGACTTATCGAGCTGTATGCAATTTTTCTTTTAAGATTTCTTTGAGCAAAAGACGTTAATGCAGCATAAATTATATTGACTACCCCCAGAACTATTAATAATGGGGCAAATTGAGCATGCGCAACAGGTAATAATTGTGCATTAAATCTTAAAAGAGCATATCCTCCCATCTTTAATAAAATTCCTGCCAAAAGCATATGAACAGGAGCTGTAGCCTCTCCATGAGCATCTGGTAGCCAAGTATGAAGAGGTACTATTGGTAATTTCACACCAAATGCAATTAAAAGCCCTACATAACATAATATTTGGAATTTTTGACTAAAATCTTGAGCTGCCAAGTGAGAAAAATCAAAGTTAGGAATTTCTGTACCATAGAAACCCATTGCTAACGCTGCAAGAAGAATGAAGATAGAACTGCCAGCTGTATAAATAATGAATTTTGTTGCTGCATATTGTCGATTTTTGCCACCCCATATAGCCAGTAATAAATAAACTGGAATTAACTCAAGTTCCCAAGTTAGAAAGAATAAAAGCATATCTTGTACGGCAAACACAGCGATTTGGCCACCATCCATAACCAATATCAAAAAGAAAAATAACTTTGGTTTGAACTTGACTGGCCATGCAGCAAGAACTGCTAAAGCAGTTATAAAACTAGTCAATAATATTAACGGCATAGAGATGCCATCAGCGCCAACGGACCAAGTAAGACCTAAATCAGGGAGCCAACTAATATTTTCTTTAAGTTGAACATTTTCATTACTAATATCAAAGCCATTTATATATGAACCTACAGTTATTAAAAAAGTTATTAACGCAATAGACAATGCAAACCATCTTACCTCTTTGCCATCCCCTTTATCTGGGAAAAAAGGTATCACAAATGCACTACCAATTGGAAATAAAATTGAAGCAGATAACC
>CACAXR010000001.1 GCA_902536555.1 uncultured Prochlorococcus sp. | reverse complement strand
TACGAAAAGAAGCTGTTGAACTTGCACTTAAGAAAGCTTTAGAATCTCTCCCAAATCGACTTGATAAAACAACACAAGAAAATTTGGTAACTCAATCAATTAACAATATTGAGGTGAACTAATGCCACTTTTAAATTCAGTTACTACACCATACGCAGAGGCATTACTTCAAGTTGTGAATGAAAATTCGCAAACTGAAGAGATGGTTTCTGAGGTTAAACAACTTTTGGAATTAATAAATGATTCCCCTGAATTGGAGAAGGCATTATCCTCTCCCGTTTTAGAGACAGATGCTAAGAAGAAAATCATTATTGAAATTTTTTCAAATAAGGTTAATTCTTCTTTAGTGAATTTCTTAAAATTACTGGCCGATAGGCAAAGAATTGGAATCCTCACTTCAATTCTTGATAGGTTTTTAGAGATTTACCGAGAAAATAGTAATATTGCTTTAGCAACTGTTACTTCTGCAGTCGAGCTTACTGATGAACAGAAAGGTTTAATTACCAAAAAGATCATCAATATTGCTGGAACAGAAAAATTAGAACTTGTAACTAAAATCGACCCATCTCTTATTGGTGGTTTCGTCGCCAGTGTAGGATCAAAAGTAATTGATGCTTCCCTTGCTTCACAAATTAGAAAACTTGGCTTATCCCTTTCCAAGTAACTTTTAAATCAACCTTAAATTCTTAAATCCATGGTATCTATACGCCCTGATGAAATCAGTTCAATCTTAAAACAACAAATAACTGATTATGACCAATCTGTAAGTGTTAGCAATGTAGGAACTGTTCTGCAAATCGGTGATGGCATTGCGAGAATATATGGCTTAGATCAGGTCATGGCAGGTGAGTTATTGGAATTTGAAGATGGTACCGAAGGTATAGCTTTAAATCTTGAAGATGATAATGTTGGGGCTGTTTTGATGGGAGAGGCACTTGGTGTCCAAGAAGGAAGTAATGTTAAGTCCACAGGTAAAATCGCATCTGTTCCAGTTGGTGAAGCAATGCAGGGAAGAGTTGTTAATCCTCTAGGACAACCAATAGATGGGAAAGGGGAAATTCCTACGAGTGATACTAGATTGATTGAAGAAATGGCTCCTGGAATAATCAAGAGAAGATCAGTGCATGAACCAATGCAAACAGGTATTACATCTATTGATGCAATGATTCCTGTTGGAAGAGGTCAAAGAGAATTAATTATTGGTGATAGACAAACTGGAAAATCTGCTATTGCTATCGATACGATAATCAACCAAAAAGGCCAAGACGTAGTTTGTGTTTACGTAGCTATCGGTCAGAAGTCAGCATCAGTAGCAAACATCGTAGAGGTATTAAGAGAGAGAGGAGCACTAGATTATACAGTCGTAGTTAGTGCCGGAGCTTCAGAACCTGCTGCTTTACAGTACTTAGCACCTTATACCGGTGCAGCAATTGCTGAACATTTTATGTATCAGGGTAAAGCAACACTTGTTATTTATGATGATCTAACAAAACAAGCTCAGGCTTATAGACAAATGTCTCTTCTTTTAAAAAGACCACCAGGAAGAGAAGCTTATCCTGGAGATGTGTTCTATTTACACAGTAGATTACTTGAAAGAGCAGCAAAACTTTCTGATGCTATGGGAGGAGGCTCTATGACAGCTCTTCCAATTATTGAAACTCAGGCAGGGGACGTTTCGGCTTACATCCCAACTAATGTTATTTCAATTACAGATGGACAAATATTCTTGAGTGCAGATTTATTTAACTCAGGATTAAGACCCGCTATTAATGTAGGTATATCTGTTAGCCGTGTTGGAGGTGCCGCTCAGACAAAAGCAATTAAAAAAATTGCAGGAACTTTAAAATTAGAACTCGCACAGTTTGATGAACTAGCTGCATTTTCTCAATTTGCATCTGATCTTGATGAAGCAACTCAGCAACAACTTGAAAGAGGTAAAAGACTAAGAGAGTTATTAAAGCAACCTCAATTCTCCCCGCTTAACCTTGCAGAACAAGTTGCAGTAGTTTACGCAGGAGTCAAGGGTCTTATTGATGAGGTTCCTGTTGAAGATGTTACTAAATTTGCAACTGAACTCAGGGAATACCTAAAGTTAAATAAATCAGAATTTATAGAGGAAATTCTTAAAGAAAAGAAATTAAATGATGGATTAGAAGCAACACTAAAAGAGGTGATAAATGAAGTTAAATCATCAATGCTTGCCACAGTTTAAATTTATTTAAGGAGATACCATGGCAAATCTTAAAGAGATTAGAGATCGAATCGTTTCTGTTAAAAATACAAGAAAAATAACGGAGGCCATGAGACTTGTTGCAGCTGCAAAAGTTAGGAGAGCTCAAGATCAAGTTCTTAAGAGTAGACCTTTTGCAGATAAACTTGCACGGGTCTTAGAAAATATCCAATCTAGAGTTCAATTTGAGGCTGTCGACTCTCCTCTATTATCCAAGAGGGAAGTAAAGAGAATCACTTTGGTTTGCATAACTGCTGATAGAGGTTTATGCGGTGGTTACAATACAAATATAATTAAAAAAGTAGAAATAAGATATACAGAATTAGTCAAACAAGGGTATCAGCCAAATTTAATTTTGGTAGGGAAGAAAGCTATTGGATATTTTCAAAATAGAAAGGATAGATATGTAATTAAAAGTACTTTCAAAGAACTAGAACAGGTACCCACAGTCAAGGACTCTGAAGGAGTAACAAATGAAATTTTAGCTGAATTTCTCTCAGAAAATTCTGATAGGGTGGAAATTATTTACACGAAATTCATCACTCTAGTAAGCTGCGCTCCTGTAGTTCAAACACTATTGCCACTTGACCCTCAAGGAATTGCTGAGGAAAACGATGAAATTTTTAGGTTGACTACAAAAGATAGTAAGTTACTTGTTGAAAAATCAAATATGGAAAAAAGTGATTCAGAGAAGTTGCCATCAGATATTGTTTTTGAACAAAGTCCTGATCAACTATTAGATTCCTTATTACCATTATATTTACAGAATCAGGTACTAAGAGCTCTTCAAGAGTCAGCAGCTTCAGAACTAGCTTGCAGGATGACTGCTATGAATAATGCGAGTGATAATGCTAAAGAATTAGCAAGTACTTTGAATCTAACCTATAACAAAGCCAGGCAAGCAGCTATTACTCAAGAAATATTAGAGGTTGTAGGAGGTTCTTCAGTTTAGCAATAAGATTTAGGATATGCCTGAATATAATATCAAAGTTCAATTTGAGCAAAAGACTTTTAGTTTTTTATGTTCTGAAAATCAAGATATTATTTCAGCGGCAAAAATTAATGGAATAGATTTACCAAGTAGTTGTTGTTCAGGAGTTTGTACAGATTGTGCATCCATGATATTGGAAGGATCTGTAGATCAAGAGGATGCTATGGGATTAAATGATGATTTGAGGGAAAAGGGCTTTGCACTTTTATGTGTGGCACATCCCAAGTCCGATTTGAATATTGTTATTGGTAAAGAAGTCGAAGATGATTTGTATAATGATCAATTTGGTAAATATCAAAAATGAAATTAAGTTCAGTTGATTACTTTTTAGATTGGCCAGCTTCAATAAAAGTAAAAAATTTAAGGGAATTCATCATTGCAAATTTAGAAAAAAAAGGTGATTTAATTCGATGGTCAATTGTTGAAATTCAAAATTCTATTGACTCTTTTGGAACAAAAAAACTTAAAATTAAAGCTGTCTTAGCTTATTAAGAAATATAAATTGAAATATTTTTAATAATGGAAAATTCACCAACAATATTCATAGTTCCAACTGGTATTGGTTGTGAAGTAGGAGGTTTTGCTGGAGATGCACTTCCAACCGCTAAATTATTAGCATCGGCAAGTGGATGTTTAATTACTCATCCAAATGTTATGAATGGTGGTAATCTTTCTGAAAAAGATAAAAATATTTTTTATGTTGAGGGTTATAGTTTAGACCGACTTGCTAAAGGAGAAATTGCTTTAAAAAGGGTAAAGCAACAGAAAATCGGGATAATTTTTGATTCAGCCATTGAAAAAGAAATATTAGTGAGGCATTTACAAGTTGCTGATGCATGTGTTTCTACTTTAGGAATTAATGTTCATTCTTATGTGATTACAAGAAAGCCATTAAACATAGTTATTGATTCTGATTCTTCAAAAATCAGTGGTGGCACAATTGAAAATCCTGATACTCTAATTGATGCTGGAAAATGTTTAATAGAAAAAGGAGTTACGGCAATAGCAATTGTGGCAAAATTTCCAGATGATCCAGATTCTTTAGAAACAAATATCTATCGAGAGGGAAAAGGGGTTGATCCTATTGCTGGAGTCGAAGCAGTTATAAGTCATTTAATAAGCAAATTTTTAAAAGTACCCTGTGCTCACGCACCTGCTTTAAATCCAATTGAATTGAATGAAAATTTAGATCCGCGTGCAGCTGCAGAAGAAATTGGATACACTTTTTTACCATCTGTACTGATTGGGTTAAGCAATGCACCTGATATTGTTGAACTGCCTGCTAAAAATGAATCAATCTCACTACACCCTGATCAGATTGAATCGATTGTTATTCCTAATGGCGCATTAGGAGGAGAAGCAGTACTAGCAGGGATTGAAAAAGGTTTAAATATTATCTCTGTAAAAAATAAAAATACATTAAAAGTGACAAATGAGTTTTATAATTATCCCAATCTTTTTGAAGTTGATAATTATTTAGAAGCGGCAGGCATAATTCTTGCTATCAAAAAAGGTATCAACCTTGATTCAGTTAAACGGCCTTTAAAAAAAATCCAAGAGTGTTCTTATAGTGATTAATAAGATATTGCTATGGGAACTCTCCAGTCACTTCCTAATGATTGACTGCTTAGTTTTAGTATTGGAGGAGCCTGCTTTCTTTTAAATTCCGCTTTTTTTATTAAAGAGATAATTTTTAAAATTAAATCTTTTTTATAACCATCTTCTTCTAGTTGTTGTAAATCTTTTTTCTCTTCAATAATTCCTTTAAGAATTTCATCTAAAATAGAGTAAGGTGGTAGAGAATCAGTATCTAATTGATTAGGCCCTAATTCAGCACTTGGAGCTTTTTTGCGTATATTTTCTCCAATTATATCTAAATTAGTATCTAACATATATAACTTTCTACTATTAATTGAATCTTCACTATCAAGCCAATTGCATAATTTAAAAACATTAGTTTTATATAAATCCCCAATTACCGATAATCCCCCATTCATATCACCATAAAGTGTGCAATATCCTACGGCTAGTTCTGATTTATTGCCTGTTGAGAGTAACAAATGCTTTTCTTGATTTGCTAAAGCCATAAGAAGTGTGCCTCTTATCCTTGACTGAATATTTTGATTTGTTATTTCAGCCATCTCGAAAGATATGGTTTTTATAAATGATTCTTCAAAAGAGGTCATTAGGTTTTCAATTGGAATGCTCTTGAAACTTATCTTTAATCTTCTTGCTAAATCTTTTGCATCACTCTTCGAATGAGATGAGCTCCACTTAGAGGGCATTGAAACGCAATAAACATTATCACTTCCTAGAGCCGCTGTAGCAATTGCTGAGACAAGTGCTGAATCAATACCACCACTTAATCCAACTAAAGCTGTTTTAAATCCACATTTTTTTGCATAATCTTTAACACCAAGGACTAATGCATCAAAAATTGATGACATTTCGGAGTTTTTAAATTCATTTTTTTCAGGTTTTGTTTGCTTAATTTCCCAGCTGGAGAGATCTTCCGAAAAAGATTTTAATTGCTTAATTTTAGATCCATTCTTATCAAGAATAAAACTATTTCCATCAAAAATTAAATTATCATTTGCTCCAATCTGGTTGACATAAATCAGCGGTACTTGAAGATATTGTGCAGCAAAACTGGAAACCTTGGATCTTAGCTCTAACTTTTTCAGAGTGTATGGGGAGGCTGATAAATTTACTAAAATATCAACTTTTTTTTTCTTTAAATCAATAATGGGATTTTTTCTATGGATTCCTCTACCTTCTATATCTTTGTTTACCCATAAATCCTCACATATAGTAAAGCCAAGTCGCCAAGTTTTATTTTTAATTTGTTTAATCAATACCGAAACTTTTTCTTCTGATCTAAAGTATCTTTTCTCATCAAATACTTCATAAGTGGGAAGAATAATTTTCCGAGCAATTATTTTCCATTCACCGCCCTCAACCAACGCAATAGAATTATAAAGATTAGGAAAAAAAGAATCATTTACTTTTTCAGCAATTCCGATTGAGATGCTTAAGTTGCCATATTTTTTATTAATATCTAAAGCTAATTGATCAAGAATTTGGTATTGATTTTTGATTAAATTTTTTTTAAAAAGTAAGTCATTTGCAGGATATCCCCATAATGATAATTCTGGAGTAAGAACAAAATCAGCAGAAATTGAGCTAGCTTTCAAGGCAATATTAAGTATTTTTTTTGCATTACCCTCTAAATCTCCAACAACTGGATTTATTTGGGCAAGTAAAAATTTCATTCAACTAATTTTGTGGATTCATATAAATTATTCCTCTTAACTATATCTATTAACGACGACGGTAAATTAGAACAATTAAAATTTAATCTAAACTTAGAACTTGAAATGTTTGGGGTTTTGATGGTTGAAATCTTAAATTTCACCCTTTTCGTTTCTAACATTTCAAGAGTATTTGATTCAACAGGATATCCCTCTCTTAAAATTATAAAAAAACTTACCTCCAAAATAATTTTGTCGAAATTTTTCCAGTAGAAAATATCTTTAATTAAATCACTCCCAATTACAAAATCTAAATTATTAAATTTATAAATTTCTTTACATTTTTTGATAGACACTAGTGCCCATTGGCTACTTATTTTTTGATTAAATAAAATTTTCGGATTATCTAAATCATCAATAAGAGTTTTTAATAAATGGCTACGAATTGAGATATCCTCTATGTGCTTTTTTTGGGGGTTGTTGCTCACATAGCTAATGGTAAAAGCATAAATTTTGGATAATTCTTCAAGAATTTTTTTGTGTCCAATTGTAGGTGGATCAGCACTCGTACCAAATAAAGCAATGCTTTTTTCCATTTTAAGTTTTAAGGTAGAAAACTAACAAAATTATTATTTAAATTTCTACTTGAAAAATAAATATTTAAGTAGTTAAAAATCTCTTGGTCATTAAAATTCATATTTTGGATCAAAATGGCAGGTTCTATAAAAGAAGCTTTGCTTCTTACAAATATCTCTTGTGCTGCTAATTTCCCTAGAATTTTTGTAGAATATATCGCGATTGCAGCTTGAATAATTGCTATTGGTCCATATGGTAATAATGAAAGCCCGTTAGTAAAAGGTGCTGTTAAAAGAATTAGTTTCTTAATAAGGTTGAAAGAGGTATTAACTCCGACTTGAGTGATTCCCAAAGATAAATTATTAATGGATATATTTTTAAATATTTTTCTTGTGGATTCACCTCTAAACTTTAAGCCGTAAATCTTACTTAATTCGTTAATCAATGCAGTATCTAGTGCAAAACTACCAGCAACATCAAATAAAATAAAAGGATTAAGAGCTACTGCGGATGCCTTTATAGTTGAAAATTTACCAATAGTTGATTGAGCTAATTTCTGCCTTCTTTTCAATCTTTGCTCTTTTATTTTCAGAAACAATTTGTCAGCTGATTGAATAGAATTTAGTGTTAATAGTATCTCACCATATTGATTGATTATTTTTGCTATGTAATTTTTAAGATTGTTTTCATTATTAATGATTATTGGAATATTTAAATCTTTTGGAAGCTTGAACTTTATATTTTCAGTTATTTCTTTTAATTCATTTGTATTTAATAGATCGATTTTGTTTAAAGTTAAAATAATTTTTTTTCCATCTTTTATAAAAGAGCTGATTTCGTTTAACTCATTTCTATTTAAATCTCCAGAAATTATAAATAAAATAAGATCTGAGTGATTTATAGAGGAGTAAACTTTATCTGGGGATTTAATATCGCAGAAATCAAATCCTGGAGAATCTAGTAACTCTATACTGTTGAGTGATTGATTGTTAAATTTCCATTCTTCAGCCTGAATTTCTCTTGTGGTTCCGTTGATAATATCTGTTTTAAATATATCTTTTTCTAATAAAGAATTTAAAACAGAAGATTTCCCTACGCCTGATTTACCATATGCGCCAATTCTTATTTTTTTTTCTTTGAGCCTAAAAAGTTGTTGATTAAAAGAAATTATGTCCCTATTAAAATAACTTTTTTCATAGTTTGTAAGATCAATAGTCTCCCACCAATTTTTTAAAAGTAAATAATTTTTTTTAATTTTAAATTGTTCCATGATTTATTTTTTCCACCAGCCAGCTAAAACAGATAACACAGCTTCTGCACCAATAATGCCCACGAATCCTCCAAATTCATCTACTACTACTTTCACTCCTTTATGATTCTTGTCAAATCTTGTTAATAATTGATCTGCCTTAATCATTTCGGGAATGTAGTCAACAGGTTCGCAAATTTCTGACAATAATTTTTTATTTTTTCCATTAATTAATTCTGCTAGCATTCTCTCACGGGGAACTACCCCCTGTATTTTGTCAACTTTATCTCCCAAAATAACCCACCATGGGGAGTTATCGCTCATTATAAGTTTTGAAATTTCTTCAAGATTCGAAGACCCATCAAGACAAGGTGCTGATACTCTAGGGATCATTAAATCTTTAGCTTTTAAATCATTTAATTGAAAAACCTTAAATATCATTGCTGCTTCATCAGCTTCTATCAAACCTTTTTGGCTTCCAATTTTTGCCAATTGTCTAATTTCTTCTTCATCTGTTGAAATTTCATTTTCTGCCGTAATAACTGGAAATATTTGTTCAATTAATACTAAAAATGGCTTCATTAAAGTATGCAATATTCTCAAGATAGGAACAGATAATAATGCTATTTGAACTGAGAATCTTGTACCAAGAGCCTTAGGTAGTACTTCTCCTACTAGTACGACTAGTATGTAAAAAGAAATTGAAAACAGGGTTAGGCCATAACTACTATTAATAACCAATGCTCCATATACACCTAAAATAAGACTTCCAATTATGTTAAATCCATTATTAGTAATAGTAATTACAGTTAATGTTCTTCCAAGATGTTTTCTAAGTTTAAGGAGTTGATTTGCAGAACTCTTTGGTTTTTGTTTAGAGGCTATCTCTAGAATTCGAATCGAATTTGCAGCTAAAAAAGCAGCTTCTACTCCCGAACAACATGCTGACCCAATTAAAATAATTACTATAAGAACAATTAAACCGTAAACACTTGGTTCCATTAAAATAGATTAGTTACTAAATCTGTATTAATTCATTCTTCCATTTTTTTTTAAACACGCCAATACACAATCTATGTTTAAACCTGAAAATAAAGTTTTTGAAGAAAGAAGAGAAATCTTCCTCAATAATTTAAATGGAAAAGCTGCTATTATCCCCGGGGCTAACCTTGTAAAACATCATGCCGATTGCGAATATCCTTTTAGACAAGATAGTAATTTTTGGTATTTAACCGGTTTCGATGAGCCAGATGCTATCGCTCTTTTCTTATCGCATAAGCCAAAGGGAGAAAGATTTATTATGTTTGTTGCTCCTAAAGATGTTATAAGCGAAGTCTGGCATGGCTTTAGATGGGGTTTAGAAGGCGCTGAAAAAGAGTTTAATGCTGATAAGGCTCACTCAATAAACGAATTAAAAGAGTTACTCCCAGCCTATATAAATGGTTCTGACGAACTTGTTTTTTCTATTGGCAAGCATCCATCAGTTGAGAAAATAATACTGGAAATTTTTTCACAACAACTTGAAAATCGCTCAAGATTAGGCATTGGTGGAAATTCTATAAAATCTCCAGAAATTTATTTAAATGAGATGAGATTAATTAAAAGTGAATTTGAAATTAAGAGAATGAGAGAGGCTATTCAAATCTCAGCAGAAGCTCATGAATTAGTTAGGGAATCAATCTCATCAAAGAAAAATGAAAGACAAATTCAGGGTCTTCTGGAGGGATTTTTTCTGGAAAAAGGGGCGAGAGGACCGGCTTATAACTCAATTGTTGCATCAGGAGATAACGCCTGTATTTTGCATTACACTTCAAATAACTCCCCCTTGAAGAAGGAAGATTTATTGTTAGTGGATGCTGGTTGCTCACTTATTGATTATTACAATGGAGACATAACAAGAACTATTCCAATTGGTGGTAAATTTTCGAATGAGCAAAAAGTTATCTATGAAATCGTATTGAGTGCCCAGAAAAGTGCAATTAAAAGTGCTGTAAAAGGATCGAATTCTAGCCATGTTCATAATGTTGCTTTAACAATTCTCATAGAAGGATTAAAAGAAATTGGTTTATTGTCAGGTAGTACTGAGGAGATAATTGAGAATCAATCTTATAAACATCTTTACATGCATAGAACTGGACATTGGCTCGGCTTAGATGTTCATGATGTTGGAGCATACAGAATGGGGGACTATGAAGTGCCATTACAGAATGGAATGATTCTTACGGTAGAACCTGGGATCTACATAAGTGATAGGATCCCAGTACCTGAGGGACAACCCCCTATAGATGAGAAATGGAAAGGCATAGGGATAAGAATTGAAGACGATGTCCTGGTCGCAGATACAAACCCAGAAGTTTTAAGTATTGCTGCACTAAAAGAAATTTCTGATTTAGAATTTTAGAATTTGACTTATCAAGTTATTAGTTTTATTTTTTATGAAGTTTAAATTTCAAAAATGAATAATTCAGATTCATATGATTCGAAACTATCTCAAGCAAGAGGCTTGGCTAGTCAGCTTGGAATGTTTGCGGAAGAAAACGATATACCCAAAGATCTTTGGGATTCTTTAGAGGCTACAATTTATGATTTTTATCAAGTCTCTTATGATAGATAAAATTCAATTTAGAAATTATCAATAATTAAAATCAAGAAATTTTGAATAAATCAATCAAAATGTGACCATAAACTGATAAATTAATTATGGAATATAAATAACTGAATGACCTCATCAGATAAGTTAAATCAAAATTCAACAGAAAAAAAAGACAAAAACGGTAATACCCATAACTCTAAAGATTCTTCTCCGAATTTGGGAATGATGGGAGCTTCAGCAGTTTTAGCAGCTGCAACAATAGATGAAGATGGAGTACCTACCGGTTATACCCCCAAGCCTAACGAAGGAAGGTTCATTATTAAAGTTTTATGGTTACCAGATAATGTTGCTTTAGCTGTTGATCAAATAGTTGGGGGAGGCCCAAGCCCTTTAACTGCTTATTATTTTTGGCCAAGAGATGATGCTTGGGAAAAACTAAAAAGCGAACTAGAGAATAAAGGTTGGATTACAGATAATGAAAGAATTGAAATATTGAATAAAGCCACAGAGGTAATAAATTATTGGCAAGAAGAGGGTAAAACTAAAAAATTAGAAGAAGCTAAGTTGAAGTTTCCCGAAGTAACTTTTTGTGGAACTGCTTAAAATTAGTTCTTTGCCGCTTGAATCCTTGCTTCGGCCTTCGAAATCTCTTTCAAGGCTTTTATTTTCTCTGGATTTTTTTCATTTTCAGAAAATTTACTAATTGCTAATTTTGCTTCTTTAAGATCTTGTTCGGCATTTTGAACATTAATTTCAGAACCGATTTCTGCGTTGTTAACTAAAACTATGACTTCATCTGATTCAATTTCAGCAAAGCCTCCCATTAGAGCTATCGATTTCCACTGAGAATTCATTCTTAGCCTTAAAACGCCAATATCTATAGCTGTAACTAAAGAAATATGTCCTGGAAGTATACCTAGTTGCCCAGTAGTGCTTGGAAGAATTACTTCTTCAGCTTCGCCTTGATAAACATTTTTATTAGGAGCTAAAACCTTAAGAGAAATTGCCATTAAATTTAAAATTATTGAAGTTTAGATATTTATGAGTAATTATTTTTCTGACTTTATTTTTTCAGCCTTGGCTTTGACTTCATCTATATTCCCAACCAAGTAAAATGCCTGTTCTGGTAAGTCATCTAATTCTCCTGACAAAATCATGTTGAAACCAGTTATAGTGTCTTCTAATTTTACGTATTTCCCAGACATTCCTGTAAATATTTCTGCTACGAAGAAAGGTTGGGAAAGGAATTTTTCAATTTTTCTTGCCCTATCCACTGTTAATCTGTCTTCCTCAGAAAGCTCATCTAAACCAAGAATAGCAATTATATCTTGTAGTTCTTTGTATCTTTGCAAAGTTGATTGAACAGCTCTAGCTGTTTTGTAATGCTCATCTCCAACAACAGATGGTTGAAGCATAGTACTTGTTGAATCTAATGGGTCAACTGCTGGATAAATTCCCTTAGCTGCAAGGGCTCTTGCAAGCACAGTTGTAGCATCTAAATGGGCAAAGGTTGTTGCAGGTGCAGGGTCAGTTAGGTCATCAGCAGGTACATAAACAGCCTGGATAGATGTAATGGATCCTTCTAATGTAGATGTAATTCTTTCTTGTAATTCACCAACATCAGTTCCAAGAGTTGGTTGATATCCAACTGCTGAAGGCATCCTTCCAAGCAAAGCTGATACTTCAGAGCCAGCTTGAACGAATCTAAAAATGTTGTCAACAAAAAGTAAAACGTCTTGTTTGTTTACATCTCTAAAATGTTCAGCCATTGTAAGTGCTGACAAGCCTACTCTCATTCTTGCGCCAGGTGGCTCATTCATCTGTCCAAAGCATAAAGCAACTTTTGATTGAGTTAAATCATCTGCATTGATTACGCCAGATTCTTTAAATTCTTCATATAAATCGTTTCCTTCTCTAGTTCTCTCTCCTACACCTCCAAAAACAGAAACTCCACCATGTTCCTTAGCAATATTATTAATTAACTCTTGAATAAGAACTGTCTTCCCAACACCAGCTCCTCCAAAAAGACCAACTTTACCTCCTTGTCTATATGGAGCTAAAAGGTCGATTACTTTTATTCCTGTTTCAAAAACTTTTGGTTTAGTTTCTAGATCTGTTAATTTTGGAGCAGCTCTATGAATGGGCGCAGTATCTTTTGTTTTTACTGGACCTTGTTCGTCTACAGGTTCTCCTAAAACATTAAATATTCTTCCTAAAGTTGCCTCTCCTACAGGTACAGATATTGGAGCACCTGTATCGATTGCCTCCATGCCCCTTACCAGACCGTCTGTGCCACTCATTGCAACTGCTCTGACTCTATGGTCTCCAAGAAGCTGTTGAACCTCTGCAGTGAGCGCTATTTCTTGCCCAGCAGGATTTTTTGACTCAATTCTTAGAGCATTCAATATTTTAGGTAATTTCCCGGCTGGGAATTCTACATCTAGAACCGGGCCAATTACCTGACGAACTACGCCTTTTGTTTGTGAAGAAGTTGATGGAGTTGCTACCATTTTTTATTAATTGGTGATGATTAGCTGATTTTTTACAGCTTATAATCCGAAAATACTACCACCTTATGGGTAGATTCGTTAAATGGGTTCGGCCACCCGCACAGTTAAAGTATGGTTTAAATGCTCCTTTGCGGATTATGTTGTTGATGATACGGATCGAGAATTCTCTATCCATTTTTATGACGCTAAGCGTCTCAATCATGATCCTCCATTAATCTATGGCAGCTGTTTCACTTACAGTCTCTACAGTAAAACCACTGGGAGATAGAATATTTATTAAAGTTTCCGCGTCTGAGGAAAAAACTGCTGGGGGCATTCTTTTGCCTGATTCAGCTAAGGAAAAACCACAGGTCGGAGAAGTTGCTCAGGTAGGTCCTGGGAAACTTAATGACGATGGTTCTCGACAAACTCCAGAAGTGAGTATTGGCGATAAAGTCTTGTACAGCAAATATGCTGGAACAGACATTAAATTGGGAGGAGATGAATATGTCTTGCTCTCAGAAAAGGATATTTTAGCTGTAGTTGGCTAAAATATTTGTTTCAAAAATTATTAAAACTTATTACTAAATTACTGCCTGAACATGGCTAAAAGAATTATTTACAATGAGCAAGCTCGTAGAGCGCTCGAGAGAGGAATCGATATCCTTGCTGAGTCTGTGGCTGTAACGCTTGGACCAAAAGGAAGAAATGTTGTACTAGAGAAAAAATTTGGTGCTCCACAAATCATCAATGATGGTGTCACAATCGCTAAAGAGATTGAATTAGAAGACCACATTGAAAATACTGGTGTTGCTTTAATTAGACAAGCCGCGTCAAAAACTAATGATGCAGCTGGAGATGGTACAACAACTGCAACTGTTTTAGCTCATGCAATGGTTAAAGCTGGATTGAGAAATGTTGCTGCAGGAGCTAATGCAATCACTTTGAAAAAAGGAATTGACAAAGCAACTGAATTTCTAGTTGGTAAAATTCAAGAGAATTCCAAACCTATTAGTGATAGTAATGCTATTGCTCAATGCGGAACTATTGCTGCGGGAAATGACGAAGAGGTAGGTCAAATGATTGCTAATGCAATGGATAAGGTTGGCAAAGAAGGCGTTATTTCCTTAGAAGAAGGCAAATCAATGACTACTGAATTGGAAGTTACTGAGGGAATGCGTTTTGACAAAGGCTATATTTCTCCTTACTTTGCAACTGATACAGAAAGGATGGAGGCTGTTTTAGATGAACCATATATTCTTTTGACTGATAAAAAAATTGCTCTAGTTCAAGATTTAGTTCCTGTTTTGGAACAAATAGCTAAAACTGGCAAGCCATTAGTCATTATCGCTGAAGATATTGAAAAAGAAGCTTTAGCTACTCTTGTGGTTAATAGACTAAGAGGTGTTTTAAATGTTGCAGCAGTAAAAGCTCCTGGATTTGGTGACAGAAGAAAAGCTATGCTCGAAGATATGGCTGTCCTCACTAATGGTCAACTTATTACTGAAGATGCAGGTTTAAAATTAGAGAATGCTACTTTAGAGATGCTTGGAACTGGTAGAAGAATCACAATCAACAAAGAGACTACAACTATAGTCGCTGAGGGTAATGAGCAAGCTGTTAAATCTAGATGTGATCAAATTAAAAAACAAATGGATGAAACAGATTCCTCATATGATAAAGAAAAACTTCAAGAACGTTTAGCTAAATTAGCTGGGGGAGTCGCAGTAATCAAGGTTGGAGCAGCAACAGAAACTGAGATGAAGGATAAAAAACTTCGTCTTGAAGATGCTATCAATGCTACAAAAGCTGCTGTTGAAGAAGGAATTGTTCCTGGTGGGGGAACAACACTCGCTCATTTATCTCCAATTCTCAAAGATTGGGCTGATAAAAATCTAGAAGGTGAGGAATTAATTGGTGCTAACATTGTTGAAGCTTCACTTACTGCTCCTTTAATGAGAATCGCAGAAAATGCAGGTTCTAATGGAGCAGTGATTGCTGAAAATGTTAAATCCAAGCCATTTAATGATGGATTTAACGCTGCTACTGGGGAATATGTTGATATGTCCTCCGCTGGTATAGTTGATCCTGCAAAAGTTACTCGTTCGGGATTGCAAAATGCAGCTTCGATTGCAGGAATGGTATTGACTACAGAATGCATAGTTGCAGATTTACCTGAGAAAAAAGATGCAAGTGCACCTGCAGGAGCTCCAGGAATGGGTGGTGATTTTGATTATTAACTAATTAATAGTTAATAAATTTAATTTTTAATTGAAGGGATTATTTATAAATAATCCCTTTTTTATTGGAATTTTATGAAATCCAGCCAGCGCTAAGAATAATTGCGAGGGACAAAAATATAATTAAAAAAGTCCAAGTTATCTTATTAAGAGATGCTTCGGCACTGCTAGCGCTATTGAACATGGAGCTACCACTAGCAGCGATTCCTCCCATTCCGTCCCCTTTGGGACTATGAAGTAGAACTAAAAGTATTAGGAGCGCTCCAGAAAATACCCATATCCAACTTAAAATTTGAATCATCTTTAAATACTTGTATCAACTTTAGGCGTGTTGTACGACCTTATTATACCCTTTTAGTTCGACTTCTTTGATTAGAGATTTTCCAGTCATTTCTTTTGGTATTGGAAGACTCAGTAATTGTAATAGAGTTGGTGCAATATCTGCTAAGCCAGCATTATCCCTTAAATTTATCTCATTTCCCATATTTGGAATTTTTCTTTTTTCACCTTCAATAAAAATTAATGGAACTTTATTTATTGTGTGTGCAGTCCATGGTTCCCCTGAAGGCCCTTTCATTACCTCTGCGTTACCATGATCGGCTGTTATAAGAATGCTTCCACCCATTTCTCCAGTAGCATTAACTATTTTACCTATACATTTATCCACTGTTTCTATAGCTTTAATTGTTGCATTCATGTTGCCTGTGTGACCTACCATATCAGGATTAGCGAAATTAATTACAATAAAGGCATATTTTCCACTTTTAATTGCTTTGGAACAACTAATAGTTAATTCTTCTGCAGACATTTCGGGCTCCATATCATAAGTCGCGACTCTTGGAGATGGAATTAAATGTCTCTCTTCTCCAGGAAGCGGGATTTCAACTCCTCCATTAAAAAAATATGTTACGTGAGGATATTTTTCTGTCTCTGCTGTTCTATATTGTTTGAGTCCGTTTTCTGAAACTATTTGACCAATAAAATTATTGAGAGATTCTGGAGGAAATGCAATTTTAACAGGTAAATTTGGATCATATTGGGTAAATGTAATCAAATCTATAGTTGGAAACCATTTTCTCTCGAAATCTAAGAATTTTTGATGAGAGAGGGATTGGATTATTTGTCTCGCTCTATCTGGGCGGAAGTTAAAGCAAATCAAACTATCCCCATCTTTGAGATAGTTTTCAGACATGCGTGCAGGCTCTATAAATTCGTCAGTTATATTTCTGTCATAACTTTTTTTTATGTAATCTTTTGGAGAAAGATTTGTTACTTTAATATCTGGATCAGTCAAATTAGAATATGCTTTTTCGGTTCTATCCCACAAAAGATTTCTATCCATTATCCAGTATCTTCCACAAATAGAGGCGATCTCACCTGTTTTGAATTTTTTTATGCATGAATCTATTTGATCAAGATATTTAGATGCGCTTTTTGCAGGAGTATCTCTTCCATCAGTAATAATATGTATTGCTACTTTTTTGATACCTTTATCCGATGCCCATTTTATCAAACCTAATAAATGGTCAATATGACTATGTACTCCTCCGTCAGAACATAATCCTGTGATATGTAAAGTAGAATTATTTTTTTTCAATGAATCAGCCATCTCACTTAATTCATGAACCCTGGTTAGCTGATTATTTTTTATAACATTTGATATCCTTACAAGTTCTTGCTGGATTATTCTTCCAGAGCCTATGGTTAAATGTCCTACTTCTGAATTACCCATTTGACCATCTGGGAGGCCTACATCAGATCCACTAGCGCTTATTAAAGTATGAGGATATGCATGCCACAAAGAATCCATGATTGGTGTGTTCGCACTTTTTATAGCATTGTTGGATGAATCTTCTCGATACCCCCAGCCATCAAGTATTGCAAGAACTACAGGGCTCTGTGAATTACTTAATTTATTTATATTTTTGCTGATAATCTTTGACATATTTAGATCAAATTAGTTTTTAAGTGATCCATAATTAAATCTAGCTTTAAACGCTACTCTTTAACAATTTATTTTTAATATAGTTAGCTTTTGCTAATTTAAGAAAATATTGAATATATTTTATTTTTTATAAACCATGCCCAATAGAACAAAGAGGATCGTAATACTTAATGAAGAAGAATTTAGAAAAACCATTTCACGTTTAACTTCCGAAATTATTGAAAAAGTAAAAAACTTGGACAACCTTCTTTTGGTGGGTATACCTACTAGAGGAATTGATCTTTCCATAGTTTTAGAAAAAGAATTATTGCTTAAGACAGGTTTAAAAATGAGAAAAGGAATAGTTGATCCAACTTTTTATAGAGATGATCAAAATCGAGTTGGAACACGACTAATAAAAGCAACTGATATTCCAACGCCTATTGAGAAACAAGAAATTCTATTGATAGATGACGTAATTTATACAGGTAGAACAATTAGAGCTGCAATGGATGCTCTATATTCTTGGGGTAGGCCAAAGAGAGTGATGTTGTTAGTAATGGTAGATAGAGGTCATAGAGAATTACCTATTCAACCTGATTTTTGTGGTAAAAAAGTTCCAACTAGTAAAAGTGAAAGTATTAGTGTACGTCTAAATATTGTTGATAATGAAGAAGGAGTTTTCCTAAGTAGCAATGGCTCAGAAGATATTTCCTAAATTATATTCTCCTAAGAATTCATCTTGTATATTGAAACACTTAACTAATAAATCAGCTTTTTTAGTGATTCTGAAGAAAAGCTTTAAATTGTCTTCTCCAAGATTAGATTTATTTTCTAGTTCGATTTTTAGTGGTTTTTGATCCCACTTTATAATTTCTTCTTCACTTTGAATCTCTGATAATTTTGGTAATCCATTTTCAAAAATTACATCATATTCTCTTTCTTTTTTTGTTTCTCCAATAATTATTTCGAAGATATTCTGATCATTTTTACTGGCTTGAAGTATAAGGTTATATGGAATTTCAGTTGGCCACGTTTGACCTTTATAAAAAATAGGATGCCAAAAGTGTTTTCGTTCTCTTCTATTAAGTAATCTTATAGATAATCCTTTGTTTAGGATGTCTTTAATTTTGACGCCTGGGGTCATTGCTAAAGCTCCTAAAGCTATTGATTCAACAGGAGGTGGAGTCTTTATTTGTATTTTTGAAATTTTATTTGTAATCCATTCTTTAACTAATGGTATCTGTGTTCCTCCTCCTACCAAAATAATTGCACTTAAGTCATCTACGGTGCAAAATTTAGCTCTAGCTTGATTTAATAAATCTTTAAGTAAGGAATTCAGGTGATTAAGGAGATTATTTTTAATGAGTATTTTCTCAAGTATTTCTTTACTTAGGTAGAACTCTTTTTCTTGATATTGTTCAGTTAATAATTTGGTTGGATATTTATCTTCATTTTTTATTGCAGAAGAGCTAAGTTTACATTTGATTTGTTCTGCCTTTAAAAGGTTAATTGCATAGTTACTTTCTGGAATAAAATAATCAACGATCCATTGATCAATATCTTTTCCACCAATTTTTGAGCCTGTTTTACCGATAATTTCAGCACACCTTATTTTTTGTTTTGAAATTGAGCTGACATCATTCCCATTGAATTTTAATAGTTCAGCAATTGGTCCAGATTTTCCTTCTCCCCCATCTATCTTGATTATATTCATATCAATTGTGCTACCTCCAATATCTATTGTCATAATTTTGGAACCAAAAGGTAAATTAATGCCTAAACTTGCCGCAGTTGGCTCATCAACTAAAGCTATTTCATTCACAGATATTTTCTCGCAAAGGTTAACTAACCATGCTCTGTAACCCTTGTATGTATCTATTGGAGCAGTTAAAACTAGTCTGTTTATCTCATATTTTTGAGGAATATTAGCCCATAAAATTTGAAAAAATTTTTCTCCACACTCGTTTGGATTTAAAATATTTTTTTTATTACTTTTTTCTATAGGATTTCCAATTAATCTTTTAAAATTTGAATGGAAAAACAATTCAGAATTAGAATTGTCCCTCATGTTAATAGCGCTAATACCAATTTTAGTAATTTTTAAAGGATCCTCGTACCAAACTGCTGTAGGAATAACCCCTGGAGATGATGTAATATTTGGGATTTGAACTAGAACAGAATTTTTATCTTTTTGATCTTGAAAAGCAATTACAGTATTAGTATTTCCTAAATCAATAGCGAGTGTTCCAGATAAATTTTTTTCCATTATAGAATTTTTACTATTAATCAATTAAGTGAGTTTTGTAATTTATGTTTTGAACCGCACCAATAAATTGTAAGATAAACTTATAGTAAAAAAAATTCATGAACATATCAAATAATTCTGGCCTTGATTCTAATGATCTCGCCAAAAGAGGAGAGAGTTTAATAAGAAAATCAACGAATAGATATCTAACAACAGTAAGAATCGCTTTCAGAGCTAAACAAAGGCGTTTTGATGATTTTGATGGTCTTTTAGAGGAGTCAACTATTAAACCTGTTCAAAGGTCAATTATTGAATTAAGTGATGAACAAGACCAACCAGATTTACTTCCTGGTTAATTTTGGTAAAGGATCAAAAAAGATGGAGACTATTAAGAGATTTTAAAAAAGGCAAATATTGTTTCTTGATTGGTGTTGATAATTGGTCGATTGAATTAAAAAAAAGCGAATTTTATTCACTCTATATTTTAATCCTAAGACTTAATGAACAATTATCGAATGTCAAAAATCAATTAATGGATGAGGAGTCGATTACTTTAGAAATAGAGCAACTACCTTGGTATATAGAGTTAGAGGGGAACAAGAATGAATGGGACTTGAGGTTTGTGTTTGAAAGTCAAGAATCAACTAGATCTTTTGAAATGTATTGGCCTATACCAATTGCACAAACTTTATTTTATGAAATAAAAAAAATGTGGGAATCAATGGATTAAAAGATAAAAAAAATTGGAAATTTTGGAAAATATTTCCCCGGGGGGTGGGATTTTTTTCACAATTTTTCCACAGCTTATTTTTTAGAAATAACTAATAAACTAAAGTTTGTGGAAAACTTTTGATTATATATAAATCTTTATATTTAAGAAAGATCTATTTCTTGAAAAAATAGTTTCTATGACTCTCCCTTTCAATACTGAATTCTTATTATTCTATTGCCTGAGACTGATGCTAATTAATACTTGTTGACGATTTTGTCATTTTGGAGAAAACTAGTTTTGTAGATTTCAATTTCAATAAATTTTTTGATATGCAAGAGTTAAATTACGATGTCAAACAAATAGTTTTAAATCAGAAAGATGAAGTAATTAGTTTCAAGTGCGAACTTCAAGAAAATCTTCAAAAGGCTATGAACGAATTTGTTGAGGACCATCCTAATTGGGATCAATATAGAATACTTCAAGCCGCTATTGCAGGATTTTTGATGCAAAAAGGATTTCAAAACAGGGACTTGACCAGACTTTATATAGGGAATATGTTTTCAATGAATTTTAAGGACTAAAGAATTTTTATATTTTTTCTAGTAGTAGTTTTGCAATATCACTTCTGACAGGTAGTATAGATAACCTATTTCCTTTTTTTACAACTAATAACTCATCCTCACTAAATAAAATTTTTAATTCAGGCAAACTTAGTATTTTTTTTGAATTAGCTATGTATTTTACTTTTACGCAATCCCATTTAGGATTATCAGGGTTAGACTTTGGATCATAATACTTTGAATTTTTGTCAAACTGAGTTGGATCAACAATATTTAGATCTACAACTTCCATAAGTCCAACAATACCTGGAGGTTTACAGTTTGAATGATAGAAAAAAACTATATCTCCTTTTTCCATATTTCTCATGAAATTCCGAGCCTGATAATTTCTTATGCCATCCCATAAAGTAACTCCATCATTTTTTAAAGAATCTATGCTGTATGCATCAGGCTCACTTTTCATTAGCCAGTAGTTTATTTCAGTCATATCAATAATTTAGAAGAAAATTACAATGTGTGAACGGTGTGTGAACAGAATATTAAAAACGTTCAAATCTAGGTTAATTATCCATCAAATTATCTATTTAGGAAAGTGATGGTTGGTATGGAGTAATTAATTCTCTAAATATTAATGTTTTTATCACTTAAATCAAAAAATAAATATTTAAAATCGAAAACAGAAATGATTTTCATTTTCATATTGGTGTAAATTTTATACATTAGGTAGTATTTTTTTATGAGTCAAGTCTGTTTAATATCAGGTTCGCCAGGATGCGGTAAGACAAATTGGATACTAAATACTTTTAAGAATTATTCTGGTAATTGTGGTTACTTACGTCTAGGAGGATATTCTGAAATTAATTTAGAGCAAGCAATAAATTCAAAAATTGATTTTGCTTTTTTGAAAGATCAAATTCCTAACTTATTAGACTTATCTATTTCAAACTCAATATCAGAGAAAGATAAAGAAAACATTTTAATTATTATTGAATTTCCACAATTTTTTACACCTAAATCTCAGGGTATTAATGGAGTTGATCTGAGAATTATTAATGAACTTGAAAAATATAATCTCCAGCCAAATAGATATCTTCATTTTGGTAGAGATCCAGAATTATCAATTAAAGATACTTTAGATTTTAGAGAAATTGAATCAATAAGCCTTGATCTTCAAAAGCATATTTGGGATCCTGCAAGCTTGAATACTTTTTGGTTTGAATTAGTTAATGGTGCTTATGGGGATGTATATAGAGCAAAAGCATTAATGAACTTACCTGATGGGCGTTACATCTTGTTTAATTGGATAGTCAGTCAGCAAGGATCTCAATATCAAACATTAAACCAAGTTGCCCCTCTTAATGGAAGACCAGAAAGATGTTCTGAAATTGTTATACAAGGGAAAAATTTAAACTTCGAGTCAATAAAAGCAACGATTCATAATTGCCTTCTTAATGATGCTGTACTAGATCATCATCAAACTTCACTTAGAAATTCACAATTACAAACTGCTCGCCGTTAACTAAAAAATGAATCAAGCTGTCATCTCATGTTTACATGCAAATCTACCTGCAGTAGAGGCTGTCTTAAAAGATATTGAACTCCAAGGAATTACAAATATTACCTGTCTTGGAGATCTAGTGGGTTATGGTCCTCAACCTAATGAGGTTATTGAGTTAATAAGAGATAAAGAAATTCCTACTTGTCAGGGATGTTGGGACGAAGATGTTGTTGATGGATTAGATGCTTGCGATTGTAGTTATCCTTCTCAGCTTGCTGAAAAAAGAGGTCATTTTGCTCATCAATGGACTACAGATAAATTAACTACAGAAAATAAGTATTATCTAGCTAATCTACCCTACTCAATACGTAAAGATAAGTGTCTTTTTGTTCATGGTAGTCCTAATAGTCAACATGAATATCTTCTACCCGATATGGATGCATTCGCAGCTCTTGAGAGAGTTGAAAATGCCAGAGCAGAGATTCTATTTTGTGGTCATACTCACCAACCTTATATTCGCGAATTAGCAGATGGTTCAATTGCTGTAAAGATCAAAAATGCTGTTCCCAAAGATACTCAAGAAAAAGAAATTCAATTGCCGATGCGAAGAATAGTAAATGCAGGTTCAGTTGGAGAGCCAAGACATGGAGGAACTAAAGCTACTTATGTTGTTTATAACGATGTCACTAATGAAGTAAAAATTAGAGAAGTGGAATATGATATTGAACTTACTTGTAAAGCAATAATAGATGCCGGTCTTCCTCCGATTTTTGCATGGCGTTTAAAAAATGGATTCGAATTTGCAGAACAAGCTGAAGATGCATCTCATGTTTGTGAAAGATGATAGAACGCTGGGCACTCGTAAGTGGTCTTAAAGGGGATCTAGATACTTATGAACTTATTCAAAAAGACTTAAAAAAAACTCCTGGTAATATAACTCTTTTTGTTTTGGGGGATATGATAGGTCCTGAAAAAAACTGTAATAGGCTTCTCCATAGGTTAATTAATCCAAAAAGTAATGATTTACAACCATGGTGCATATATGGTTGGTGGGAAGAACAAATCCTCTTGGAAAGTGGTTACCGTGGTGATCAAAGAGCTGAAGCTTTGAGAATAAATAAGGGTGAAGAAGTAGTTAAGTCTCTTACGAATGCTGTAGACAAATCATTTCTTGATTGGATAGCAGCACTTCAATTTGGATTTGTTGAACTTGATTGTGGTTTGATTCACGGAAGCTCAAAAGATGTTGGCGAAAATTTAACACTAGATACGCCGCCACTGACACTCCTTGATAGACTTACACGTCTTCAGGTAAACAGATTATTTACTGCAAGAAGTAAACAACAGTTTCACTTGGAATTGACAGAGGGGATTGTTAATTCTGAAGTAGAAGATTTAAATGGAAATCGTAAGAAAGAGCAGAAAGTTCCTCAAAAAGCTGTTATTGGTATTGGGGCAGGAAAAAATTATACTCTTTATGATGTCGGGACTGATAATACTCAATTCGTACAAGCAGGATATAAAACAGAAAAAAGAATTAAGGGATTTGGAAGGCTTTAGTTTTTAGCATCAAGTACCCACTTCATTAGCCAGTAGCTAGGTTCCTGTTGTACCATGGGATCTCGGCGAAAATATAGGTTTGAATAAAGTGTGAATAACTTCTTTCAATATAAATTTATTATCCATCAAAGTTCCTATTTAGGAAAGAGAAAGTAGTAAGCGTTTCAATTATTCCCAAGTTTTCATATCAGTAGTTCCTTGTGATCTTTGCATCCAAGAATATTTCCAAGTACCATTTACATTTTTAAAAATACACGTGTAAGTTGAAAGATCTTTATTTTGATTTCCTTTATAACTGAAGATTTCATTTAAAGTGAAAACTGCGTAAGCTATTTCACCGTAAATTTCAATTTTGTGGGTTTTGATTAGTTCTGATGATTCTGCAACTAAGTCTTTACTATCAAACATTCCCACTAATCCCTTAGCAGATATTGGATTTCCACTTGGTCTTACAGCTAAAAAATCCTCAGTTACGTTTGGTATTAGAAAAGAAGAATCTTCACTGGTTGCATAACCATTAATTAAATCTTCTATGGCTTTAGTATTTGACATTAAAAAAGGAGCTAATGCCCCTTATTTTAGATCGACTGTCAATAAGATATTTTTTTATTGCTGCTGGTGATTTTGTTCTGAATAAATATTTTTTTGATAGTGATTATAAAGATCAATTTCTTCTTTATCTTCACTAGCTAAACCAAGATTGAGTCTTGCTAATAGCATTATCTTTTGCTTTCTATAGTGTGAAATTGCCATTACTTTATTGACTTTGAAGTTAGATCGACTGTCAATCAAAAATAATTGATTTATGGATAAAATTTATCCTTCTGCAGGGATTAGAATTGGGACATCTTTTGCTCCAATAGCTGCGAACCAAACTATTGCATTATCGGTTTTTGCATTACCCATTGTATGTTTTGGTGTCTTTGGACCAACTATAAATGTATCCCCTGCTGTATAGGTAAGATCTTCCATACCTTGTCTTTTTACAACAATTGTACCTTGCTCAACATTACCTAATAATGGAATTGGATGAGAGTGAAGCGGGACTATCCCTCCCTCAGCTAATTCGACTCTTTGTAATCTTATTTCTGCTTTTCCTTTTGGATATTTAAGAGCATCACCATCCATAGTTTCAGAACCTACAAAGACTTCTTGTACATCTACAGGCGATTCGGCAGCTATAGAAATATTTGGGTTGATGAGCATCAAAGCAAAAGCTATTGCTATGAATAAATTCTTAATCATGAATTTAAATTCCTAGATAATTATTTAGATATATAGTATTTATTTTTTAAATATTTGTCAGTACCAGATTTAACTTTTTAGGCTTTTCTTGATGGAGTTTTAATTAATAAAAAGTGTGAATAAAGTGTGAATAGAAAATTACGATTCCTTGAGATCCCAGTAATAGCTAGACGCGCTCACTTTTCATTAGCCAGTAGCTAGGTTCCTGTTGTACCATAGGATCTCGGCGAATATATAGGGTTTGAGTAAAGTTTGGGTAACTTCTTTGAATATGAATTTATTATCCATCAAAGTTTCTATTTAGGAAAGTGTACCCCTTTCCTCTATATATCATGACGGTACCCCTTTATAAATTACGCTTATCTGTTGGAAATATTGAAGGAAAAATCTTTAATCGAGAATTTATTAAATAATGACCTTCCTATTTGTGAACCCACACCGTTGTTCTTGAGTTCTTTTTGATATGCCTCTTTGCTTGAGAGAATGATATCTTTAATCGAGAATTTATTAAATAATGACTTACCTATTTGTGAACCCACACCGTTGTTCTTGAGTTCTTTTTGATATGCCTCTTTGCTTGAGAGAATGATATCTTTAATCGAGAATTTATTAAATAATGACCTTCCTATTTGTGAACCCACACCGTTGTTCTTGAGTTCCTTTTGATATGCCTCTTTGCTTGAGAGAATGATATCTTTAATCGAGAATTTATTTAATAATGACATTCTTATTTGGGAAAATTGCTTTGTAGATGATCACATCATCTCGTAATTATCAAATTTAGTTTTTAACTTTGCTGCTTTATGTATTAGTCCAACTGCTTCTTTTCTTCCAGTAGCTTGTTGCGCCTGATGCATTAATTCAGCATATTTTTTTACGATTTTCTTTTGCATGGTTTAGATTAAATAAAGACCGTTTTTTAATCTAAAGCTGCAAGGAACAACTTTCAGAAGATAAGGAATCAACGGTAAAACCTCAGAGTCAACAAATTGGAACGGGTTAACTCGTGTGTTAAATATATAATCAATTAGCTAAATACCTGTTGGTATCTATGATTACATTGTTTTCAAATCCTGATTTATTTTAGTTTTATCTAAAGTGGAGAAGATTTCTTTTTAAATAATGAGTGTGTTTTAAATCTTGAATTGATCTCTAATAATTTATGGTTGGCTTCAGTTGTATCCCTGCAACTGCCTCATGACAACCATGTATTAATTTTAGGACTGCTTTAGTATTTTTTGATTCAAAATATATACCTCTTCCCGTACCTAATAGTTCCTCAAACCGACCTATAAATTTCAAGGCTATAGGAGGACAATATAAGTATAGATCTAGGAGGTCTAAATGAAACTATTCAATCAATTCACAATCCTTCCAAGATACCTAAAAGCATTTAATTATGCTGGAAACAGAATGGAAGAAATAACAAGAAATCTTGATAGAGATAACCATTTATTTGAAGACTATTGGAAGAGGGAATGTAGAGAACATCCAACTAATCAGCATTGTTTAGTCTATTGCGACTGAGAATTTTAATCTTAAGGGTTGACAACTGAGTATAAATACTCTATAAATAAAGTGTAGTAAATGCTACCAAATCGTCCGATCTACTATTAGATAGACCGCAGTACGAATCAAGCCATAGGACGGGGACTTGATCAAGACCAGGAGCTGCATAATGGTAAAGATGTATTTTAACGGCAAATCTTTCGTATATTGCAAGAGCCAAGAAGAGAAAACAATAAAGCTTACTTATAGAGGATCTAGTTACTTGAGATAAATAAAATCTCATATCTATTAAATATTCAATAAACTATTTTTTTTAGAGGTGTTATGCCATGAAATTTACTAATTCTCCTTTTGCCATACTCGATAAGAACATGAACGCATTAGATTATCAAAAAAGAAATTTAAAATATGAGGACTATTGGGTAAGAGAAAATGATAATCAAACAAAAGAAGATTTTAAATAAAGTATCTTTTGCTTTTGCAGATAGATAATACTTTGTTTATTTTGTTTTACAAAGAATATAAAGCCAGCTAAAGAAAGTAGCGAAAGCAATTATTAAAGCAATACTGTTATTCAATGGACTTAAATATCTTTCTATCAAAAGTGGTACATATAGAATCACCAAATACCAATAAAGAGCAGATAGTAATCCAAACAATAAAGCCAGAAGAATATAAAAAGGTAAGATATATAATCTTCTTTTTTTAATTCTTTCCTCTGTAATATTTTCGGTTAAACCAATTCTTGACCAATAACCACCATTTAATTGGAGAAAAAACTTTAAAAATATTCCGTAAGTATTTATAAAAAATCTAGATAAAGCAAATAACGGGGAAATTATAAATCTTTGCATTACTGCTTTAAAAATTAAATTTGTTCAGTTATGGAAATCTGGCTTATATTATTAACTTTTTTTTCTCTATATTTCGTTAGGAAAAATACCATTGAGCTAAAAACAACTAAAAATCCTATTAATGATATTCGATAGAAAAGGTCATCAGACATATCAAAAAAAGCTGATCTTTTAAATTTGTTTCTCATCAAAAAAAGAGGGTTTTATCCCTCTAAGTTTAGATCGACTGTCAATCAAGTTATTTTTACTTGTGATGAGTGTGTTTCTTAGGTATAAGTGGTCTAAGGACTTGTCCTTTTCGTAAGGACTTGAGCCTAGCGGTTTCAAGGTTAACCCCGCACTCCTACACACGAGTACAAAAACCTTTTTAATTAATGCAGATTACTTCCAAGACACTTAGCTTGCTACTTAATGTAGTTTTTGTGCTTTGTGTCTTTGTCATTTGAAGACTATTCATCAAAAGAGATTAATAGTTTCAGGGTTTTCTTACTTCGAACCGAACTCAATATCGGTTAGTTTTTTAGTCTTTAAAAGTTTGAGTAAAGTTTGAGTAAAAAATTACGATTCCCTGAAATCCCAGTAATAGCTAGACGCGCTCACTTTTCATTAGCCAAAAATTTTCTTCATTCATATCAAGGGAATTGAAGGAATTTATCTGCTAGAATTTTGCTAGAATCAGATTTTTTTATATGTTTATTATCCATCAAAGTCACAATTTAGGAAAGTAATGGGTGGCATGGGGGTGCATAGGACCGTGCTGCATCGTATATATGATCTGATACATTTCTGTTAAAAGTTTACGGGTACAACCTTTCAATAGCTTCTTTCTGTTCTTGCTTTTTTATGTCTTCAGCATCTAAAACAGGGCACGAGTTTTGATTTAGTGATAAGAGGAAAGTGCTTTTTTTGAATAGTTTGAAAAGTGGTTTAAGTAATAAGTTTTTCATTTATTCCCAAGTTTTCATATCAGAGAAGTCGCTTGCTATTGCATGAAGCATTCCTCCTACAAATGATCTAGGGCAACCAAGTTTGTTAACTAAAACTTCTGATTGTTTTTTGATATCTTCCCATGTAGGTCTGATATCCTCATTTATTTGTTTAAGGCTAGGTTTAAATTCTTCTGAATCATTCATATTAAAAGGTATTAACTTATTAAAATTCAAATGATAGTAAAGAAAATCTCATTTATTTAAATAAATATTCAATAAAAATTACAAAATAAATTCTTTAGAAATTATTCTAAGCTGATTTAAATTCAGATTATTTAAATAATTATTTGCAATCAATTTTTCCTCATTAATTTCGAGATCTTTAATCTCAGAAATAATGCTATTAGATATTAAATCAATTAAATGCTCTTTATCCATGACTTATATATAAACCCAAAACAAACATTAATTATTAAAAGTCTTCAACTCAAGATATAAGTAAAAATACTCAGATAAATATAAAACTCATAGGCTTGCTAAATCACTTTAGATGATTGGTATAGGGTGCACGCGAGTTGTCAGCTACTCACACTTGAACTTTTTATATAACATAATAAGTTTACATAAAGTAACAATTAAATGAAAAGACTTTTTCCTTATATAGCTTTTGTATGTTTAACTGGTTTTACGGCTACGACCGGTTTACCAGTTATAGCAGGCGGTTGTAGTAGCCACATGAACAAAAAAGCTGAAATCAAATGTGCTGAAGATGATACTGAGTGTCAAATTGAAAAAGCTGAAAAGTTTGATTTAAAAGATTCTCTCAAGTCATAAAATCATGACTCAAATCGGTTTATTTATGAACTCTGCCCCAAGAGATTTGATTGAGTTCACATTCTTTTCGGCTGTTGGTTTTACCGCAGGATTATTTGGTCTAATTTAGTTATAGAAAATTGACCCATTCTTTTTTTCTCTTTACCTTTTCAAGTCTTTCTTTCTTTTATGTGATGGCTTGCTTATGGAGAGATTTAATTAATCAAAAGTAAAAAATATTTTTTAAATTACCTTTTATAGATAAATCTTTGTATTTCTTCGAATAGATTAGATTTTGATTTAAAAAATCCATTACTTTTTAAATAAGATTTTCCTTTTTCTATATTTTCAATTCTTTTTTCATAAGAATTTTCATCTAAATTTTTTTGCATAAAAAAATAGTCGGACTCTTATTCTGAATAATGCTCACAAAAAAGCGGTTACCTTAAATACAAAATTTAAATTCTTTTTTGAATTTCTTTTCATTCAAACTAAAGATCAAATAAAAAAGTTTCTTTCTTAAATTTCTAAGAATCTTTTGATATCTTCTTCTTCATGTCCTCAATATTATTAATTAATTTGTCTAACCATTTTGTATTGTCTTCTGGTTTTAAATATTTAATTTTTGGTTGATTAATTTCAAGAGTCTCAAAATCTCCACTCATAAATTCTCCTTTGTATATTCGTTTAACTACCTCTTTGTTCTAATTGATTTGACTAAAACACTGCGTATCTAATGTGTGCGGTTTGAGGAACATTTAGGTACGGAAAGAGGTATGTTTTTTTAGCCATTTAAATCTATGGCTGACCTAAATTAGAAATATGGTTATCATGAGTCGGTTGCGTTGCTGCAACTGAAATCAACCATGAACTTTAAATTGCATTTAATAAAATGACTTACTACAGTTGCTTTGATCAAAAAGGAAACATAATTGCTCGCTGTCAGACTAAAGAAGATATAGATGTTCTTAAGAAAATGGGCAGACCAATAATGGAAATAAAAGAAATGAAAAAAGAGGAATCAGTTGTTTGTTCTTTAACTGGTAGTCCATCCGATTACAATGATGATTATTAAAAGTATGACTCAAAGATCACTTCAATTAAATCAACATGGAAGATCAGTAGTTCTTTTGTTGGTTGCATTGAATAGCATTTGTACTTTCTTTTTTACTTTTGAAAAAGCATTAACTGATCGCGAAAGAGCGAGATAAAAATATTTAATTATTTGTGGATTAAAAGTAAATAAATAAAATTTAAGACATAAAAAAAGACCCTTTTACAGGTCTTTTTTAAATGGTGACGACAGAAAGGAGATCTATTTAATAATCAGATTAAGAATTTTCTTAGAAATTAGTTTTGAATGTAAAAGTGATTACTCACTTCTTCATGCTTTACAAACGACTTTATTTTTAAGATAGTTCAGAATTAATCCCGAAAGTTTAATTTCTGATCATTTAACTTTCTTTCCGTAAAGGTTAGATAAGTTAATTTACCTTGGTATTGCAGACCATGGATTAGTGAAGATCTAGTTGGTCAACCTTGGTCGAGTCGATCACCAGAACTGTCGTATATATAAATTAATCGGTCACAAATATTTTGCATGAATCCTTAAGAATGATTTAATCATGATTAATTAAATCTTTAATCCTCGGACCACATCATCTCTCAGAAAGCATTTTATTTGTTTGTTTTACAAAGAATATAAAGCCAACCAAAGAAAGTAGCAAAAGCAATTATTAAAGCAATATTGTTATTCAATGGACTTAAATATCTTTCTATTGAAAGTGGCAGATGGAGAATAACAAAATACCAATATAGAGCAGATAGTAATCCAAACAATAAAGCTAGAAGAATATAAAAAGGCAGGATATATAATCTTCTTTTTTTTATTCTTTCCTCTGTTATATTTTCGGCTAAACCAATTCTTGACCAATAACCACCATTTAATCGAAGAAAAAACTTTAAAAATATTCCGTAAATATTTATAAAAAACCTAGATAAAGCAAATAACGGTGAAATTATAAATCTTTGCATTAATGCTTTAAAAATTTAATTTTTTCAGTTATGGAAATCTGGCTTATATTATTAACTTTTTTTTCTCTATATTTCGTTAGGAAAAATACCATTGAGCTAAAAACAACTAAAAATCCTATTAATGATATTCGATAGAAAAGGTTATCAGACATATCAAAAAAAGCTGATCTTTTAAATTTGTTTTTCATCAAAAAAAAGAGGGTTTTATCCCTCTAAGTTTAGATCGACTGTCAATCACAAATTATCCTAAATCTTTACCTCAATGGATGCTTTATATTTATTAGTTTTGCTAGAATTTTGCTAGAATAGAATTTAAGAAAATTTGAGAAACCTAGTTATATCAAGCTGGCTCACTTTTCATTAGCCAGTAATTAATTTTTGTCATAGTCTATAATTTGCGGGAAATAGTGCTGCTTTTATGGTACGGGAATGGCATTTTGTTAACTTTTTTCGTAAGTCAGCCAAATCCAAAGCGTTTTATTTAGTTTATCGAACAATATTAGTCGAAGAAAGTTTGGGGAAAATATAGAAATAGATTACTTAATAAAGACTTTTTATTTTTGTAATAATTGACATTCGATCTAAAATTAGAAGTAATTAAGTTTTACATGATTGGAAGTTTACCAAAATTAATTGCACTTCTTATGGTCTTGCTTCTTGTAGGAAGTACATTTATTGGTGGGATTTTTTACTTTCTAAAATGATGACAAATCCAGATCAGAAAACAATATTGATTGAGCAAGCTTATGACGAAATTAAGGTCATTTGCACCAAGTTTCAAGATGAATCGGGAGCGACAGATATGGAGGTGAAAACTCTACTAAGAGAGCTTGCTAGGGTTTGGGAAAAAGATATTGATGAAGATTATGATATTGATTCGATAATATAAAAAAATGACATCAAAAAACAAAGGGTTTGGGGTAAATAGTGAGGATATTCAAAAGAAAAAATTAATAATTGATAATGAATTCTCGTCTCAATCAAAAAAAGCAATTAATTTAGCGAGAGAGGGTAAATTATTTGATGCTGAGAGAATTTATAAGTTTCTTATTGCTAAGGGTAAATATGATCATTTAACTTTTCATAGATTATCAGCTATATACGAAAAACTTGGAAGAAAACGAGAAGCATTTGATTATTTAAAAAAAGCAATTAAATTGAAAAAAAATTATGGAGAAGCATATGTTGACATAGGTAGATTTTTATTTAATGCAGGTGAAATAAATAATTCTATAAAATACCTTGAATTATCTTTAAAATATAATCCCGGATTGGTTGGTGCTTATATAAATTTAGGTAATATTTTAGCAAAAATAGGTAATCATAAGGAAGCCTTAAAACATTATATTAAAGCCGCAGAAATTGAAAACTTACCAATTATTTTTAATAATATAGGTAACATCTTGGCAAGAGAAAAGAAGTATATTGATGCAGAAATAAACTATAAAAAAGCATTAAAAATTGATGTCAATTATATCGCTCCTAAGATTGGACTAATAGAGATTTATCTAGAAACATTTAATACTGAAGCGATTCTTAGTCTAAGGAGTTTTATTGATAAAGTTGGGTTATTAGATGGAGAAGATATCTTTCACTTGTTAACTTTTTTTTATTTAGATGCTTCCCCAAAAAAACAATATGTTAGAGCTCTAAACTTTTATAAAAAAAAACATGGAAATCCTAAAAATAATCTTAAAGCTAAAAATAATAAAAAAATAAGAATTGGCTATATATCAGCTGATTTTAATGATCATCCTGTATCAAAAATAATAGAAACTATCTTGAGTAATCATGATAAATCAAATTATGAAATTTTTGGATATTCTTTGGATTCAAATGAAGATGAGGTAACAAATATACTAAAGAAACATTTTAACTCATTCATATGTATTCAAAAAATGTCTATAAGTGATGCAGTAAATAAAATTAGGTCAGATAATTTAGATATTGCTGTTGATTTAATGGGTTATACATCAAAAAATATGTCAAAAATTTTTAATGAGCGTATTGCTCCCAAGCAGATAAATTACTTAGGTTTTCCTGGCACAACGGGAGCTAAAAATATTGACTTTCTAATAGCTGATGAATTTGTAATCCCCAAAAAAGATTATAAATATTACACCGAAAAAATTATTCAAATGCCAAATTGTTTCATTAACTCTATTAAATATGAATACAGTAAATCAAAAAAAGATTCAAGTATCCAATCTTTACCAGAAGGATCGTGTTTACTTGCTGCGTTTCATCAAACTTCTAAATTATCAGTGGAAGTTGTTGATATTTGGGCAAAAATTCTTCATAAATCTGAAAATACATTTTTGTGGTTAAAAAATCCAAATAATATTGCAAAACAGAATTTAATTTCATTTTTTAAAGCAAAGAATATCGATGAAGATAGAATCATATTTGCCAAAAATGTAGATTCCTATGTTGAACATCTTTCTAGATATTCTTCAGCAGATATTTTCTTGGATACATTTTTTTATAATGGTCATACAACTTTAGTTGAATGTATTTGGTCAGAACTACCTTTTATTACTCTGCCTGGTAAGAGTTTTGCATCTAGGGTTGGAGGAAGTATTTTACATTGCTTAGATTTAGATGAACTGATTTGTGAATCTGTTGATGAATATATCGAGAAAGTTATTTTTTACTCTTTAAGTTATGAAAAGTTAAATAAATTAAAAAATAAAATAAAAAAACAAAAGAAAATCAGTAAGTTTTTTGATCAAAAAACTTTTACTGAAAATCTTGAGGATGTTTATTTAAAGATTTTGAGTATTAATAAATAATTTTTAAAAAAGGGAGAAACTCATAAAAACTTTTTTAATTTTTTTTTAGAACTTAATATATTAACTATTCTATTTTTTAATTTCCCTACTGGCTTTTCAAGAAAAGAAGGCTTTTAAAAAACTTCAAGAAAATAAAGGGTTCACAATTATCAAGAAATATTCCTTAATAAATAAAAACATAAATTATAAATAATCTAATTAATCTAATTAATTTGCTTTTAGTTAAATTTAATTGTTAATTACAAATCAAAAGTGATTAAAAAAGATGAACTCTAAAATAAGATTAGAAAAATTAAATTGCATTTTAATGATTTAGATTGTTTAATCTTATCTTTACTATGAGCCAGATAAGAATTTTAAATGCTAAATTTTTTAATGAAATTTTTAATTGAAAAAGAAGTTACCTATATGCAAAATTATTTTTTTGTATTTTAATAAATGATAAATGATCAACTTTAGACATTGTATAAATCTTTAAAAAGAAATAAAAAACAAATTCTGAGATTTTTTGTATCAGGATTGATTGCATCAACGTTGAATTTTATGTGTTATAGAGCTCTATATCTTATTTTTGGAAATCTATTGCTTGCTTCTATATTGGGTTATTGCATTGGAATAATAATTTCTTTTATTTTTGCAAAATCATGGGTTTTCAAAAATAGATCTAGTCAACCTCTAATAAATTCTTTTTCTTTATTTTGCTTCATTTATTTTTTGGGAGGCATAGAAATGTCATTAGTGATTATGTTTATTAATTATTTAATAGAAAACTATAAAATTGCATGGTTATTTGGTGCATTCGTTGGATCATTAAATAATTACTTAGGATCTAAATACCTTTTATTTAGAAAATAAAAATTTTGATAAATTACTTCTTGAAATAATTTAAAAAAAAAAATAAAAAAAAATATTTAAATATCTGAAACTAAATAAATTAGACAAACTTTTAGGAGTTTTAAACCATCAATCCATCTTGATATATTTGGAGCGCCTGATTTTCTGGCATAGTATCTAACTGGATAATTAAGTATTTTTATATTATTATTTGCTGCTTCAAAGATAATTGTAAAGTCTCCAAATGGATCGGCTTTTGAATCCCAACTTCCATTCTTCTTCATAAGATTAAAAAACTTCCTTGAAAATACTTTTGTTCCACACAGTGAATCGGATACAGGCTTATTAATCAGGATTGATATTAATATTGCAAAACATCTATTTCCAATATAATTCGCCCATCTCATTGCATTTTTTTCCATTGGGAAAGTCGTACGAGAGCAATTAATTAATATATTTTCATTTTTTTTTGATTCCTTTATTGCCGCAATACTGTCATCAATATCCACGGTAAAATCACTATCCACAATTGCTAATGTTTCTCCCGAAGAAATATTGCAACCCTCAACAACTGCATTCTTTTTCCCTTTAGCACTTTGTTTTAAAAGAAATATTTTTAAAGAATCAGAAAAATTTGCTTTTAAGTTTTCTAGCATAGAGTAGGTATTATCCATGCTGTTACCTTCTACAAAAATAATTTCAAGGTTACCAGATATTTGTTTAAACTTATTTAGTGCTTTTTTTAATAGTTCCTTATTACCTTCTTCATTTCTTGCTGGAATAATTATTGAAATTAATTTATCAGAGTTATTTTCAACATATTTATAAAAAATCACCTCTAACTCGTAGGCTAAATTTTTTATAACTGGTAATTTACGAAAAATATTTTTTAATTTTTTTGGAAATATTTGAGTTGGTAAAGGGGTTAATTTTTTTGCTTTCCATCTAATCAACCTATAGTTATAAATTTCTGCTAAAGATTCGATATCACATAATGTGATTCTTGGTCTATTTGTTGTCTCTTTGAAAATTCTAGAATCTAATCTTAACCATCTTGATATTGGCTCCCAAGTGTTTCCTCTGACTTTTATAGAAATAAAATTTTTGCCATCTTTGAATAACTCGTGAAGTTGATTATTAGATAAATTCCAAGTATTGAAAGACTCCATTATTCTATATAGTTTCTAAAATAAAATTCATTATAGCTAAATCATTTTTTTATTATTAATCTCCAGGGTTTTAAAGTATTATTTTTATATAAAATCTCGTATGACTTATTGTTTATATCTTTATATGCAGATTCGCTAGACCAAGCTATTTCCCCAGGATTTAGATCATTAATAGTATTAAAAGAATCTCCAAGATTGGGAGTCAATAAAGAAATTTTTATTATTTTTGAATGTGACTGAATGTTATCGTAATCTATTCCACTTTTATCAACTTTTATTTTTTGATTTTTTACAATATCTAGCGATAAAACGTATTCCATAGTTTCTCTAAATTCTCTTGATCTATCAGTAAATAATCCTGATCCCAAAAGAAATGAAGTAAGTAGATAAGGACCCATGATCAAAACAATTAAGAGACTTTTGAAACTAGTTTTATTTTTGATAAATGACCAACTTAATCCAAACAAAATCAATCCTATAAAAAGATATGTACTTTCCTTAGAGCTGAGACTAGTGATATTTTTAAAAAAGAAATAATATGTGCAGGCTGTTGAAATTAAAAAAAGTGGAATTATTTTTGAAGTTATAAATATAAAAATTGACTTATATATTTTAGAATTAAATAAATATTTGATTCCCAAAAAACTATTAAGAGTTAATATTGAAGATATTTGTAAGGGGTAATAGGGTGTTTTTGTAGAAAAAATGCTTATTGAAAGAATAAAAGTCAAAGGCAAAAAAATTAAGATAAATTTTTGATCTTTATTCTCTGATTTATGAAATATTATTCCAATAATTGAGAAAAGACTCCATGGTAAGAAAGTTATTGGGATATTCCAAAAGTAATAATAAAAAGGATTAGTAAAGGTATTTTTATTTGATAGGGCTGCAAATTTTTCAAATAAATGAAGAATTATATTTTGATCTAAATATGGGTCTATAGATAATGTCCAAATGAAATAAGGAATAAAACCTATTAGTAAGCCTAACCAGAAAAACTTTGTTAAAAATAGGTTCTTTTTGAAAAACAAATATGGCAATAGTGACAATATAGGTATAGCGACTAAAAAAGTTTTCATCATAAAAGCTAAACCAATCCAAATACCAAAAAGTAAAATATAAAGATTGTTATTTTTGCTTTTTATTTTGGTTAACGAAAATATACCGATAGTTACTAAACTAGAAAAAATAATATCTTGAGTAGCTAAGTGCGAATAATCAAACCATATATAAGTTGTTGATAGTATTAGTGGTGATACGAATGCAAATTTTTTACCAATTAATTCTTCGTGCAATTTAAAAGTTATAAATAACATTATTATTGATGCAATTGTTGTTGGTAAATATGCCCAAAATATATTTCTCCCAAAGATTTCTTGTGATTTTGCCATTAAAAACTGTAATCCTATAGTTCTGTCCAACATATATTCGTCAAACCACAAAGGTATTGTCCAATTACCCTTTTCTAATATCCATCTGGCTTGAAGTGCATAAAATCCCTCATCGTAAGCAAGATAACTTCTCTTACCAAAATAAAAAATGATAGGAATAAAAATTAATAGTTTTAAAAGATTTTTGAATTTTAAGATTATATTGATCATTTGTTTTTACTTATATTAATTATTGCTTTGTGTTTAGGCCAACTTTGTTATTAATTTGATCTTCCTTTTAATTTGAGATATTTGATGACTTTATGATTTCCCATGCTTCTGAAGCTGTGTCTGCATATTGAAAAAGATTTAAGTTTTCATCTGAAATTAACCCAAGTTCGGCTAGATATTCAAAGTTAATTAAATTTTCCCAAAACTCTCTACCAAAGAGAATGATTGGAATTTTAGTTTTCATGCCTGTTTGACTGAGTGTTAATAGTTCAAATAATTCATCTAGTGTTCCAAAGCCTCCAGGAAAAAATACAGCAGCTACTGAGCGCATTACAAAATGGATCTTTCTTAATGCAAAGTAATTAAATTTAAAGCAAAGACCTGGAGTTATAAAAGCATTTGGGATTTGTTCATTAGGGAGACTGATATTTAACCCTATAGATTTACAATTTGCTTCAAATGCACCTCTATTGGCAGCTTCCATAATTCCTGGCCCCCCACCTGTCACAATCACATGAGAATTACAGTTTTTATTTTGATTACTAATTGAAGCAAGTTTAGAAAAATCTCTTGCGGATTGATAGTAGTGACTAATTTTTAGCAAATTTTTTAGTTTTTTAAAATTTCGTTTTAGAAGTATCGATTTAGGATTTTTTTTAATTAAATCTTTTATATTTTCAATTCTCTTTTTTGTATGTGATTTTTCTGTAATAAACGCACCTCCAAAAATAATTATTGTTGAAAGAATTTTATTTTCTTCAAGGATTAAATCTGGTTTAGTAATTTCAAGAAGCATTCTGACTCCACGCATTTCATTTCGGCTAAGTAACTCACTATCTTCGTGAGCCAATTTATAAGTATCAGAATTAATGATTAAATTCAGGTTTTTAAAACTATTAATTTTAGGCGGAATATGTTTTTTTCATTTCAAACAAAAGTTTTAACTTTTCTTGCTAGAGGATTAAAAAAGATTCTTTTGATTTTGTTATTTTCGTAAATCCAATAAACAGGTGGACTTTTTCTTGCCTTAACTAAATTAATTTTGTCTAATTTATGAGGGATAAATTCTTTAGCAGGATCAAAAAATTTATCTCTTTTGGGTTGGTTTAGAACAATACTTCCCTCTTTCCCTGAGATTGATCTGTGATAAGTGCCTATGGGAATTTCTAATGCTCCCATAGATCTATTTAAATAAATCAAATGATGCGGTTCATCCCAGGAAGGATTGATTAAAACAAATTTCCTTTCCCCGGCGATTACTAAATTGTGGTCAATTTGATGATTATGAACATAATATTGCTCATTTTTTAAATCATCTGGAGGAGATATTGCTTCCCCAGAATGGATCACAACATCAGAACCATTCGAACTATCGATGCCTGCATCGAAGAATGTGACTTTTGGAGTTTCTCTAAAAATATTTATTGGGAAGAATCTTAATTCCATAGTGTTAACTCCCTTTTAGAAAATTTATAAAAGATAATAAAAATTTATTTACTTTTAAAAAACGGCTATTTTTTGGTTTTTAATTGCAACAATCTAGGTAATCTTCTTGATTTGGATAATCTATGCATTCTTTATTTAAAGTTTCTTCTAGAAAATCTAATTTCTTAAGATAATCAAGATCTTTTAATTCTTTATTTGGAACCGTGAATTGTGTTTGTAGTTTCATTTGCTTTTCCCCTAATTAATACTGTTTTTCGAATCCATTCCAAGTTTGAGAAAACCTTAATCCCAGATAAGAAATTAAGATTGTCCAAAATAAAATCTCTATACCTAAATTAGTCATTTGCTTGGCCCCCTTTCTATCTGATTATTCTTTAGTACGGGTATTATGTAAAAATCAAGCGTAAGAATACCTAAAAGTTAAAGTTTTAATCACAAAAAACCTTGCAATGGTTGTTACTCGGATGTTCAGCACATTCTTTATTCCAATAAGCTTCAATTTCTTTTAGCTTATTATCATATGAAAGGTCTTTTTTATCCAAATTAATATCTTGGATAGTAAATTTGTCATTTAGTGCCATAAGACTTACCCCCTTGACTACACCTATGTTCTAATTCATTTAAATGGTAGATTTCAAGTTGTATGTGTGCGGTTAGAGGAACAAAATTTTACGGATTAAGGATCAAAAAAATCTCAAATTATAAATAATTGGAAGGAAAATATCTTCAAAATAATTATTCCAAATTTAAAAAATTTGTATAAATTTTGCTTAGAAATTATATTCTCTTAATACCTTCTTAGGTCTGCCAGTAGCTATCATTCATCTAATTTATCTGCATATTCTCTTAAAATATAAGCCATCTTCTTAGGTGGAATTTCTTGTTGATATTCTCTACATTAATCAAAAAATTCGTCTAAGAAATATTTTATTCTAGATGACATAAAAATTAGCGTTTCATTTTAAAAGTAAAGTATGCAAACCCACCAAGCAATAAAAGACTCACAACCCCATAAGTAATTGCTATGCCGTACATGTACGTCATTTATTTATAAATACATAAGCAGAATATAAATAAACTAAGAAAACTCCAATAGCAAATGAACTGCCATAAATAAGAAAGTTCCAAAATCTATATAATTTAGTCTTTTTAAATTCTTTTTCTTCTTCTTTAGTAATCATTTATTTTCTTTTTCTTTTCTGGCAGCATTACCTTTTGCTCTTAATACCAAAGTTATCGTAAGAGCAGCGCTTAATATCACAGCATCAATTAATAGGTGCGGGGAAATATTCATAAGCTGAAAAGAGAAATAAGAAGAGTCATTATCTTTTCAGCAATAAATCTATTAAACATTAAAAAAGAGGGGTTTATCCCTCTAAGTTTAGATCGACTCTCAATCACTGTCTATTTTAGTTTTTTAGTCTCTCTTAAAAAAAGGTATTTTATTTAGCCAGAGCAGGATAAGGCACCTGCAAGTATATTTTTAAAAATTGGTGCTTGACCCAAGGCATACAAAAAGAAAGTTGATGATGCTAGAGTAATAGATATTTTAGAAGCCTTGTTAACTTTCAAATTTGAGACTTTTGCAAACGCAGAGTTCATTTGTTTCTTAATTTAATGGTTTTATAATAAATGCAAAAATTAAATATTCAGCATCAATATATACTAAAGAATAATTTTATTTATCCTTTTTCTCAGCTTCCATTTTTACTAGCTCAAATTCTTTTTTAGAAACTATTCTGATTTTGTATTCTGGATATCTTGTCTTCCACCATTTATTGATCGAAATAGCTAATCCTTCTAAATTTTGGGTACAAATATTGACCCAAAGAATCTTGGTTTCAACTTCTTTGTAGAATTCCCAACTTGTAGGTGAAGCCATTAAAAACTGTAAATGAAAAAATCTATAATTGTTGAAAAAATTTAATAAATTTTGGTATATGGTCCATAAGCTAAAACTTTTGTTTTTTTAATATGAGGATTTAGTTTAGATATATAGTTTTCATTAAGTGGTAATAAAAAACTTTAAATAAAAGATTTACATCACTTTCGCCTTCTAGGAAAGTATTACTTTTATTTTAGAACGAGTTTCAATTAAAAGATATCTCCGCAAAGAAGGGGCCAAAAATTGACCCCTCTTGGTGAAACTCTTCCAAAGAAACACCACTAAAATCTTACTCTGAAAGTTGCAAAGTTAAATAAATTAATATAATTAAGATTAACAATTTATGCGGCCTTTTTAAAAGGGTTCATATTCTTTAAAAAACTTTTACTTTTGCGGGTACTCATTTTTCTATATCGTTGATTTACATCCAGGATATATTTCCTTGCTTTCTTATCACTTTCAATTTTCTTTTTTTGAAGACATGAAGCTCTTAAATCCTCTATTGACATGAGGTCATCATCTTCGTTGAAATTTAAATGATCAAATTGCATCAGTTTAAGAAATTAAGTTTCTTCATTTAAGTGCAAGATTAGCAACCTTATCTTTATTTGCAATAGAGATAATTAACCAAATTAACTCAAATTAGTTATTGAATGTTCAGAAAGCTATGAATTTAATTATTAAAACTTTCTAAAATTAAGAAAAACTTTTGATTGAATTAGGCGGAACTTCTGCTGATGCCAATGATTCGCCATAATGAGATTCGGTTGATCTTATTAGTAACCAGTAAAAGAAATTTACTAAAGCTTTCTCCACGAGGATTTAGTAACTAATTTAAATAACCTCATAATTTTTGTAATTGCAATATACAAAATAATTTTATTAAGCAATCAGGATATTTATCTCATAAATCATAGATTCATATTAATTAAGGAAAATTTGTATTCTCACGCTATAGGCAGTGGACTTAAATCCTTGTGTTGCATTGGACTTTAGCGCTCTATATTTTTAAGCAAAAGAAAAATTGCATTGCAAGGGGGCTTGATTACCAATTGCCATAGTTGATTTTTAATAAGCCTTTATTGGTTCATTTATCAAGAGTATCTGAGTATATGTAAGTGTTTTTTATTGTATAAATTTGCTACGAAACTTTTTTTATATAAATGGCTTCAGTATTTTTGCTCATTGATATATTCATTCTTAAATTATATTATTATTGATGCTTAAAGAAGGTTTAATTTTGAAAAAAATAATTAAATTTTTTAAAATGCTCAAGAGAAGAATCGATATTCTTAATTCAGAGACTGGATTGAAATTTATATTGGAAAATAAGTAATGGGATTCCCACATTGCCCTATTTGTGTAGTTCTAGCATTTGTTTCTTTTTTTATGGGAGTTGCTCGTAGTTATATGTTGTATATTCTTGTTCGGGAGTTTGTGAGAGCCGAATCTACTTTTAAATTGAAGTTTAGTTCCTATTAATTGTTGACATCTAAGTATAAATACTTTATTAATAGATTGTAGTTAATACTACAAAATCGTCCGATCTACCATCTGATAGACCGCAGTACGACTTAAGCCATAGGACGGGGACTTGAGCAATTTCAGGAGCTGCATCATGGTAAACATGTATTTCAATGGAAAGTCATTCGTATATTGTAGAAAACAAGAAGAAAAGATTATAAAGCTTACTTATAGAGGATCTATTTACTTAAAATAAGATTTCTAATTTCTTTTTTAAAAAAGTTTGGACATTTATTGAATTTTTTGAATTAAGTATTTATTAATACTTTATAAGAAGAACTTATAGTGAATATATTTTTTACCTATTTAAAAATTCATAAATTCGTATATTTAGTAACGAGAAATTAATTTTAAAATAATTAATTTGTAATTAGATTTTTAAAAGGTAATGCAACCTATTTCTGAGGAACTTTACAAAAAAATAGTTGAGAGTTCTAAATAATGAGTAAATTACTAATAGCTTTATTGGCTTTAGATATAGGCGTTAGTCTGTCTAAAGTTTTTATTTTTACCTGAAAATCAAATTACTTAGCATAAAAGAAGCAATTGTTTTCTAAAACAAGAAATAGTTACTGGGTATTATTTATTTGATCTATTTATTTTATAAAATACAAAATTAAACCAATAAAAGAACTTCCTAAAAGTAATAGCACCATTAAAAGTGTTATTAACTTTGCTAATCCCATAAAGATAAATCCGAATTTCCTGTAGATCTTTGCATCCAGTGAATTTTCCAAATATTATTTACTTTTTTAAAAATTGACGTAACTGTTGGTAAGTCATCATTAGGTGTCCCTTTATAAGAAAATTTTGAACCTAGTGTAAAAATGCACATTACTATATTTTCGCTTAAAAATTCGAATCGGTGAATTTTAGTTATTTCTGCCTTTTCTTGAACAATTTCATCAGTAATCATTTGTTTGAACCCTTTTGCATCAATAGGATTACCACTGGGTCTTATGAATAAGAAATCAGGAGTCGCATTATTCACAAAAAATGAGGCCATTTTTTTTGGATTGGCAAACTCATTTAATAATGAAATTATTGTTTCTTTATCATTCATAAAAAAAAGGGGAATAACCCCCCTAGTTTAGATCTACTGTTTAAAATGTACAAATCGAAATGGAATGATTCCTAAAAAAATTCGTTAGAATATTTGAGAGATTTAGATTTTAATGTAAATAATGATCAATTCATTAAACAAATTATTGCCTGTTGGCAAAAAGGTCAAAAAATATTTGCCCTTCTTTATTGGATTTAAATTACTCACATTTACTGGATTTCTTACTTATTTAATGAATCGCTAATTTATAAAACCTTAAAAATAAATTTTAAATAAATTAATATCTAGTGAATAAAGAAGAACGAATTAAAAAATTTAAGTCTATGACAAGTATTCAAAGACAAGAATTGATATTAAAGAAGATGAAAGAGAGAGGAATAGAGTTAGGAAGTGGAATCCCTAATAAAAAATATGATAGCAAAGAGGTTTATGAATTAATTCATATTGCTAGTTGCTTCTCAGAATTAAGAGAGAAAAAATGAACAAAATTTAGGTTGCTTTATTAAGTTATTTATTTTGGTCACCTTATTGCTGCAATAATTAATCCACCTATTAATCCGAGATTCATAAATACTGATTTTTGATGAAAGGGGAATACACGAAAAATTATTGTTGTTGGGATAAGGAATAGTAACAAAAAAACTGAACCGATTTTTTGATTTTCTCCAAATATAAAAAATCCAGAACCCAAGATAAGACATAAAATGGCTCCCACTAGAAGGATAGATGAAATTGGTTCAGGAATACCTTTTGAAGAAAAATATTCAACTGTTCTTTCAAAATTATTTATTTTGCCCGGTATGGCTGAGATAAATATTGCTGAAATTGATACTCTTGAAAAAAATCTAAAACAGATTTGATCCTTTTATCTTTAAAAAAAGAATTTTTTCATAATCTTACTATAAGAAAAAAGTTTTATACGTTTGATAAATATTTAATTAGTCTGAAATAACTTTAAATTTTTCTCAATGAGGTTTATCTAAATTAATAGAAAGCTTTTTAATTAATGTGAATCTTATTAAGGTATTTAATAGGAATTTATGAATTGTCTTTTTATATTTATGAAATAATAAATCTAATTAAAAAATGTTTAAAAAATTTCTTTTCACTTCTTTTTTAATTTTAAGTTACCTCATAACTATATATCCCTCCAAAAAAGAAAATACTAATTTTTTGGATTATTGTTATTCTTTAGAAAAAATAATTTCTAGAAATATAGTAGAAAAAAATAAGAATCTATCAAAGATTTTTAGGCCTTTAGCAAATGATATTGCTCTATTTGGTACTAAAAAAACTAAAGGCACTTTAGCTAATAAGATAATTGATCAATATAAAAATTCTAATAAATTATTTATTATTACTTTTATTCCAAACCAAATTTATTGTTTAGCGGGATATTGGATAGAGGAGGTAAGTCCAGGAAAATTTGAATCGTTTTTCTATGAGAAAACCAAACAGAAAATAAATAGATATAAGAATACTAAAAAAGAATTAGATGAATTTATAAAAGGAATTAATTTAGAATATAAATCTATAAAAAAAGAAATTAATAATTTTTAGAAAATTAATTATTTTGACTTTCTAGTTCCACCATAGAAATAATTTTTATGTTTAGAAATTAGATCCCAACATTCTTTACAACAAAAAATCCAGTCTTTATGAATTATTGATTTAACCCTGTAATGAATTCTGTCTGGCTTATGACATAAATCACATTTTTTCATTTATCTAATAATTTTTAAATTTATTTTAAATAAGCAAAAGTTTGATTTAAAAAGATTCACGAAAAAAATTTTATCGTGTCATTATGAATATGCACTCCACACATCCTGCAGCAAAGCAGTGGTTTTGTAGAGTGCAATTATTTTTAATTGCCAAAGGAAAATTTCTAATTACTATTGTTATAATTTTCAAGTTAAACGAATTATTTATGAAAATTTCAAGCTTTGTATTTAGTTTTAATTTATAAGAAAAATTTCTGATTATACATGTAAATTAGAACTTTAAAAAGAAACTCACGAATCTTATTTGATTGATTTTAATATGATTATTAAAATTTAAAATCATGAACATTTATTTATTTTGGATATTATTTTTAGCACTATGGGCAATAGTTCCCTTAATGATTATTAAAGGAAGAGTAGACGAAGAGCCAAAGATCCAAACTTCACCAAAAGTTAAAGAAAAGAAAAAAGGATGGTTCAATTAGTGAATCTATGACTTAGTTAAATAATCTGCAAGATAGTTCTTGTTAATTTAAATTAAAGTCTGAGTAAACTTTATTAAAAGTGAAAAAATTAGAAAATAATTTTCTTTTTTTGGTTGTGCTTGGAGGTAGAGCAAAAAAAGCTAATATCGAATTACATGATGTTAGGTGGGTTGTCGGTTCTAAAATTGAAGATACATATGATACTTTAAGAAAGTATTGGTTTGGTTCTCCAAAAGGTTTGCATATTGATAGCTATAAAAAAATAAAATATATAGATGGTTATAAGATTAATTTAATAAATTGTGAAAAGCATAAAATAGAAAAAAATAAATTAGTTAAAAAAAATAAGGGCAAAAAATATTTATGGTTTGTCAATATAGGAGGCTATAATCCAATCTCTATGCAAGAAAAACATGAATTTGGATTAGTAGTCGCTTCAACTAGATTAGAGGCAAAAAATATAGCTCAGTCTAAGTGGCTCATTGGTTTTGAGAAAAAACATAAAGATGATATCGCTTCTCTAAATATGTTAATTAGTTGTGATGATTCTCAAGTTATAAATAAGATAGATGATTGGGCAGTAGAATTAATTAAAGATAATAAGTTGGTTGAAGAAAATAATTATCCTGATTGGTATGGTTATAGAAGAATAGATAGCATTTAAAAAGTTTAAATTCTATTAATTTATGAAAATTTTCTATTGTTTCTCTGTATTGTTGTAGCTCAATTTATTCAATAAAAAGATTATAGAGCACTTGATTTTCTAAGTAAATAAATTCCCCCTCCCAAAGATACTAAGACTGGTAACCAAGCAGCAAAAAATGGAGTTAATAAACCTTTTACTCCGAATGAACTAAATACAAATGACATTACATAATAAATTAAAATAAGGATTACGCTCAATCCAAATCCCTGACTTTTAGAAGATCTCAAATTAGATTTAGATCCTAAACTGCTTCCTATTAAACCAAATACTAGGCATGCACAAGGTAGAGTGAATTTTTCTTGAATACGAACTTGGATCCTCCTCGTTTCCTTCAGGTTCCCAGTTTTTTTGTATATTTTTTCCGCTTGTAAAGCTTGCTTCAAAGTCATTTCAGTGGCATCTCTAGGAACTTTTGCTAACTCCATGGGCCCCTCTACAAATGGATAATTATATTCTTTGAATTTAATATTTGTAGTTTGTCCGCTTGGAGCTATAGATACAATACTTCCATCAGAAAATATCCAGGAAGAGTTTTTTTTATCAAATCTTGCAAAATTTGCCTTCAAGATTTGTTGAAAATCTTCTCTAGAAAAATCTAATACTGTAACTCCCTTCATAATGTTTTTTTCATACCATGAAGCATAAAAAATATGAGTAAGGTAAGTATTTGTTTTTGTTGGTTTTTTGGTGGCAGAATTTATCCGAGAGCCATATCTTGAAAACATAATATTATCTTTTCCTGTTTCGCCGCTAAAAGAACTTCCTATCCCTGCTCTCAATGTTTGTTCGGCTAATTTGTTACTTGTAGGAACTAAATTATCGTTAAAGTAAAAAGTCAATCCTGTCATAAATATTGAAAGAGCAATAGCTGGAGAAATAATTCTGGAAGTTTTTATACCTAAAGATTTTAAGGCTAACAATTCAGAGTTACTTGATAATTTTCCGTAGGCTAATAATGTAGAAAGCAAAACTGCCATTGGGAAGGATAAAACTAAAAAGCTAGGCAAACTAAAAAAAAGAACTTTTAAAGCTAAAAATAGAGGCAAACCAAATTCAACTATTTTTCTTATCAGGTCGAACATTACTCCAACAGATAATGAAATAACAGTAAAGGCAGAAATTGCAAAAACCATAGGTGGGATTATTTGCCCTAGTAACCATCTATCAATTAAAGGTATTGAATACCAAGGAGTAATTAATTTATAAAGGGGTTTTTTAACTAGTGATTGATTTGAAGGTTTCAAAAGGAATCTATTTAATTAGTACTATCTTTGCCTGCATTATAAAATATCAATGATTTAGAGACCAATATGAATTTGTAATTAAAAAACCAAACTTCCTCTTTTAAAATTAAAAATTAATAAAAAAAAATTTATAAATGCTTGCAGCAAGACTAATAATTTGTTTTTTTAAAAAAAAGGAGAAAATTAATGAAAAATAAGAATTTATTAAATAAATGCAAGTGCATACATTGCCAAAATAAATTAGATCAAATTAATAATTCAAAATTGTATTGGGATAAATTAATCTTGAAAAAAATTTAGAAAAGTTTCGCTCATAAACTCTCAAAAAATTGCAATTAATCTTAAACAAGTAAGTTTAAAAATTTCTCATTAACAGAGGATAATATTTTATTACACGTATTTAAATGCTTTTCTAAATATTTGAAATTATTTAGCTTTTTGATCTTTGTGGTAGATTCTGTTTTCTCGATTTAAGAGAAAAAGGATAATAATAATACAAAAAGGAATTAGGATAAAATCCAAAGACATAATTTTCTTTTAGTCTATTTTTTATCTAGCAAATAAATAAAATTTTGACATTAGTATTTTTTCTTATGTTTTATTAACTAGGTTAAAGATTTTTTTATTGCTTAAATTATTTGCCAGCTTTCAAAATTGAAAGAGCTTGCAAGTATCCCACCGGCAAGCTCATGACGACCTAGTTAATTCAGATTTTCTAATTTAACCAAATAAAGCACTTCCTAAATGCTATATCTATTCTACTAAGTAAATTTACTCACTGTGAGTATAAATGCTTATTTTAAGTGGCTTACCTGCAAATTTGATAATAAAAACGATTTTATTAAATAAAATAAGACCTGTAAATTGAACTTTAAACAGTAATGTCACATTTTTGCCCGTAAACGCTAATAGGCAAATCGTTTGAGCCTTGGTTTACATAAATTAATATTTATGTTACATTAATTTACAAACATAATTATTTTAATGACAAAAACAGGAGTTACTACCGAATCAGGTGGAAGACAAAATATGTTCCCATCAGAAACTAGGCCTTATATTGATGAAACTGTATCTTACGATGGTTATCCTCAAAATGCAGAAAAAGTAAATGGTAGATGGGCTATGGTTGGTTTCGTTGCACTACTAGGTGCCTATATAACTACAGGCCAAATCATTCCAGGAATTTTTTAGTATCTAAACTACTTTTTTTATAAACTTTTTATTAAAACTATATTATCCAAGTCTTTTAAATAAGAAAATTAAAATTAACTAATCTCCTACTTTTAAGAATTAATTTATTTATTTCAAATTTGAAAATAATAAAAACCAAATAAAAATTATGGCATCTAGGCTAAAATAATATTCCTAGAAATATGTATGCGAACTTTTTACCAATAAACGCTGTCTCCGGTTCAAGCTTTACTCTCATTAAACCCTTGAATTATCTAGATAAAAGATAGCATCAAAAAATTAATAAATTTAAGTTTTTAAGATTAAAATAATTAAATTAATATATCTTCCCTAAGTTACTTTTATAAAAATCAGCAATGAAGGATTTGGCGATCTAGTTAATAAATTTAATTATTTGAATATTGTTCTGTTTGAAACAGGAATATTCAGGTTTAAAAAAATGATAAGGTTTAATATCAATTACAAATAACCAAAAGGAGAGCAAAAATTTGATGCGACTCTTCAGAATAAATGAAATTTAAACTAAATAAAACCAGGAATAATTTGACCCGTTGTTAAATAGGCTCCAACAAGAGCAATAAAACCTATCATTGCGAATCTACCGTTAAGCTTTTCAGCAACGATTTTTTCTTTTTCTACTATTTTTGGTTCGCTATTTTTCATTAGAACCAGCCTGGAATGATCTGACCTGTTGTGACGTAGGCACCAACTGCTGCAACGAAACCTAACATTGCTGCCCAACCGTTAAAACGTTCTGCTTCTGGAGTCATTTTTTTAAAGTAATTGTAAACTATTATAACACATTTATTTATTAATGTAAAGAAAATAATCGATTATGGCTTTTTAGGTCAGAAAAAAAATTAAAACTGCTACATAAATGTGTCGAAATATACCTTGTTGTTCTTTTTATGTTTGTTCAGATATTTTTAAATTTTAAACAAAAAACTTATAATTAATACCTTATTTCTTTTATAGGTACATCCTCATTTAGAGGTAATTTAAATTAATATGTTATTAGAGTCAGCTAGTAGGGATACAGGCTGACTCTTTTTTTTATGAATTCTTTGTGTTTGACAAAAAATAGTTTTTAGAATTCAAATAATTGCTATTAATAAATTAGAGATATTAATGAATTCATGTCATTTGCGACCTATTACATGCATTTAATTTTTGGAAGAATTCCTTCTTTAGTTAGTTCAGATTTAATACTTTTTATTTTGCCTGCTCTTACAATTTTAATATTATTCTTTAGCCTTCAAATAATGTTTTTTAAGACTCCTAAATTGAGAAAAATTAAACAATAAAGGATTTAGAATTATTCTTATTACTGAAAGACCCAATTTTGTTGAATTTTGGATAATAGACTTTTTTTTTCTGCGACTCAAAGAAATAGAGACTGCATTGGTGATGTACTTTCCAAAATCATAAAAAAAGGTGCAGTATTGGAAATTGGGAGTGGCAGTGGTGAGCATGGAGTAGTTTTTCAAAAACGCTTTCCTAAAATAGTTTGGCAAACAAGTGATCCAGAGTTAGTGCATCGAAAAAGTATAAGTTCTTGGATTGAGTATGAAGATTTAACTAAGAAAATGCCCCAACCTCTTGAGATTGATGTAGAAAAAATTCCTTGGAAAATTCCATTGAAATTAGCTCATTCTTTGCAAGGAATAGTCTCTATAAATATGATTCATGTAGCACATTGGTCTTGTACCATCGCACTCTTTAAGGAGTCAGGAAAATTACTCAAAAAAGGCCAATTTTTGATGTTGTATGGGCCATTTAAAATTGATAATAAGCATACAAGTGAAAGTAACTATTTTTTCGATAATTCATTGAAAACGAAAAATGCTTTTTGGGGGATTAAAAATCTTGAGGAAGTTTGCGATGAGAGTAAAAAAAATGGTTTTTCTCAAGAAGATATTATTAGTATGCCTGCAAATAATTTTTCAATAATTTATAGAAAAGTTTCTTGATAAGTTAAATACAAATATCAATGAGTTATGCGAATGAATTTTGTTAGATAATCAACCTGAAAGTTTTTTGCTCCATTCTTTATGCTTTTGATCTAAATCTGAAATTTTTTCGCCTAGACTTAATTGCTTCTCTAATAATTCAACCTTTGTAAGTGTTATTTTTTCCGAATAAAATTTAATAGGTTGCTTACCATGCAAATTGTCACCACTCATAATAATTATGTAGTTTGAATTATTTTCTAAGATGAAAATTTTGTAATTCCTAATTCTTTTATATTCTTTTCAGATTTGCGTAAATTAATGTGATAAAGAATTGATACTTATTGATTTTTCAATCCACTATTTTTGTATGAAGATTGCCATAAATATCTGTTACTCTCTGTGTCAAACTTAACAGCAACACAATTACAAGCTATATTCCATAAAGCTTTGTGTATTGGATCAGGATTAAATAGATATGCTTTTTTAAAGGTCTTTTTTATTAAGAAAGTTGCTTTTTTTGCATGATAATGTGGAATCGTTGGACAAACATGATGAACGACATGGCTAGAACCTATATTGTGATGAAGAAAATTAAGGATTTTACCGTAAGGCCTATCAATAGATAGAAATGCTCCTTTCATAAAGGAAAATTCCGTGTTTGAAAGATGAGGTACATCTGAATCTGTATGATGAAGCCATGTATAAACTACTAGCCAACAATTAACCACCAATAAAGGACCAAAATATAGAGCAATTATTGGAAATAATCCATACTTGAAAACTAAATAAACTATGCCCAATAATGTCAAACCTACACCAATATCTGATATCCAAACTTTCTTGGCCCATATTGATGGCCATAATGATTTAGCAAATGGTTTTTTTGGCCAAAAATGATTTGAAGTTCCATATTTAACACCTCCCGTACTTCCTGTAAGTAAATAAGCAGGCCAGCCAAATATTAGATGTAAAACAAGTTGAAGAATTCCGTAATTTTTCTTACCTAAGGAATTTGAAAAATGTAATTCTTTTTCTCCGCCAACTTTTTCAGTAACTCCATTCCCTTTAATGACTAAAGGGACATGAGTTTCTCCATTGGTTATGTTATTAGTGAATCGATGATGAATTGCATGAGAACGCTGCCAAGAAAAATAAGGCACTAGAAGTAATGAATGTAATAAGTACCCCGTTATTGTTTCCAATGTCTTGTTTTTAGAGAATGCTCCATGCCCACATTCATGGGCAATTACCCAAAATCCCATTGCAGTGGTACCTGATAGTAATGCGTAAATAATCCAAATTGGGATCATTTTTGCGGTAAATGGAATAGATAAGCCTATCTCAAAAACTAATGTTTGGATTAAAGCTGATTGTAAAAGATACCTCAAAGAAGTTTTAGTATTGCACTTAAAGTAGTGATTAGGGATAACATCCTTAAATTCTTTTATGCTTGGAATATCTTTATCCTCTATTACAAGCGCTTGGCCTTTAAGGCCTGAGAATTTTATATTACTCAAATTTTTTTGGTTAAGAATTGTTTTTAATAAAAGTGAATTTATATTTTCTATTATCCATCACAGGATCTCATAATGAAAATAATTTATAATTATATATTTTTTTATTTGTGTCTAAAATTTTTTATTTTATTCTTTTATCGAAATCTTTTTAATCTACTATATTTTTTTTATGCTGAAAGTCTTTGTTCTTCTTTAAAGCTTAATTAATTTAAAGACCGCGAATGTACCTCTTAGGCAAACCAGATTGTTTACGTGGCTTTACTATTATGGGTAAAGCAATAACACCTACCGTAAAAAGACAAATTGGAGCAACTACCATCAATATAGATTCTAGGGACATGGAAAATTTTGAATTAATTAATTATTAGCAGTATTGTTTTTAAAAGTCATGCGTATTTATATCTATTTAGTGAGAATAGATTCAAATTTTTAATAAATTATTAAGTAAAAAAGAAAAAAAGATTAAAAAACATCAATTTTTTTATAAATCGTCCTAAAAACTTAAATATTATTCAGTATTAAAATCTCCTATGAATGAAGAAAAAAAGTGGATGCTTATTACTTACTATTGTCCAACTCATGGCGATTCAGGTTTAGTAAAACCGATTCAACTAACAAACAAAGAAATTAGTAAAAGATTCTTAAAAAAAGGAAGGATCTCTAAGAATTAGTTTTTCAAAATGAAACCTAAGATATTGTGAAAATGTTCTAAATCTTGATTGAAATCTGGTTAATTAAAACTAGACATCTTACAAAAATCTAATAAGCTGCTTTTTTATCAGCAGCATTAATAAAAAAGGAAAAATTTTTTTAAATCTAGTCTGACTTCAGATCATTAAAAATTCAGCTTAATAGAAATATTTTTTTTGATACTTAATATCAAACTTTTTGCTTAATTAACAATATAAAAAGTTCTGGGAATAATAATTTTTAAATTTGATCAGAATCGCATGTTAATTCGCATTGATTAAGATTATTAGTTGATAATTTTTCTAAAATTCTTAACATATCAATTTCCGAAAGCTCTCCATTCGAGTTCCACTTTAAAGTTGTTTTCCTTTGTGGTGAATTTTTTTTATTCATTTTGATCACCCCCCTTTAAATGAATTTCTAAACAACGAGTAATACATTCTTGATGACCATCCACAATACTGCATTCAGTAATACATTCAAAATATGAATTAATAGAATCTATTTCTGTATTCTGGTTGTTAGAAACAAATGAATCATTCATAATATTCGATTTATTTGGAATAGAGATATAGCACGAAATTATGTTCAATAATTTAATTTATTAAGTGAATTAGAAAAAATAAGTATTATTTACTAAATTTATATTTTACTTTGGTTACCTTTAAAAAAGCAGTAATATACTTCTTTTAACAGATACAAGGAAAGTCCAACTTTGGTTATTTTATATTATTTTTGTAAATCAATCCTTCAAAATCAGCATAAAGACTGATTTACATTTCATTTATTTAGTTAGATGATAAAAATTAGTAAACTTTTAGATTTTCAAATGAAATCATTAATTAATTGGCTTTCGAAAATGTCAGAGAGTATGGCAAATGCTTTTATGCATCCTTTAAAGAATGACTTGCCTCCATCTATTGGTACTCATGCATATAGCACTATTCCTCTAAAAAGAAAATTGAGAAGAAGATTTAATTAGATATTAACTTATTGGAATTAATTTTTCCTTTTTATTATCCCAAATAATATATTTGAAGCAGTTTGAAAAATCGCTTAATTTCAAGAACTTTGATTGCTGGAGCAAATGAATGTTTGCTTTATGGCAAGCTCTTAAGTTGTAATTAGGTATTCTCTCAGAGAGATGATGAATGCTGTGGAAGGATATGTCTGCTAAAAACCAATTTAGCCAATTAGGGATATCTAAATTGCTACTACCTAAAATCGCTCCATCGATGAGATCCCAGTTTTTTGTATTTTTAGCATATACATTCTCATAGTTATGTTGTACGAAAAAAACACATATTAAAATTGCTGCTGATAAGCTTAATACAATTGAATAAAATGATAGGAAAAAAACTAATCCCAACCATTTACACATAAAAATCCATCCTGTTATTACTATTATATTATTGATTATTAATTCGAACAGCTCACTGAAATTATCTCCATAATCGGAAAAAGGTGGTTTGACCCTTGAATTAATAGATAGAAGTTGAGAAATTTCTTTGTTTTTTATTTTGATAAAAGTCTCTTCTAATATATCTTTAGTAAAATTAAAAATAATAAAAACAAGTCCTAATCTAGGTTTTAAAACCAAGTAAAAAAAACCGCCAGGGAAAAGCATTATCCAGTTTCGACTTACTTTATAAATTAATTGCTCTCTTTTTGTAAGGGATTCATAATCTTCAAGACTTAAAACATCTATCGGCCCTTTGTAAATTTCCCAATTTCCATTATTTCTATGATGAAATGCATGATCAATTGACCATGACTTTTGAGGAATACCATTAACTAAACCAAGTAAGAATCCAAAGAATCGGTTTAATTTCCGTTTTGTAAAAAGAGAATTATGACCGCAATCATGCATTAATGAGAATGTTCGAGATGAGAACAGAGTTAAAAGAACTATAAAAGGTACTAATAGAAATCCTTTTATAAATAATGAAAAAGGTTGATTTATTATTTGGTGGACGATTAACCAAATAGTAATTATTGGGAAGATGGTAGAAATAATTTGATAAGAAGCTCTAATATTATTTCTTTTTAAAAATGGCTTTATTAAAAAATCACCTCTACTAACTTTAAGCATATTTCCCTTTTTTATAGATACTAACAATTTTTAAAAAGTATTGATTATTTAATAAACAATAAATATTGTACAAATAATAAAAACTAAAGAATAAATTCTTTAGACATAGTTCTCAGTTGTTCTAGATTTAATTTATTTAAGTAATTTTTAAAGTCACTAAGATTCCTAGTAGAGTTAGAATTTTTGCTCTCGTAAAGAAGACTATTAGAAATTAACTCAATAAGATGATCTTTATCCATAACTCTTTATAGAACAAAATTCTTGTTTAAAAATTTAAGGTCTTGAATTCGAGATCATTAACTCATCTCTTTATAAGAGTAATTTTTATAAATTTTTTAAATCCTGTTCTATTTTTTCTAATCTTTCATTTAATTCTTTTTGTTCCATTTATTAAGGATTTTTCTTTTCTGCACGCTCTTTATTCAAAGGCGAATTGAAATATTTTTGGAAAGAGACAAAAAAAACTGCTATTGCGACTGCTATGCCAAGAGCACCAATTATTAAAATTGGAGAGGAAGGAAAGTCATAAAAAGGAATTTACAATGTAATATTTAAAAACAAATCCTAGCTATCTCATAAACAGAAAAATGAATAATAAATACTTATTCCTTACAAAGCTTTATAGGTAACTATGCTAGTTATTTTAAAAAATAGATAAGTTTTATCTTTAATTAAATTTTAAAAATAAGTAATTGTACAGCTGTCAAAGAATGAATATCTAATAATGATTAAACTAGAAAACAGTTTTTCATGAAGAAGATTTTAAATAAAAAAAATAAAAATGAACCATGGTTTAAATGGTTAACGAGAGAACTTAATTCTTATGAAGCTTTTCAGGATTTTGAATCAGGAAAGAATCCTAGAGATGTTGCAGAGGATTTTATTTCTAGAAATAGTATTGCTATTTCAGAAGTTTTTGAAGATTTTGATGAAGAAGATAAAGATACACTCGATCAGTTTCTTAAGTTAACCGAATGTGAGATGCATGTGTTTAGAATTCTTGAAAAACAAATAGAGTTAAGAGATAAGATAAGATTTGTAGATTTTAAAAAAAGAAAAAAAATGAAGAGTTAATTTTTTATTAGTTTATTTTTCCCATTACCTGTCTTACCAAAGCCTAACCAGATGAACCACAAGATCCATCCGAAGATTGGTATTAGATTAATAAAGATCCATTTCCAATCCTTTCCAAAATCTTTGATTCTTCTTATATCAATAGCTATTTGAGGAATGATACAAACTATTCCATAAACATTGAAACCAAAAGTTTTAAAAAATATTGGTATAGTTAGGAAAGAAATTATAAGATTCGCAAGTTGAACTAACCACCAGTCCGATCGAGATGTGAATCCTTTGAAGTCTGTAGCTTTAATCCAAAACTCTCTATATGCGTTTAAAAAGTTATTAAGCATAAATAAAAATTCAAAGAATTTAATATTGTCAATTTAATCTTCAATTTATCAAAAAATTATTTATTTACTAATAGGATCAAATAAATTCTTATCATTTGAATCTTGTTTTGGGATCTCATCTTGATTTGGTAATGAACAGAATCCGTCTTTGCAAATCATCTTTTCCTTCGCAATACTTGAAGTCTCTGAGAAAATATTCTTGTTATTGTTATTTGAAAATTCTTTCAGCATTTATATAAAAAAATTAAATTCAATATTAAATTAATAACTCAATTTTTTTTGATAAGCAACAAAATTAATATTACTTATTTATTTACTTTTTTTGATTTGGCAAGTCTCTCCAAAATAGCGCCATTATATAAATGAATAAAGATATAGAACAAATATAAAGTAAAGAATTAAGATGCATTTTTATTTATTAAAGTAATTACAAAAAAGGGGCCTTTCACAAAAAAAGGAATATCAAAAGTTTTGTAATTGTTTATGTTAACAATTTTTGAAATTCTAGTATTTATTTAAGTTTTTTATGGGTTTCCCAAACTTTCATAAGGAAAAATTTTTAAATATGAGGAATATATTTTTATTTAGAAAAACTTATAAAATTAATGAAAATTCTATATTTTTAAAAATGTTTATTGTATTTCACGATCTATCCTTATTTATTTCTGTTAGGGCTTTTCTACCTTCCTTAAGGGTTCTTAAGATGAGCCAGGTTAGAGAGGAAATCATAAGGACGGTAAGTGTGATTAGAGAAATATGAGTTGTAACAATATTGTTGGCCAATTTAATTAAATTATTTATGGGTCTTTAATTTAAAAAATTCAAACGTCTGATCTAGAGTAAGCGGGTATTAGCATTCCACCATCTTGATCGTCATTATTGTCATCATCAAACCCACCCCCCAAAATTAATTCAATGATTACAAGCACAGCTATTGGATAAAGGCACCATAATACTGCTGTAAAAGGACTTATTGAGGAAGAAGCTGAGTAGAATTCTGTCATAGGTTGATATTAATCTAAAGAAACAACAATTGTGGATCCTCTGGGTAGTTTTTTATTCAATATTTCTATAAATATTTTTTAAAAACTTTTCTCTTTCGCAAGAATAGATCTTTGGTATGTATTGATATTTTTATTCTTAAAATCAATTTGAATAATAATTTTCTTGAATCTACTGAGAAACTAATAATGACATATGAATCACGCGATTGTTATTTTTTATACTTAACAATAATTGTAGAATTTTGATTCAAAAACTATTATTTATCTTGATTTTATTAATTCTATGTTTTCTTTCACTTTTGATCCTTTGGCTGCGATATTTGGTATATCAGGAATTGTAGGCTTCTTTTTCTTCGTTTCTGCTGCTAAGGGAACTTCCAGTATCAATACAAAGCCAAAAAAGGAATTAGATTAGAACTTATTGTGTCAGAAAACTAAATTGAAATTTTAAATTTAGTATTTAAAAAGCTTGTTAATCATTATTTATTCCATTGTTTAGAAATAAATTCAAGAAAATCTTTTAGATCCTCTTCAGGGCAATTTGTTTGTTTTTGTAAATCAATGCAAATTTGCTTAATATTTTCAAAGGCCTTTTTTACTATTTCGTTTTTTTCTATAACCTCAAAATATTCCTGATCAGTAAAAGGCATAATATTAGTTTCCTTCTTGAAAATTATTTATTAACCATATTTTATCTACATTGACTTGACAGTAAAGAAGAAAAAATCTTTTTTCTTTAATTTAGCTACCCAATCGATAATGTTTTTTAATACTTTTGGTTACTTGCCATTCGCAGTTAAGTCCAGCAGGAAACTCAACTAGATCTCCAGCTTTAATTAAGTAAATGTCACCGTTTTGGGTACTTATTTTCGCTTGACCTTCAATAATTAAGCAAATTTCCTTATCATCGTAATTCCATTGAAATTTGCTTGGCTCACATTCCCAAATAGGCCAACTTTTTATTCCATACTTAATTATTACGCTTGCACTACAAGGGGAAGATATTAGAACTTTCACGAAATAGTTCGGATGTGTTTTTTCATTTTACAAATAAAAGAAATATTTATTTTAGAGAATGTGTATTTCTTTACTGTCTTTTATTTTTTTTCGTTTATCATAAAATAAATTTCTAATTTATGGATGAGCTTTCTGTATTGTCAATTTCGCTATCTATAGCTTCTCTAGGGATATTTTTTTTATTTTTTGCTTCTAACGATGATGATGACCAAGATGGAGGTAAGTTGATTAAATCATTAGAAAGAATTAATTAATTTCAAGTAAATAAAACATTTAAGAGAGATTTATAACCTATAAAGCCTGCATAAATACAGCTTAGAAAAATTACATAAACCTCCATAGTGCCTAGTCTTTTTTTCTTTAAAATTTTCATTGGTTCTGAGTGTTTATAGGCTAATTTTATTTAATCTGATTTCTATTAACATGAGTATTTTTTACATTAACACAGAGATTAAAGAATTATTAATGTCAAGCCAAAAAATAAAAAACAAGTAAAAAATATTATTTTTTTGGTAATTTCTCTTTCCTCATTCTTAGCAAAAAATAAGGAAATTACAGGAGATGTGCTTAATAAAGCCCATCCTACTCCTATGGGAAGGGTTTTAAAAACAACTTGTTGTAGCAATATTCCTATATTTGTTCCAAGAATTATTGAAATTAAAAATCTTTTTTGTTGTTTTTTTTCTATTTTTTTTAAGAAAAAATTAATCTTAAATCCTTTTAGACTAATCAAAAAAATTATTGCACCTAATAATCTTATTTCAGTTGTAAGGAAAGGAGATAAATTGCTTTGAAGGAAAACCATCCTTGATAAAAGACCTCCAAGAACAGCACATAAAACTGATAAAAAAGGAAAAGCAAAAATCTTAAAGTTATTTTTTTCTGAGAAAGAGGCGTTTTCCTCTTTAAAATCGTTACCTTTTCTGAGAATTATGAATAGCGAAATCGTTACTATAATTATTCCAACCCATGATTTAGTTGTTAAATTTTCATTAATAAAAAATTCTCCTGACAAAGCTGCCATTAACGGAGAAAGAGTTTCTATAGATAAAGTTTTTCTTGTGCCAATTGTTTGTAGTGACTTTAAATAGAAAGTATCACCTAAACCAATACCTATTATTCCACTAATTAGCAGTATAAATATGTTTTTTAATGCTGTTGTAGAACTTAGATTGATAAAAGCAGGTATAAAAATTAAAAAAGCTATTATATTTTTTGTTAAATTAATATCTATTGATTTATATTTTTGAGTTTGCGCGCGCCAAATAAAGCACGCATATGTCCAAGAAGTAGCAGCTCCAAAAGCAGAAAGGATTCCAATCAAAACGAATAATTTTTAGAAATTTTATTTTATAAATTGAGTAAATGCTAAAAAGAATACATAAATAAGAATCAAAATCCCTGGTAAGTACTGAATTAGTGATTTGAAATTATTTTTTGTCATATTTTCTAAAAAAATTAATTTTAAACAGTTTTTTTATTAGTAGGGTACAAACTCTCTAACTTCTTTCTTCTTTGAACTTTCGCATTAATTCTATCTTCTTTTTCTTTTTTCTTGATCTCATCATTTATCTTATTTTGTCTATATCCAAACCAAAGTAGAACCCAAATAACAGAAGTTATTAAAAGAAGAGCAGTATATTGACCAGTCATAGGAAAACTGGCCTCAGAATATTTAACGTAAGAAAACATTAGTCTCATTTAATAAAGTTAAAGCATAAAAATAACGAATGCGTTGATTTTTTTAGAAATTTAAAAATTAGTGAATTTTAGCTATCTATTTTGCATTTTTTTAAGTTTTTTGATTTATTTTTTATGGTTTTTGGAGTAATTTTTCTTTGTAACGCCTTGCTATTATCAGATTGAAACATATTAAATAATAAGCTTTTGGAACCTTTTGATTTAGCAGTTATAGGAGGCGGTGCTGCCGGTTTTATGACAGCAATAACTGCTGCTGAAAATGGGGTTAAAAGAATAATAATTCTTGAAGGCACTTCAAAACTTATGGAGAAAGTAAGGATTAGTGGAGGGGGAAGATGTAACGTCACTAATGCGACATGGATACCGAATGAACTAGTTGAGAATTACCCTAGAGGTGGAATTCAGCTCTTGGAATCATTTAATCGTTTTGCTGCTGGAGATGTATATGATTGGTTTGAGAAAAAAGGGTTAAAATTAAAAATTGAGGAAGATCTAAGAGTTTTCCCAGTATCTAATTCTTCTTCAGATGTTATTGATTGTTTGAGAAAAAGTGCTTTATCAAAAAACGTCGAGATATTAACAAAATTTTTTGTAAAAGAAATTTCAAAAACTCCAGATAATATATTCAATATTTTTAGTCTTAAAAATGCAAAGGTAACTGCAAAAAATATTATTCTTTCAACTGGAGGTAATCCAAGCGGATATAAATTAGCTCAAAATCTTGGACACAACATTGTTAAACCTGTACCATCGCTTTTTACTTTTTCTACAAAAGAACCAAATTTGGATGAATGTAGTGGGGTATCAATAAAGGGCATAGATATAGAAATTAAATTAAACAATAAGAATTTTCAAAATAGAGGCGATTTACTAATAACGCATTGGGGGTTTAGTGGGCCAGCAGTATTAAAACTTTCATCAATTGCAGCAAGGGAACTTTATAGCCAAAAATATAAATTTAATCTAATCATTAAATGGTCTTCTTTAAGTTACAAGGAATTAAAAGAAAAAGTTAATCATTTAAGATTAAATAAAGGCAAGGTGAATCTTATTAATAGTAGACCTGTGCCACTATTAACAAAAAGATTATGGATTTTTTTATTAAAGAAAATAGGCATTGATAAAGAGAAAAATTGGGCTGATTTACTGGCGGATGAAAGAGAGAAAATGATAAATACTCTAATGAGGGATAAATATATAATTTCAGGCAAAGGTCCATTTGGAGAGGAATTTGTTACTTCCGGAGGCGTAAAAACTAATGAGGTTAATTTTAAAAGTATGGAGAGCTTAATTTGTCCAGGGTTATTTTTTTCTGGAGAAGTTTTGGATGTAGATGGGATCACAGGTGGATTTAATTTTCAACATTGTTGGACAAGTGGATGGATCGCTGGGATGGCAGTCTCAAAGTTAAAACATTAAGAAACTAATCAGTAAGTAACAAATCAATAAGTTTATCTTTTTTTTATTAAGTATTAGAAGGAAAAAGTTTTTTGAAGAAACTTTAATTTTAAAGTTTTAATTATTGGTGAAGATTAATGCAGAATCTTGTATCAAAAAAAGAAGAAGAGGAAAGAAGATTAAAAGCTTTAGCAGAATATAGGATTTTGGGAACAAAGCCAGAATCATGTTATGACGATATTACAAAAATTGCTGCTAAAACCTGTAATGTGCCTATTTCTTTAATGACTTTGGTAGACAAAGATAAACAATGGTTTAAATCCAAAATAGGACTTCAAATATCAGAAACTAGAAGGGATTGGTCTTTTTGTACGCATGCAATAAAAGAAAATAGCCCATTAATTATTCATGATGCTTTCCAAGATGAAAGATTTATAAATAATCCATTGGTAACTGGAGACCCAAAGATTCGTTTTTATGCAGGTTTTCCCCTTAGAAATAGTGATGGTAATAAGCTTGGAACTCTTTGTGTAATAGATAGAAAGCCAGGAAATCTAACTACACAACAATTTAATATTATGGAATTATTATCCAAGCAAATAGTTTCATTTTTAGAGCTTAGAAAAAAATCATTAAATTTGCTAGATGCATTGTCTAATTTGCATAAACAGGAAGGAATTTTATCTGTATGTTCATATTGCAGAGAAGTGAAAAATAAGGAGGGCGATTGGATGCATTTAGAAAAATATCTTTCGAAAATTAGTGATATTAGATTCAGTCATGGGGTTTGTGATAATTGTATGGAAAAACACTTCCCAGATGTAATCGAAGTATGGAATAAAAAGGATTTTTTTGAAGATGGCCAGAAAAGGTATTTAGAGTCTTAGATTTAATACCTTGCTTTTAAGTTATTAATTTATTTCTAAACAAATTCTTCATTTGGTGGTTAGGATTGTATAAATTTTGACTTGAACATGTTATTAGGAACTTTATTAACTGGTGAAATTGCCAAAAGTGCATTAGTAGCATATGTTCATTATTTAGGAATTATTTTGTGTTTCGGTTCTCTTTTGTTTGAAAGATTGACTCTCAAAGTAGGTCTTAATAGAAACGAGACGATCTCAATGATAATTGCAGATGTGGTTTATGGTTTGGCAGGAGTTGCAATACTAGTTACTGGGATTTTGCGTGTTAAGTATTTTGGTCAAGGAGGTGATTTTTATACAGGTAACCCTGTGTTTTGGATAAAGGTTTCTCTTTACATTCTGGTTGGATTACTTTCTTTATACCCAACAACAACATATATCTTATGGGCTATTCCATTAAGTAAGAATAAATTACCTGAAATATCTGAGAATCTAGTTAATAGGTTCAGACTTATCATTACAACTGAATTAGTAGGCTTTGCAACAATACCCTTGTTTGCCACTCTTATGGCTAGAGGTGTAGGTTTAGGTTGAAAAATTTATTTCTAGAAAGAAATTGTTTAATAAGTGATAACAAACTATATAGATGGAGTTTAAGTTATAAGATTTCTAAATCTACAAAGGAAATTATTTTTATTGGTTTAAATCCCTCTTTATCGGATGAAGTTTTCTTAGATAATACAACAAAAAAGATAATCAAAATTTCGAAAAACAATAATTACGGCAAAGTAAAATTAATCAATTTATTTGCTCTTATTTCAAGCAAACCAGAAAAACTTTTTAATCACAAAAAACCTGTGGGTTATCTAAACAATAAGCATATTTATAAAAACTTAAAACACTGGTCTGAAAATAAAAATTGTGATTTATGGTTAGGTTGGGGTAATAAAGGTAAATTTCTAAATAGAAATAAAAGAATATCAAAAAAAATAATCCAATATAACTCAATTAGGAAAAATAATTTTGATAATCCTCTTGGTCCGCTTTTAATTAAGAAAACAATCAAAGATAATCCAATACATCCTCTTTACTGTTCTGATAATTCCATCCTCCAATCTTATCTTTAGGTAGTAATGCTCAAATGCAAACCAGTATTTTTAGCTATTCCATTAAATATATGTTAATTTCTATTTGTTAAGTTAATCTTATATGAAAATTTCAAAACAATTAAATAAACTAAAAAACTTGAATGTTGAGGCAGAAAAATGTTCTACAAGAGAAGAAGCAAAAAAAATAATTAATAAAGCAAATAAAGCACAAAGTAAAATTAACAAATAACTAGAAAGTTATTCCAATTATTCATAATTTATACTTTTCAAAAATATTTAATTTACACAAATACACCATATATTTATTACTTGGTATTTATGTCTTTGAAAATAATTAAAATAAGGAAATCACACGAAAGATTTAGATCGACTAGAGAATGGCTAAATTCGATGCATTCATTTTCCTTCGGAGAGCATAGAGATCCAAAATGGGATAATTTTGGGAAAATTAGAGTTATAAACGAAGATATTATTTCTCCTAATACAGGATTTAATACTCATTCTCATGAAAATATGGAAATAATTACTGTCGTAACAAAAGGAGCAATAACTCATAGAGACTCGTTAAATAATCTTGGAAAAATTCACAAAGATGAAATCCAAGTTATGTCCGCGGGTACTGGAATCTCTCATAGCGAGAAGAATGAAGAAAATGAGAGCTGTAAGTTGTTCCAGATTTGGATATATCCTCAAAAAGAAAATATCAAACCTCGATATGATCAAATTTCATTAAATGAAAAGTTGTCGGATAATCTTATTTTTAATTATAAAAACGGTCAAAATAATAAGCTTTTTCTAAATCAAAAAATCTCTTTATGGCGTTGTAAATATAAACCTATTAAAGAAAAAAAATTGCCATTAAATATCGATAAATATAATTGGATACAAATAATAGAAGGTAATCTTTTATTAAAAAGTAAAGACTCTAATTTAAATATATGTCTCGGTACTGGAGATGGATTGGGATTTGAAGTTAATAATTATAATGATGTCTCTATAAATACTGAAAAAGATCTAGATTTTCTCTTATTTTCGATGCCTTCCTTGTAGTTTATCCGTTACTTTTAACCATCAACTCCTTTATTAAATGCATTTAAGGCTTGCAAAGCCATATTAAGGTGAACTTCCATAGCACCAAGAGCAATTAAAGAATTTGGTGATTTATCTTTTAATAAATTCTCTTTTCTTTTTGATAACTCATTAACTAATTTCTTAGTTGAAGCTTCCCAATTGTTGATTAAATCTTCAAATTCTCTTTTTTCGGGGCTTTCTATTTCTGCTAGTTCATCAGAAAAATGAGAATCCTTTTGTGCCTTAAGCATCAAGTAACTTAATTTTTTATGACTTATTGCTTGAGGTAAATTGTTAGATTCACTCATCTCTGTTAGTTAATTTATAGTTAAAATCTAACTAATTAAATGAATATTTGCTAGAGGGGATACGGTTGTGATGACCGACCTGAAAATTACGAAATGATACTTGAACAAAAAATGGATTTATTAACCTTTAATTTTTCACTTATTAGTTTCTTGAAATAATCTCCACGCTCTTCATAATTTTTAAATTGATCAAAACTAGAGCATGAAGGTGAGAATAATAATGTTCCAACCTTATTATTTTGTAAATAATGAAAAACGAAATTTAAAAGCTCTTTTAGTTCTGGAAATTCAAAAATATTTTTTTTAAATCCTTCATTAATAAGAGCCATTTTTAGGACTTTTGAGCTTTCTCCAAAAAGGAAAACACATTTAACTTTTTTCTTTAAAACTTTTATCCACTCACTATATTCGTTCCCTTTTAATCTACCCCCAGCAATGATTATTATTTGACCTTCAATTGAACTTATTCCTGCAATAGATGAGTCAAAATTTGTAGCTTTACTATCATTAATTATTTCCAGATCATTATTTTTATAAATTGTTTCCATCCTATGAGGTAATTGTTTGTAATTAGATAAAGAATCTTTAATCTTCTTCCCAGATAATCCAACTTTTCTTGCTGCTGCAATTACCAATAAAAGATTTTGAAGATTATGTATTCCTTTTAAAGAAAAATGTTCAAGTTTGAATAATTTCTTTCCTCTCTCAACAATGTATGCTTGATCATCTATCCAATAATCGCATGGAATAAAATTTGATTTATCGAAACTACTTGTTATCCAAATTCCTCGTGATAGTGAACTGTAGTGATTTCTTAGGTTTTTATCGTCATAATTATAAATTCTAAAATCAGATTTTTCTAGCAAGCTTTTTTTTATGTTGAAATAGTTTTCAAGTGTTTTATGTCTTTCAAGATGATCTTCTGTGAAGGTTGTCCATATTCCAATATTAGGTTTTACTTCTGGAGATATTTCTATTTGATAACTGCTTAATTCAGCTACAACCCAATCAATTTTTTCATGTTTTTTGGAGTGAGCATATTTACATAAAGGTGTACCAATATTTCCAGCAAAAGGAGCATATAATCCAGTATCGCAGAGTATATGGCTTAGCAGATGAGTAACAGTAGTCTTGCCATTAGTGCCAGTAATACCTATCCAATTTGTGTCTTTTAAAATTTCCCATGCAACATTAATTTCTCCAATTACTTTAATTCCCTTTTTTTTTAATTCGATAATAGTTATGTGGTCAAAAGGTATTGATGGACTTACAACAACTGATTCGATCTCTTTCACAAAAGGTTGAATTTCTTCAAAAACAAATTCTTTATTCAGAGAAACTAGTATATTAAGCTCTTCTAATTCTGATTTTCTTTCTAAGAATTCTATCCCACCTTTACTTTCCCAAACAATTACTCTCTTATTGATGCTTCTCAAATACTTGGCAGCCCAAAATCCAGATTTACCTAATCCAATTACAAGATTAATATTTCTTTTACTTGAATGATTATCTATCATTAAATTTATAATTGCAATTATATTAATTGTATTTAAGGGGTAATTCAATCATGAAATCTTTCTTTAGTATTTATAGTATTTGCCAAAGAAAAGTTAATTAATGGAAGAAAATACTGCAAAATATTGGTTCTCTTGGTTTTATGAAAAGTGGGAGAAAAATGCTCCAGGTGAATTAATTGAGCAGGGTTTAACTCCGTCCCAGATTGCTGAGCGCTTTGTTAATGAAAATCATCATAGTTTTATTGAATTGTCAAAAAAAATTGATGAAAAAAATTATGATGCCTTAACAGAATTTATGAAACTCTCAGAGAGTGAACTACATATCTTGAAGTATTTTCTGAAGTTAGTAAAAATGAAAAATTTATAAGAAGTTACTTAGGATTTCAAGGCTTTTTTCCCATAAATTTTTTCTTTCTTTTTTATTCATGGCGAAAGGAGAAGTAGGGGAAAGTTTTGGATGACCTCTGAAATTAAATCTAGGACCATAATGTTCACCTCCTCTTGCCTTTGGTGAAGTAGCTGCAAAAAGTTGAGGTAAAGCACCCATCTCAGCAGTTTGAAAAATAGGACTAAATAATTCCAAGGAGAATATTTCTAATGGACTAGGGTTAGGTTTTTGAGCAGTAAAGAGATTTGTTTTTGCAATTCCTGGGTGAGCAGCTAGAGAAAGTATATTTTTGTGCTTTAAGTTTTCATTTAGTTCCAAAGCAAACATTACATTTGCCAATTTGCTATTGGAGTAAGATTCCCATTTATTGTAGTAGTTCTCGGCTTTCAGATTTTTCCAACCAACTTTGCCAAAAAATTGTGCTCCGGAAGTAACCGTCACTATTCTAGATTCTTCTTTTTTTTCAATAATTGGAAGTAGCTTAATGGTCAAAAGCATGTGAGCTAGATGATTAACTGCAAATTGTATTTCATATCCCTGGGCACTAAGAGTTTTAGGCGGATGCATAATGCCTGCATTATTGATTAGTAAATCTAAATTTTCAAAATTATCAAAAATTTTGGACTGAACTTCAACAATATTTTTCAAATCTGACAAATCTAATTCTAAAGGGGTAAATATTCCTTCAGGATTAAGACCTTTAAGTTTTTTGATAGTTTGATTAGCTTTTTCAAGCGATCTACAAGCTATAACAACATGAGCATTTTTTTCGGCTAAGGCCTTTGCAGTGAAGTATCCAAGACCACTATTCGCACCAGTAATTAGCGCAGTTTTGCCTGTAAGGTTTGGAATATTAGATGTTTCCCAGTTAGAGATTTTAGGTCTTGAAATAGTGGCAGTCATTTAGTAATCATGCAAATTGCTTTGGAATTTAACCAAAATTTAATTACTTTTCCACTGTAAATACTGGAAGTAAGTATCGTGAGCTCTTTTTGAAGGTGCTTTTTATTATTACTTTTCAATGGCATATTGCCATTCGTTATTTTGGGATAAACTTTTCTCTCTAAGTAACTGTAATTTTCTACTATTTATTTTAATAACTATCCCATTAGTTGGATACTTCGCAAATATTTTTCTCTCTAACCAATTTTTTATATATATTTGGATTTCGCTTGTATGATTTGTGAAGTAACTTTCAGGGGTGCTGAAGCCACATTTTTTAAGATAGTTAAGGGTTTCGTATTGATTAAGTCTTCCATTAAGTATTTGGAAACAGCAAAAGCGGAGACTTTCTCCAATCCCTTTCTTATCATTGAGGTATTTTCTTGTAATTCTTTGGGAAATGCCGGCAACTTTGTTTGTAGCGTATAGTTCACCTCTAATTTGAAAATCTCGTTTGATAGGAATACAATTGGGGACATTTTTAATTTGTTTAATTTTGCTTGATACATCAAATCCTTTTTTTGTAATAGCTTTATTAAACTTGCCATCTATATATCTTATTGCAATAGCACAGCCATCAATTTTTGGTTGAATGCTTAATCTTGTTTTTGTTAACAAACTTTCCAAAAATTCTTTATAGTTTTCTTTGGCTAATTTTGGCAAAAGTTTATTATTTTTTTGATTAAAGAAGTCAGGCTCTGGATCAACAGGAATAAAGAGCTTTTCAAGTTGCTTAAATGCATCATCCGAAATTATGCCTTCACCTATTCTGTATTGTTCATCTAGATACTTAACATCTCTCACTAATAAATTATTCATATTAATTTTGATAAATATTTAAAAATCTTTTAGAAAAAATTATTTTAATAAAGATTTGAAAATTAAGATTAGATCTAAAAAGTAATTGTCCACTAAATATCCTCCTACGCAGAGAGCGATTTAAGAGTATAAAATGTACTGATAAAGCGTCTAAATTAAATACTTCAATCAAACATATTTACTAAAAAGTGAAATAGAAAATTTTAAGGATTAATTTGCAGGCAAATTTTGAGATTTCTATCAATACAAAAAAAAATTTTTTAAAGTTATGAGAAAATGTCATTTTTATTAAAAGCTCAAAATACCTGGGAAAATTTTGCGAAATACAAAATTAATGATTATGCAAAATTAAGAAATTTTGATTTTGGGCCAAATAACGAAAGTTCAGTTTCAAAATTATCGCCTTTCATTACTCATAGAATATTATCGGAATATGATCTGATCTATGATATTAAAAGTAAGTACAAAATCAAAAATTCAACTAAATTTGTTGAAGAAATATTTTGGAGAGTTTACTGGAAAGGGTGGATGGAAAATAGACCTAAAGTTTGGAGAAATTTTATTTCAGAAAAAAATCTCGATTTTGATTATGAGCTATATGAAAGTGCAATTAATGGCGATACAGAATTAGATTTTTTTAATTCTTGGGTCCATGAATTAAAGAAGTACAACTATTTGCATAACCATACAAGAATGTGGTTTGCGAGTACTTGGATATTTAATTTAGGCCTCCCATGGCAATTGGGAGCAAAGTTTTTCTTTAAATATCTTTTTGATGGAGATGCTTCGTCTAATCTCCTTAGCTGGAGATGGGTCGGAGGATTGCAAACGAAGGGAAAACAATATCTTTTTTCATTATCAAACCTCAGAAAGTTTTCAAATAATAGATTTAATGTAGAAAAAATAAATAATCAACAAATTTTTCTTGAAGAATCTAATCAAATACCATTTGAAGATGAGATTTATAAAAATGATATGGATCCTAAATCAGAAAATCTGATTATGTTTGAAAATGATCTGCACCTTGCAACCCTTAAAAATTTACTTCCAAGCTATAAAAAAGTATTTATTATCCTTTTAAAAAACGAACAAAGACAAATTAAATTGTCTGAATCTGTTTTGAAATTTAAACAAGGTTTGGTCTCTGAATTTGTTGAGCAATTTGATAATGTTGAACAGATTGATCCTTATTCACTGGAAAATACTTTTAAAAATACCAACGAAATAGACATTATTTATCCTGGAGTGGGAGAAAATTATGATTTCATAACTGAGTTTAAAAATTTATACCATAAAAAAATTTTTAATCTTGTGAGAGATGAAGATTTATTTGCTTGGAAATTTGCTAGAAGAGGGTTTTTTAAATTTAAAGAAAATATTCCAAAAATAAATCAAAGAATATTAGAAAATTTTTCAAAAAAATAATCTTTAACTTAGTTGAATTCCTAATCAGAAAAAGAATTCATTAGAGTACTAAGTATAAATACTTAATTAGTCCCGACTTTTGCGGTTTAATCCACGATGGATACTGTGACTAGTTATTTTTACTTAAGGATAATTTTTTTATAGTGCTTTCAACAATTCTTACCAAGTCGTTTAGCAAAGATACTGCTTTATTAATTCTTAGAGTTATAACTGGAACTGTTCTTATTCATCACGGATATGAGAAATTAGCAAATATAGAAAATTTCGCTGATGCTTTTGTCAGACCATTACATCTTCCATTCCCAATATTTTTATCATACATAGCGGCATTCTCTGAAATAGGTGGTAGTTGGCTACTAATTATCGGCTTAGCTACAAGATTTGGGGCTTTGGCAATTGTGGGAACAATTTCTGTCGCTATATATCATGCACTTGTTACTTCAGGTTTCAATATTTTCTTACTAGAGCTTTTACTTCTGTATTTTGCTTCAGCAACTTCAATTGCACTAACAGGGCCTGGTAACTTTTCCTTAGATGAAGTTATTATTAGGATCTTGAAATCAGAAGATGAAGAGGAAATTATCCCTTCAACAAAATCAAAGAATTCTAAAGAAGTCTTAGTTAAAGAAGAATCAAGTAAAGGTGGCTTATTTCAATTTCTGCAAGCGAACATACTCTCAGATACTTCAAGCTAACTTTTTAGGATAAAGGTTATTGATTAGTTCTAACCTTTTTCTATAACTGTTTCTCTTCTCAAGTTTTATCTTAATTGTTGCTTCAGAAAGACTTATAAATAGCCCTATAGCAGTCACCCAAGATAAAAAAATAAAAGGGTTTTCTGGAATTTCTGAGAAATTCATATGAATAATACTTCTTTTTTAAAATTGACTGATCACTATATGTTTTTCAACCTAAATATACAATTTAGAAATATTTAAGGATTAATTGCAACTTTTTCCCATTTCTTACTCTTTTCCCAAAGATATCTTTTATGAACAGGCTGTTCTAATTTAAGAAGATCTACTGAATCGATTTCAAAATTTAGAACTACAAAATTTTCTGACTTGGGTAGATTGGATAATATTTCATAATTAAATTGAACTTTTGGGTTTATTTTCTCTCCAGGAGATCCCCAAAACCAAGAAGATTTTGATTTTTCTGATAATAAATCCCAATAATTTTTGTTATCACTTAATTCATGTATTTTCCCTTTGAATCTATATTGTGATTTAGTTTTCAAAAAGAACCATAATATTTCTGCATTAGGGTTGGAGTTTAAATGCCCAATTTTTTTACTTCTTCTATCTGTGAAAATAATCATTGAGCTATCTTTATGCCATCCTCTGAAAACAACTGTTCTTAATCTTGGCTCATTTTCTTCGCTGACTGTTGCAAGCTGTATCCATTTATTAGAGGGTGATTTGCCCTCTTTTTTTCTAGAAGATTTTAAATCTTGCCTCCAGCTGGGTAAGTTGTTATCAGGCATTTAATTTAGGCAATATAAGACCACTTTTCTTTTTGTATTCTTCGAATGAATCATATTTAGATAGTGATTTATCTTTTTTTATCATTCTTGGTAGAAAAACCATAGAGAAAAATATTGCAAGGATTACTAATGGTATGAAACTCATTGAAAGTATGGCAAATGATAGATAGATTAGTATTTCTCCTAAATAATTTGTATTCCTTATATTTTTGAAAAATCCTTCTTTAATTAGATCTTTTTTTAATTTAAGAGAAAAATATTTCTGAGCATCACTAGCAAAGTGTAGAAAAACACCAATTATATTTAGAGATACAGATGCAGCTATTACGATATTTGGAACAGATTTCTGAGATGAGATAAGAATGTAGGGTGCAACCCAGTAACTTCCAAGGAAAATAAAACCAGTAACTGAAGTTAAAAAATTGATTTTTTCTTTAAAATAAGGATCTGGGAATATTTTTTCTTTTAGAAGCCAAAGTAATCCATAAGTACCATGCAGAGCTAAATAAACGTAGGGAGCTATCGTAAAATTATCAAAAAAAATCATAAGACCTATCACTACAAATGCAGTGAGCCCCTTATGTAGATTAATTATTTGATTAAGTTTCATCTTTTTTAATAATCTAAAAAATGAAATTATTTTCTGTGGATATAACCTAGGTCGTCAAAAGTTTTAATGGGCGATACTGGATTCGAACCAGTGGCCACTACCGTGTCGAGGTAGTGCTCTACCACTGAGCTAATCGCCCCAATTGAGGAATTTTTAATCCCCCTTATAAGAAAATAGCAGGTTGCGTTTCATTTTCTAAGTAATTTAACTTTCCATCGTTCTCTTTTGGTTATTTCTAAATTTAGAATTTCGATAAATCCTTTATTTTCAAGTTCTAGTTTGTCTCCAATTTTTAGATTAATTGTTGGCTTATTAACTTTGCTTCCATTTAATCTGAGCATTCCATTTTCTATCCTTTCAATGATTTTGGTTCGTGATACTCTAAAGCCAGCTGAAGCTATAGCATCTAATCTTGTTGAAGCTTCTACTGTATTGATAAGTTTTTTTGATCTTCCAGAAGGTATTTGTAATTCATCTATACCTACTACATTAACTTTTACTTTTACGTCTCTTAAATAAAAAATCTTTTCATCTAGATGCTTAATATCTGAATTATCAATTATCCCTTGTGCTCCCCTATCGCCAATTGTCCATATATCTCCAACTTTTATTTGATTAACACCATTTTCAATTAAGAGGGATCTAAAGTCGTCTTGTGAAGCATTATCAAATAAAAAATTTCCATTAATTTTTATTCCTTGAGCTGGAAAATTACTTTTTAGCTCATCCTCCTCAGGAATATTATCTCCTCTAGAGCAAGCTATCCTAGATCTTTGAGAAGAGGAGAATCCTCCATAAATAAAAAATTTGAAATCATTTAAATTTTCAAAATCTTTTAAAATCTCCTCGCAAACATAAGTTGAATTAAACCCAGTCCAATAAGTTTCCCAGTGTTTGTAAGCTAAGTTAGCAACATTTATTAATTCCTCAGTTTCTTTTTTGTAGTTTGAATTTATTAAGATCTCTTTTAAGTCAATCATTTAGCCTTCTAAAAAAATTATATCTTTTGCTTCTGATTGTTTTATCAAAGCCCATGGTAATTCAGTTCCAATTTGATTTTCAAGTAGAACAAGCCATTTACCCTCTTTATTAAAATTAATGATTGATCTTAACTCTTTATTTCTATTAATGTTGATACTTGCAGAAGAAACAATGCTTCCTAAATATCCTGAACCCATTCCTAAAAGACCTCCAATTAATGATTCCCCGATGTTATTTAAACCAAGAAAGCTGAAGGTAGATAAATTTGTCATCTTAGAAAAAGCTATTCCAGCTATAAACCCAAATGGCATTAGCCATATACTCATATCTTGTTGTCTCATCTTTCTATCAAGTTTAGGATTTAAGATTCTTATATCTTCAAAATTTTGAGATTTGAATAAGATATTTGCTTTCGCATTGAACAATTCTGTTTCTTCTGATGATATTTTCTCACTTATTGGTGGGATCAAAATAGCTTCAGAGAGCATTACTGATTTTTCTTTGAGAACATCAAATAGCTGGATACATTTATCAATGTCTTCAAATATCACAATACTTTTAGTCAAATTTCAATCCTCATATGTTTGTGTGTTATTCAAATTAATAAAATAAGATACATACACTATAGATTAAGTTAAAGTAAAAGATTAAAGAACCAATCTTAAATGACAAAAGTTCTCATTACAGATCCAATTGATCAAACAGGAATCGATATTCTTTCACAAGTTGCTCAGGTTGATCAGAAGATAGGAATCTCAGACTGTGAGTTAGCTTCCATTATTAAAGATTATGATGCTTTAATGATTCGCTCTGGTACTCAAGTGACTGAAGAGATTATTAACTCTTCAAGTAAACTGAGAATCATTGGGAGAGCAGGAGTTGGAGTCGATAATGTAGATGTTAAGGCTGCTACGCAAAAAGGAGTCCTTGTTGTTAATTCTCCAGGGGGTAACACAATAGCTGCGGCTGAACATACTATAGCTATGATGTTGGCTTTATCTAGACATATTCCAATTGCTAACAGTAGTACTTTGTCAGGTAAGTGGGAAAGAAAGAAATTTGTTGGTAATGAGCTTTATAAGAAAAAATTAGGTGTAGTAGGTTTAGGGAAAATTGGTGCTCATGTAGCGAAAGTTGCTAATGCATTAGGAATGGAAGTTTGCGGATATGATCCCTTTGTTTCAATTGAAAGAGCTCAACAAATCCAAGTTAAACTATCTGATCTAGAAGATTTATTCCAACAATCAGATTATGTAACTTTGCATTTGCCTCGCACACCAGAGACAGAGAATTTGGTAAATATAGATGTCATTAAAAGTATGAAAAGTAGCGCAAAATTAATTAATTGTGCTCGAGGAGGCTTAATTGATGAAGAGGCATTAGCAGAAGCTTTAAATAAATCATTGATTGCAGGTGCTGCAATAGATGTCTTTTCAAAAGAACCTTTGGAATCTAATTCACCACTTTTGAAGGTTGAAAAGAATCTTATTCTTACCCCTCACTTAGGAGCATCTACTCGGGAAGCACAAGAAAATGTAGCAGTTGATGTTGCAGAACAAATAAGAGATGTCTTGCTTGGTTTATCTGCTAGAACTGCAGTAAATATTCCAGGTTTGAGCCCTGATATTATGGATAGTCTAAAACCTCATTTGCAGTTGGCTGAAACAATGGGTCTGCTTATAAGCCAGCTTTCAGGTGGTCAGATACAGAAACTAGAAGTAAAGCTTCAAGGTGAATTTGTTCAACATCCTTCTCAGCCGTTAATAATAGCTAGTCTAAAAGGATTTCTAAGTAAAGCTTTGGGAGATAGGATTAATTATGTGAATGCTTCGCTAGAAGCAGATTCAAGAGGTATTTCTGTAGTCGAGAATAAAGATGAGGCAAGACCTGAATTTGCTAGTGGCTCGCTTCAGTTAACCACTTATGGAGATAATGGCGACCATAGTGTAGCAGGAAGCATTTTTGCTGATGGGGAATTAAGAATTATTAGTATTGATCAATATCCAGTTAATGTATCACCAAGCAGATATATGTTGGTTACTAGGCATAGAGATATGCCAGGCATTATTGGCAAGCTGGGGTCTTTATTAGGTAGCAACAATGTAAATATTGCCTCAATGCAAGTTGGGCGCAAAATTGTTAGAGGGGAAGCCGTGATGGTTCTAAGTATTGATGATCCAATACCTAATAAGTTGCTTGATACCATTATTGAAGTAGATGGGATTACAAACGCTAATCCAGTTACTTTATGAAGAGGCTTGTCCTAATTAATGGAAACTAAAGATTGGTATAAATTAACTTTTCTGATAGAAAGTGATTCTGAAGAAATTATTATTTGGAAATTAAATGAGCTGGGAATATTTAGTTTTTCATTTGAATATTTAATTAAAAATGAAAATAAAAAAGAAGTGAATATATGGCTTCCAATCGATGATTGGAGTGAGAGTTCTAGAAGTGGTTTTGAAAAAATAATTAGCAAACTTCTAAACATTAATGGCCCTGATAATCAATTTTTTGACTGGAGTATTATTAAAGAGGAGGATTGGTTAACAAGCTGGAAGAAATATTGGGCTCCTGAATTAGTAGGAAATCATTTTTTAATATTGCCTTGTTGGATAAATCTTAGTGAAAAATTTAAAGATAAACAAATTATAAAAATTGATCCTGGAGCAGCCTTTGGTACAGGAAGTCATCCTTCAACGTATCTTTGCTTGGAAAAAATGGAGAACATTTTATTTACTGACAAAAAGGTATTAGATATTGGTAGTGGTAGCGGGATTTTGAGTGTCGCCGCAAGATTGCTTGGCGCTAAAGAGGTTTGTGCAGTGGATAATGATTATTTATCTATAAATTCAACTAAATCTAATTTTCAACTAAATTTTGGTAATCTTAAAAACTTAAATACATATTTGGGATCTTTTAATGAGGTAATTTTAAAAAATCAACTCAAACAATTTGATTTTGTTTTATGCAATATTCTTGCTGAAGTAATAAAAGGAATGATACCAAATATTTATAAGTGCTTGAGAAACAATGGAGAAGTCATTTTAAGTGGAATTCTGAATTCACAAAAGGATGAAATTATAAAAATATTAATTCAGAATAACTTGAAATTATTGGATATATCAATTAGAAAAGATTGGGCATGCATTTCTGCGAAAAAAACCAGCGATCCAACCTAAGTATAAGTTTTTCTTATAGATACCCTTTCATACATTGTATTGTGTCATTTTTTACTTCAAAATCTCACATATCGACCGAATCGATGTTAAAAATGTATGTGATAGGTATTAATTACCAACAATTTTTTATTTAAATGGCTTCTTACAAAGTTACACTCATCGGCGAAGGTGAAGGCCTCAATTCAACTATTGAAGTACCTGATGACCAATACATCCTCGATGCAGCTGAAGAACAAGGTATCGACCTCCCATATTCCTGCAGAGCTGGAGCATGTTCAACATGTGCTGGAAAAGTTACTTCAGGTAGTGTTGATCAATCAGATCAAAGTTTCTTGGATGACGACCAACTAGAAGCTGGTTTTGTTCTTACTTGTGTTGCTTATCCAACATCTGATGTAACAATTACAACTCATGCTGAAGAAGAATTGTACTAATAATAAAATTTTAACTTTTCTAAGTTGATTATTCATTATTTTTCTGCCACCCTCTATGAAGGTGGCTTTTTTTTGTAAATGGATAAATTTGAATTTTTCAATACTGGCAGTGTTCAATCAAGTTATGGAGGTCAGTATAGCTATAAGGTAATTGGACCATGTTGCAGACTTTATGATAGAGAAGAGTTACCTTGGCCCTGCTCAAGGCTTGCTTGGAGAAGTAAGGAGCCTAGTTGGAGAAGAATAGGTTCTAGGTTCGTTGCTGATATGGCTTCAAGAAAATGCCCCTCTTACTCAGTGCAGATTTTGGAACCCGGATCAAAACCTGTTGAGACAGTTATAACTCTTTTTTCAAAGAAATTTTCTTCTGATATACAAGAATGGTGGTACAGCAAAAAACCAGGCTCAAAAGAGCCTGGTAATATCTTCCCTTATGAAGTTAGTTAGCTGGAAATATTATGCTTTTGGCTTTGGAGGCATGTAACCTTTTAAGCCGGTGCATTCAAGACTATCAATTGTATTAACTCCAGTTTGTGAGTTAGTTCCACTAGCTCTTTCACATAATGATTTTCTCTGAGAAAGATCAAGATTTGCATCAGTAAAGTCTGCTCCATCAATAATTGCTCCATCAAAAACACTTTTCATTAGCTCACCATTGGTAAGATTTGCATCAGTAAAGTCAGCATTATCAAATCGTGTTGCATATGCGATGAGGTCTGTCATATTGGCTCCTTTAAAACTAGAGTTTTTTGCTGTAGTAACACTCATATATGCGCCTTGAAGATTAGCTTCTCCTAAATCTTGATTAGATAAATCATATTTAACATATTCAGTATTATGAAGGTCGGCACCGTGAAGATCATCTTTTAAAACGTCAACTGATGAAGGATCACTAGGATAGAGTGCGTTTGCAGAGATTGGATTAATAAGTAAACCAATAATTAGTGGAAGAAAAATAAATAGTCTTTTAAAAGACTTATGTAGTGATGAAAAAATAGAGACCATTTCGATCGACATCAAATAGAAAAACCTAAGACCATTATTTCATGGGTTGGACATTTACAACGCTCCTGCTAACGAACTGTTGCAGTTTATTTTATTTCTGAAGTTAGAAAATCTTTGGCAAGGTGAGTGTTTGGGAAAACTTTTTGAGCCTCTTTAAGCAAATCGCTTGGTGTAATTGAATTTTTATTAGTGTATCTTGGACTTAAATGAGTAATAATTAATTTTTTTGTATTAGATAATAATGCTGTTTTAGCAGCCATGATTGTTGTGGAATGTAATTTTTCATAGGCCATTCTCTCATCCGCCTGAGAAAATGTTGATTCATGTACGAGTAAATCGGCATTTTTCGATAGTGAAACAGCTGATTCGCTAAAGACAGTATCAGTGCAATAAACAAAACTTTCTCCCTCTCTAGGAGGTCCACAGAATTCTTTCCCATCAAATACCCTCCCGTCCGCTAGTACGACTTTTTTACCTTGTTGCAGTTGTGAGTAAATTGGTCCAGGTGCTATTTTTAGAGACTCTGCTTTTTTGATATCAAATATACCTGGCTTATCTTTTTCACTAACCCTATAACCATAAGCAGGTATTTTATGTTTAAGGCACGCGCAGTTTACTTTTATTTTGTTGTTTTCAAAGAGAATTTTACTTTTTGATGCAAAATTTTCAACTTCCACAAAATGCAATGGGAATGACAATTTGCAAAAACTACTTTTAAGTGCTGAATTTATAAAACTTCGCAACTCTGAAGGACCGTAAATTTCAATACCCTCACTATTTCCTGATAAACCTAAGGTAGCTAAAAGTCCAGGTAAACCATAAATATGATCACCATGCATATGTGTAATAAATATTTTCTTGATTTGTGAAGATTTAATATTGCTTTTCATTATTTGATGTTGCGTTCCCTCCCCACAATCAAAAAGCCAAACTTCTGATGACTGTGATAATTTAAGTGCTAGGGAAGAAACATTTCTCGTTAAGGATGGTACACCAGAGCTTGTTCCTAAGAAGGTGATATTCACTTATTTATGATATTTTTATTGTTATATCTGGATTAAATTTAGACTTTTAGTCAAACTTAAGCAAATTAAGCATTTGTTTTTAAACAAAGTGATACTTAAATTTAAAAATCATTATAGTAAATGTTGCCTGATAAGTATCTTATTTATTTGTGTTTTTCAGAGTGAAAGTGTTTTTGCATCAAGAGAGCCAATAATTAGAGTTTTGATATCAAAAAATAACAATTTAAGGATCAGATCAGATAGATCAATTCCTTTGACCATAGAGGGGAAATTTTTTTCCAAAAAAAAAATAAAAGGCTTAACTTTGAAAAATGAGAAAAATAGAAAAATTTTATATTTTGATAAAAATAAACAAAAAAAATACGACTTAAAAAGTAATCAACAATTTCAAGTTAGATCTTCTGATGGAAGAGGTATTTGGGTAGGTCAGAAGAGATTTTCTGGCAAGCTTAATCTCTTTGTTCTTGATTCTGAGATATTGGTAGTAAATGTTTTAGGAATAGAAAAATACCTAAGTAGTGTAGTGGGATCAGAGATGCCAACAAAATGGCCTATTGAAGCATTAAAGGCACAAGCAATTGCCTCTAGAACTTATGCATTAAAGCAAAAGGGAAATAATTTATTTGATATAGATTCAACCCAGAAAAATCAAGTCTATAATGGCTTGGAGTCAAGAACTTATAAAACTATCAGAGCCGTTAGAAGTACAAGATCTTTGGTTTTAACGTATAAAAATAAATTAATTAATGCTTTGTTTCATAGCAGTTCAGGAGGAATGACAGAAAATAGTGAAGATGTATGGAAGAATAAATATCCATATTTATCAAGTGTGAAAGATTTTGATAAAAATAATCCAAAATTTAGATGGCAAAAAAATTTTTCGAGCAATGAATTAATAAATTTATTCCCCAAGATTGGAGGTTTAAAAAATATAGAGATTATAGATATTACTAGCACCGGGAGGGTAAAAAATGTGAAACTTATTGGGGCTTATGGTTCTGATCAAATCTCTGGGGTAGTTTTAAGAAAAAGATTAGGCCTGAATAGTAATTTTGTGAGATTTAAATTTATTGAGGAAGAATTAATCAACAATTTTCCTGTAAAAAAAAGTTTGATAGTTTTTGGACAGGGATCAGGTCATGGAGTAGGGATGAGTCAATGGGGTGCTAAATATCTGGCGTCTAGAGGCCAAAAAGCTGAAAGAATATTAAAGTATTTTTATAGGGGTGTGCAGATTAAACCCTTTAGAAAAGATTTTCTATAAAAATTATTTAGCGTTAAGGACTAATTTTGGATTTATATTATTTCGTTCATTATTTAAGAAGCCAATCCCAAGTAGTGCTTGTTTATTATCTATTACTTTTATGGGTTTTTTATAATCGAAAGATTTGCTTCCCTTGAAGTAATTAATATCAAATTTAATTGCTCTTCCGGTTTGCCAAAAATTGATTTGTTCATCATTAATTAAAACGAATGATGAAATGTGATTGAGAGCAGAAATTGTTGGAATAATCAAATTTTTCGAGTTTTTTTTTCTTTTTTCTTTTTCGATATCAGATATTTTTATCGAGTTTTGTTCATCAAAGCCACAAGCTAAAATTCTTTTTAGTTCTAGAAGGCAACCTTCGGAATTAAGAATTTCTCCTAAATCTCGTGCAATTGCTCTTATATAAGTGCCAGCTGAACATTTGATTTTTATTTCTATTATTCCGTTTAATTGGTCCCATTTCATTAAAGTCAGTTCGTCTATTTTTACTTCTCTTGGTAATAATTTAAAATTTTCATTCCTTAGAAATTTTTTATAAGCTCTCTCACCATTGATGTGAACACTAGATAGTTTTGGCGGAATTTGTTTGATAATTCCTCTAAATCTATTTAAGTATTTATCTAATTTTTCATTACTGATTTTAGGCCAACTTTTTTGATTAATTATTTCTCCATGAATATCATCAGTGTTAGTTCTTATCCCTAATTTAATTTGTCCTATGTAAGTTTTACCCTGAGGAAGATATTGAATAAATTTTGTTGCACTGCCTACAGCTATTGGTAATGTTCCAGTAACTTCTGGGTCAAGTGTTCCTGTGTGTCCGACTTTTTTTGTATTTAGTAACTTCCTTATTTGTTTCACACAATCATGAGAGGTACAGCCTTTATCTTTATTAATTACTAAGAATCCATCTTGAGTTTTCATTTTAATATTAAGAATACTTTGAGAATGATTTAAAACCACTCTATGATTTTGGTACTGAAAATTTAGATTAGGAAATTGAATAACAATAATTTCATTTTAAAAGAGTTTTTAGAAAATGCTTTTAATTTAAAATCCCATTTAATGGAATACTTATCTTTAAAAGAATGTGATTTAGATGGATTCCTTGCAAATGCAAAGATGAATTTGGCAAATTTACATCCTGGGGATGCTTTGAATGATGTTTCAGATTTTTATTCTGAGATTGTGGGAGATAGGCATTTAGCTGATTTAGCTGCTTGGCATATCACAAGTAGGGACTACATCGCTGATACTTTAAAACTGCAGCAGAGATTTTCTAGAGATTTGGTTTTAGATTTTGGAGGAGGTATTGGTACGCATGCCTTAGCTAATGCTATGTCTTCAAAAGTTGAGCATGTTTTTTTTGTAGATATTAATCAAACAAATAGAAATTTTGTTGAATACAGGGCTAAGAAATTAGGAGTCGAAAAAAAACTTACTTTTTGCAAGACAATTCAAGAGACACAAATATTGAAATTTGATACCATAGTTTGTCTTGATGTTTTGGAACATCTTGCAGATCCAGTTTCACAAATTAATAATTTCAGAGAGATTATGGATAGTAATTCTATTGCTCTATTCAATTGGTATTTCTACAAAGGAGATAAGAATGAATATCCTTTTCATATCGATGATAATCAAATCATTGAAAAGTTCTTTGAGACTCTTCAATCAAAATTTTTAGAGGTATTTCATCCTATTCTTATAACTACAAGAGCTTATAAGAAAATTAGATAACTATATTAACTCTTTTTCTATTTCTTAAATTTCTTTTAATGCTTTCGAAACTTACAATTCCTTCTTTTAGTGCAAAAAGAGTATCATCTTTCCCTTTGCCAACATTGATTCCTGGCAAAAATGATGTACCTCTTTGGCGAATTAAAATTGATCCAGCAGTTACCTTCTCGCCACCATAAGCTTTTACCCCAAGTCTTTTAGAATTTGAATCTCTACCGTTTCTTGTAGAACCTGTTCCTTTTTTATGTGCCATAAGAAGTGTTTAATTTGTAGATTTTTCAGATTTTGGTTTAGTTTCCTTTTTGACAGTTTCCTTTTTTAAAGAAGACTTAGGAGCGCTTTCCCCTACTGTTATTGATTTTACCATAACTCTCGTGAGTTCTTGTCTGTGTCCCATCTTTCTTCTTGTCTTTTTTTTGGGACGCATTTTGTATACAAGAATTTTCTTATCTCTTTTGTGCGAAACAACTTCTAATTCAATTTTGGCATCTTTAACATAAGGCTTACCAATATTAATCGAGTTTTTATCCTTAAAAAGTAAAACTTTTTCTAATGTTATTTTATCTTTCTCTTTTGCATTCAATCTGTCAATATCATAGTATCTGTTAACTTCGAACCAAAATTGTTGGCCAGAAGTTTCAGCTATTGCATACGATTTATTATTTTTGGAAGAATCGTTTGAGTTTTTTTTAGAATTTGTCATATTTTAAAGACGCTATTTGGCTCAAATTTATAATTTGATTAAGCCAAAAAACAATCATAATAGTTTGTTTATTTTCTTATTTTGTAGTGTAATAAGTCAAGAGCTTTTTAAAATTTTTTAAATCAATTTGAGGATTCATAAGTAATGGCAGCAAGAAAAACATATATTCTAAAACTCTATGTTGCTGGAAATACTCCTAATTCAATGAGAGCATTAAATACTTTGAGAGAGATTTTAGAAAATGAATTTAAAGGAGTTTATGCTTTAAAGGTTATTGATGTGCTCAAGCAACCACAACTTGCAGAGGAAGATAAGATTTTAGCTACCCCAACCTTAGCTAAGATTTTACCGCCTCCAGTTAGAAGAATAATTGGAGACCTTTCTGATAGAGAGAAAGTTCTAATTGGTTTAGATCTACTTTTTGATGAATTAACAGAAACTGAATATAGTGGAGATAAATAACATATAAAAAACCTCTTAAAATCAAAATAGATTTAATATTTATTTTTTATTTTATTTTCTTCAAAAAAAATTATGAAAGATAATAAATTTGGCAAAACAAATAAAATGCAGGTACAAAAATTACCTACAGGTATAGAAGGCTTTGATGATGTTTGTAGGGGTGGATTGCCTGTATCTCGAAGTACACTTGTTAGTGGTACATCAGGGACTGGAAAAACTGTTTTTTCTCTTCAATACCTACACCATGGAATTTGTAATTTTGATGAGCCTGGGATTTTTGTTACTTTTGAAGAATCACCTTTAGATATAATAAGAAACGCTGCAAGCTTTGGATGGGATTTACAAGAATTAATTGATCAAAATAAACTATTTATATTGGATGCTTCTCCGGATCCTGACGGTCAAGATGTCGCTGGTAATTTTGATTTGTCTGGTCTTATTGAGAGAATTAGCTACGCGATAAGAAAATATAAAGCTAAGAGAGTTGCAATAGATTCAATTACTGCCGTTTTTCAACAATATGACGCGATTTACGTCGTTAGAAGGGAAATATTTAGGCTCATAGCAAGATTAAAAGAGATAGGAGTTACAACAGTGATGACTACAGAAAGGGTTGATGATTACGGACCAATTGCTAGATATGGAGTAGAAGAATTTGTTTCTGATAATGTTGTATTACTAAGAAATGTTCTTGAGTCAGAAAAGAGAAGAAGAACTTTAGAAGTTTTGAAGTTAAGAGGAACTGTACATATGAAAGGAGAGTACCCATTTACTATGGGGATAGATGGTATAAGTGTTTTTGCCCTTGGAGCGATGAGACTTACTCAAAGATCTTCAAATATAAGGATTAGTTCAGGAGTTAAAGATCTTGATGATATGTGTGGAGGAGGTTATTTTCAAGATTCCATCATCCTGGCCACAGGTGCTACTGGTACAGGTAAGACAATGCTCGTGTCAAAATTTGTAGAAGATGCTTATAACAATAATGAAAGAGCAATACTGTTTGCATATGAAGAATCTAGAGCTCAATTACTTAGGAATGCTACAAGTTGGGGAATAGACTTTGAAAAGATGGAAAGTGATGGTTTATTAAAAATTATTTGTGCATATCCAGAATCAACTGGTTTAGAAGATCACTTGCAAATTATAAAAACGCAAATTAATCAATTTAAACCTAAGAGAATGGCAATAGATTCTCTTTCTGCACTGGCTAGAGGAGTAAGTTTGAATGCATTTAGACAGTTTGTAATTGCAGTCACTGGTTATACAAAACAAGAAGAGATAGCTGGCTTTTTTACTAATACTGCAGAAGAATTTATGGGAAGTCACTCTATTACTGATTCTCATATATCAACTATTACAGATACAATTTTGTTACTTCAATACGTAGAAATAAAAGGAGAGATGGCTAGAGCTCTAAATGTTTTTAAAATGCGGGGATCATGGCATGACAAACGAATAAGAGAATTTATCATTACCAATCAAGGTCCCGAAATAAAAGATTCTTTTTCTAATTTCGAACAAATATTTAGTGGTGCCCCTCATAGAGTGGTTCCTGATCAAAATATTCAAAATGTTTTTAAAGGGTTAGATAATAATTAGAGACTCTAGCTTATTTCAGTGCTTGAGAAAGTATTTGTATTATTAATAGTTTGAGTCAATAATTCATCTTTATCAGATAGTGCTAAGGGTAAATCAAACCAAAATGTTGTTCCTACTCCTAATTCACTAGCCATACGAATTTCCCCACCATGTTTTTCAATAATCCCTCGTACTATAGATAAACCCAAACCGGTTCCTTGCTCTGTATGTACTGAATTTTCTACTCTATAAAACCGATCGAAAATCTTTTCTTGATCAGCTTGAGATATTCCTGAGCCTGTATCAGCAATCTCGATTCTTACTTTTGGTAATGGTGACACTAACTCACATTGAGGAGCCCCATTATCTCTTTTGCTTAGAGGTAAGGCAGGACAGGAATCTGGCCAAGTATAAGCTCTTATAATAAGATTGCTATTTTTTGGACTAAATTTCAAACCATTACCAAGTAGATTATCAAAAACTTGTAAAAGTAAATCAAAATTTCCAAGAATTGAAGGGATAGTTTCTTCTATATCGTGTGCTAATGAAACATTTTTTTCCGTAGCATTAAGTCTGTAATTTCTGAGAGTCTGTTCTATAGCTGGTTTGATATCCATTTCCTCTAATTGAATTATTTTACCTGACTCTAATCTTGATAAATCTAGTACATCGTTTACAAGTCTCGTTAGCCTATCAGTCTCTGAATTTGCAATACCCAAGAATTCGAGTTGTTCTTCATTTGAGAGCTGATCTTTTAAATCATGTAAGGTCTCAACATAACTTTTAATATTAAAAAGTGGTGTCCTAAGTTCATGAGAAACATTACTGATAAATCTATTTTGTGCCGCATTAAGTTCAACTTCTCTTGTTAAATCTTGGATCGTAACGGCAATACCTTTTAATTCAACTTTGTTTGTATCTAATACTGATTGTAAGACAATTCTTAAAGTTCTAGCAGGTTCACCTAAACTAAACCTTAAATCATCTTTCTCCTTTTCTCTATTTAAAATACACTCTATGTTTGTATGTAAGTCATTAGATAAAATTTCAGGAATCTCATTTAAAAAATATTTTCCTTCCAAAAACCTTCCTTCCCATCGAAATAATCTTTTTGCTGTTGGATTAGTAAGTACAATCTTTCCTTGGGAATCCAATAATATTGCACCATCAGCCATTGTAGCTATCAGTGATTGTTGCTTTATTTGAGCCGCTTTAAGTTCTTCAATATTTGCCTCGTCATAATTTTCTAACTGAGTTGCCATTCGATTAAATCCATTTAAAAGTTCTCCTAAATCTCCTGTCATAGGCAACGAAATTCTAGATTTAAAGTTTCCTTTTGAAATTTCCCTGACACCTCTTACCAATTCCCTTACAGGTCTAGTAATTGTAAGTGCATTGAATACAGCTCCAAGTATTACTAAAACCCAAATAGAGATAAAAACAGCTATGGTTACTTCTCTTGTTAGTGCTGCGCTGGCTAAAGCTTTTTTATTAGGTGTAACTCCTAAAGCTAAAGTTCCAAGATATTTCCCTTTCCACAACATTGGAACAAATACATCTGTTACTTGACCTTGAGGAGTAACATGCTGCCTAACAAGAGGGAATTGTGGTCTTTTTTTTAATTCTGAGGGTAATTTTAACTTTCTCGTTAGTTGAAACTGGCTATCTGAACTTGTCGGAGTAGCACTAATTGGTATCCCAAGTTGAACTATGTCATCAGCATCAGTAAAAAATATGTATCGTAAATTTCGACTTGATCTCCAAAATTTTTCAGCTACATTTGAAATTTCTTTTTTTTGGTTATTAGCAACTAATTCTGTGACATTCCCAGATAACAATAATCCAAGATCTCGAGCATATCTAGTATCATTCATTCCTGCATCTCTCTGAATACTATTAAGTGCAAAAAATGTTATCCCAGTCATTAGGAGACTTACCACGAGAGTTGCTATCGCTAACAATTTTGTCCTTAAACTAAAACGACTCCACCAAGCAATAAGTCTATTAATCCAATAGTAATTATTAATATCTTCATTATCAGCGATTTTGTATTGTTTATTTTCTGGATTATTTGTATTAACCATAAGTTTAATCCTCATTAGAAAAATTATTTCTAACTTGATGACCTATATCTTTTCTAAAGTAAATACCATCAAAATTTATTTCTTTTAAATTTTTGTATGCTTTTTCAAATACCATATCAAAATTTTGATCCTGACAGACAATACTTAAGACCCTTCCTCCATTAGTTAACAATTCCCCATTTTCACCTAGAGTAGTTCCTGAGTCAAAAATTTGACAATCGATAGAATCGATTTTTCCTATTTCTATAGGAAAACCAGTCTGATATTCGTGAGGGTAACCCTTCGAGGTTGCTATTACGCAACCACTAACCTTTTCAGAAGTGCCAAATTTCTCTCGTCCAGTTAAATTCCCCATTGCGCATTTTTCTAAAAGGAATACAAAATTTTGATCCATTAGAGGCATTATTGTCTGGCATTCTGGATCACCAAATCTGCAATTATATTCTATAACTTTGGGCCCAGATTTTGTGATCATTAGTCCAAAATAAATTACGCCTCTATATTGAATATTTTTTTTATTTAGTTCATCTATTGTAGGTTCAATTATCTCTTTGATAATTTTTTTAAGTTCAGCATCTTTTAATAGCGGAGCAGGTGAGTAAGCCCCCATCCCTCCTGTATTTGGGCCTTCATCTTTCTCATTGAGGCGTTTATGATCTTGAGCGGTTGGAAGTATTATGTATCTCTCTCCATCACATAGAGCAAAAACTGAAACTTCTGGACCTTCAATTTTTTCTTCTAAAACTACCACATTCCCAGACTTGCCAAACTTACCATTGAAGATTGATTCTGCGGCTCTAAAACATTCATCTTTTGAATCGGGAATATAAACCCCTTTTCCAGATGCAAGGCCATCAGCTTTAACTACAAGTGGAAGCAATGATGAGTCGATAATTTCTTTGGCTTCATCAATAGAATTAACTTTCCAAAAGTTTGCGGTTGGAATATTTGCATCTTGCATAAATCTCTTTGCCCATGATTTGCTATATTCCAGTTTCGCTCCATCTTTACCAGGGCCAAATACTTTAAAGTCTTTTTTGCGAAGAAAATCTGCTAATCCATTTGCTAAAGGTATTTCTGGTCCTATTACAATCAAATCTATTTTTAAAAAATCAAGTTTTTCGACGAGTTGATTCTTATTGTCTATATCAATTTTTATTCTCTCACATTTATTTATCCTTTCAGATCCAGCGTTACCAGGATTTAAATAAACTTTTTTGACCAGTTCATTTTTTTGAATAGCCCAAGCCAAAGAATTTTCTCTCCCGCCATTTCCTATTATTAAAATATTTTCTAACCTAATGGAGCTATTGGAAATTGTTGATTTAATGCTCATATAATTTGTTTTTTTAAGGTTATGAGTTTTAGATGAATAATCAGTTAAAATAAAAAAAACTTCTTTGAAAAGTTGATCTCTAATAAATATGTTAATTACAAATGGTATTTTTAGTAATCAAATGAGGTCCTAAATTAATGAATAATAAATATGAATTGATTTATGAAGGTAAGGCAAAAAAAGTATTTTCTCATAACGATTTAGATAAAGTCATCATTGAATTTAAAGATGATGCCACTGCTTTTAATGCGTTGAAAAAAGCTAAATTTGAAGGAAAGGGCAAACTTAATTGCCTTATAAGTGCAAGAATTTTCAAACTTCTTATAAAGAATAATATTCCAACTCATTTTCTTGAACTTAAAAATGAAAATACAATGATTGCAAAAAAAATAGAAGTAATTCCCTTAGAAATTGTTTTGAGAAATACAGCCTATGGTTCTTTGTGTAAACAGACTACTATTAAATCTGGGACTGACTTAGCGAGACCATTAATTGATATCTATCTTAAAAATGATGAGCTTAATGATCCACTAATTACAAAAGATAGAATCGAATTAATGAACATACTAAGCTCCAAAGACTTAGATTTAATAATAGATTTAACTCTAAAAATCAATGGAATACTTAAGAGCTTTTTTAAAAATATTCAGCTTAAACTCGTAGATTTTAAGTTAGAATTTGGATATGATCTTAAAAAAAATATAATACTTGGTGATGAAATTAGTCCAGACAATTGCAGATTTTGGGATCTCAACCAGAAAAATGATACAATTTTAAGTCTAGACAAGGATAGATTTAGAAATGATTTAGGTGGTCTAATTGAAGCTTATAGTGAAATTTATCGAAGAATAAACAATTTCCTTTAATTCAATTAGATAAATATTGAGCTTCCTCCATCAAAATTAAAAATGCTATGCAGAAACATTTATTAAAATTTGGAAAGGTTTTTACAAATATTGCTTGTTCGCCATTGATTTTGATATCAAATAATTCAGAATTAGCTGCTCAATATTTGCCAAATGATGTTGTGAAATCAAACACAATTTTTGATCAAAACAACAATAATAAATATTTATTCTCACGAGGTTTTGATACTAAACAAGAGAAAAATTTATTTATTGCAGATAATAAAAATAATATTAATCAAGAAAGAGTTCTTATCTCAGAAATAATTATCGAAGGTTGGGAAAATCATCCTGAAGGAAGAAAACTTGAATTAGCTGCATATGATTCTATGAGTATAAAGCCAGGAAGTATTGTTGATAATCAAACTTTAAATCGAGACCTAAATGCAATATATGCTAGTGGTTGGTTTTCAGGGGTTAAAATAGAGTCTCAAGATGGACCATTAGGAGTGAGGCTTATTGTAAATGTAGTGCCTAATCCAATTTTGAAGAAAGTAGAACTTGAACCAAAAAACTCAGTAATATCTAGTTCATTTGTTGATAATATTTTTAATAATTTTTATGGCACAACTCTTAACCTCAAGGAATTACAAAATAAAATAGACATAATAAAAAAGCGTTATGAAAGTGAAGGTTATTCTTTAGCTAGAATTAATACCCCAGATAGAATTACTGAAGACGGGATAGTAAGGTTAAAAGTTTCTGAAGGTATAATATCTGATATAAGATTTAGATTCCCAGGCTCTGATGGTGAATCTATAATCGATGGAAAACCTAGAGAAGGGAAAACAAAAGACTGGGTAATAAAAAGAGAGTTAAAAACACAACCCGGTACTATTTTTAACAGAAAAGTTTTAGAATCTGACATTGGTCGACTATATGCCACATCATTATTCGATGATGTCAAAGTGTCTCTCGGTCCTGATAATTCAAATCCTGGGCAAGTCATAATTTTTCTAGATTTGAGCGAGCAAAGAACAGGATCATTAACTGGTGGCCTTGGATATAGCAATAGTTCTGGTATATTTGCCACAATTGGTTTACAAGAAACGAATGCATTAGGTAGAGCTTGGTCAACTAATCTCAATCTAAATTTTGGAGAATATTCAACAACTTATAATTTTTCTTTATCTGATCCATGGATTAAGGGAGATAAACATAAAACCTCTTTTAGAACAAATATTTATCTGAGTAGAGATTATCCTCAAGAATTTAAAAGTGAAAATAAAGGAAGAATTTATGCTGTGGATAATAAAAATACTTCATCCTCTGATACTTTTTCATCAGTAGTTTTAGAAAAAACAGGGGGTGGATTTGCTTTCTCTAGGCCTCTAAATGGTGGGGATCCATTTAAGCTTTCGAAATGGAGAGTTCTTGCAGGTATGAATTTTAAAAAAGTAAGTATGATTGATGGTAGTGGTAACAAAAAACCTTATGGTGATATGACGCCTACCACAGGCAACATTAGCGATATTATTTGTATTGGATTCACCCAAAAGAATGGATGGTGCCCTAGGGATAATACATTGGTAAGTGTTATTGCTAGTGCAACACGAAATAATTTAAATAATTCTATAAATCCAACTTCAGGAAATAAATTAAGCTTTGGCTCTGAACAGTTTTTTTCAATAGGGGAAAACTCTCCTAATTTCAATCGAATGAGAGCCTCATATTCATTTTTTATACCAACAAAATTGATTAATTTAACCAAAGCATGCAAGTCTAGCAACTCCAATAATGAAGATTGTCCTCAAGCTATTGGTTTTCAATTTAAAGCTGGAACTACTTTTGGGGAATTGCCTCCCTATGAGGCATTTTGTATGGGAGGAACAGCATCTGTTAGAGGTTGGGGATCTTGTGATTTGGCTGTAAGTAAAAGTTTTGTTGAAGGTACAATAGAATATAGATTTCCTGTATGGAGAATGGTATCAGGAGCTTTGTTCGTAGATGCGGGAAGTGATTTAGGAACTCAAAAAGACGTCCCAGGTAAACCAGGTGAATTATTACAGAAATCTGGTTCTGGTTATTCGCTTGGGGGGGGCGTTGGAGTGAAAACGCCAATTGGTCCATTAAGATTAGATATTGCTAGTAAGGACCTAAGTGGAGATTGGAGATATACACTAGGAGTTGGATGGAAGTTTTAAGTGTTTTCTTGGCCTACTAATTACGATTCTTGCTATACCTTATCTGGCATTATCTCTAGAGAAGGTATTGGCCTTCATAGTGGAGAAAAAACAAGAGTTAAAATTTCTTCTTATGAAAAAGAAGGATATTATGTTTCCTTCAAGGATAAACCCAACGAGATTTTTAAGCTAACTCAAGATTTAATTGGGAGTACTATGCTTTGTACGGCTGTTAAATTAGGAGGGAGAAATTTATATACTATTGAACATTTATTATCTTCAATGGCTGGTTGTGGGTTAAGTTACATACATATTGAGGTTGATGGGAAAGAGATACCTTTATTAGATGGATCGGCAATTCAGTGGGTTAGAGATTTCGAAGAGGTAGGAATAAAAAAAGCACCCAAACCAAATAATTTTTTTCGAGAGATTAATAAACCAATTATTTTTAATAAAGAAGGCTCAGTTATAGCAGCAACTCCTTCTCAAAAAATTACTATTATATCCACCATTAGTTTTTCTTATAAAGCAATTGGAAATCAAACTTTTGTGATTGATTTAAATCCAAAAAGTTTCGTTGAAATGATTGCTCCAGCGAGAACATTTGGTTTTAAGGATCAATTTCAAGAATTAAGTGAACTTGGTTTAATAAAAGGAGGCAGTTTGGAAAACGCCCTTGTCTGTGATGGTGATGATTGGGTTAATCCACCATTAAGATTTGATAATGAACCAATAAGACATAAAATTTTAGACCTAATTGGGGACTTGGCTTTGGTAGGGTTACCTAAGGCTCAAATTTTAGTATATAAAGGATCACATTCTTTAAATGCTCAATTGGCCTCGTCGCTAAAAAATTAACTTTATCTTTAATTGTTTTGGAAAAGAAATTATCCAGTGAAAATAATCAACTCACCTCTGAGAATATATTAGGTTTATTACCTCATAGATATCCTTTTGCTCTTGTGGATAAAGTCATAGAGCATATTCCTGGGGAGCGGGCTGTTGCAGTGAAAAATGTAACTATAAATGAGCCTCAATTTCAAGGACACTTTCCTGACAGACCTTTAATGCCTGGAGTTCTTATAGTTGAATCGATGGCTCAAGTTGGGGGAATAATAGTAACGCAAATGCCTGATCTTCCTAAAGGGCTTTTCGTGTTTGCGGGAATCAATAATGTTAAATTCAGAAAACCTGTTGTGCCTGGAGATCAATTAATAATTACATGTGAATTACTGAGTATTAAAAGACAAAGATTTGGCAAGGTTAAAGGTGAGGCTCATGTCGATAATAAGTTGGTTTGTGCTGGAGAATTAATGTTCTCATTAGTTGATTAGAGATATGGAGAATAAAAATACAAAATTACAATCAAGCTTTAATGGTGTAAAAGTCCACCCAAATGCCTATGTTGATTCAAGTGCCGAATTACATGATGGGGTTATTATTTCTCAAGGCGCTATTGTCGGTCCTAATGTAACTATTGGGCAAGGAACTGAAATAGGACCCAATGCAGTTATTAAAGGAACAACTAAACTTGGAAGAAATAATAAAGTTTTTCCTAATGTTTTTATAGGTCTTGATCCCCAAGATCTTAAATATAAAGGAGCTCCTACCGAAGTAATTATTGGTGATAATAATACTTTTAGAGAATGCGTAACTATCAATAAGGCAACTGATGAAGGAGAGAAAACTATTATTGGCAATAATAATTTGTTAATGGCCTATACTCATATAGGCCATAATTGTGAACTTGGTAATAGGATAGTTTTATCGAATAGTGTTCAAGTTGCAGGTCATGTAAAGGTTGAAGATAAAGCTATTATTGGAGGGTGTTTAGGTATTCATCAATTTGTGCATATTGGATATCTATCAATGATCGGAGGGATGACAAGAGTAGATAGAGATGTCCCGCCTTTTTGTTTAGCCGAAGGACATCCTGGAAGATTGAGAGGTTTAAATAGGATTGGTATTAAAAGAAGTGGCTTGATGGCAAATAAAGATTTTGACTTGAAATTACTTCAAAGTACTTGGAATCTTCTTTTTAAATCTAATGATGCGATTTTAAATTCATTAGAAAAAGCAATGAAAGGAGAATTAGATTACTCATCCTCAAAATTATGTAGTTTTTTAAAAGAATCTATATCTAAGGAAAGACGTGGACCAATGCCTCTAGTGAATTTATGAACAAAAAGATATTTATAAGTACGGGAGAAGTCTCTGGAGATTTGCATGGAAGTTTGTTATCAAAAGCATTATTTGATGAAGCAAAAAAACAATCTATAGATTTAGAAATTTGCGGATTAGGTGGTGAAAGGATGAAAAAAGAAGGTGTAAAAATTCTTCAAGATACAACATCCATTAGCGCAATAGGAATTTGGGAGGCTTTACCTCTTATTCTTCCTATAATAATAATTCAAAAAAGATTTTATAAATTATTAAAAAAATATCCTCCAGATTGCTTAATTTTGATTGACTATATGGGTCCCAATATAAAAATTGGAACTAAATTAAAAAAATCTAAGACTAAAGTGCCAATCTTTTACTATATCGCTCCTCAAGAATGGGCCTGGAGGGTTGGGAATAATACTACGACTAATTTAATAAATTTTTCTGATAAAATTTTTGCGATTTTCAAGAAAGAAGCTGCATTTTATAAAAAGAGGGGTGGAAATGTTTTATGGGTTGGACATCCAATGATTGATTTAACAAAAAAACTGCCTCTAAAGAAAGATGCGCGAACTATTCTAGGTCTTCGCCCAAATCAAAATATTCTACTTTTGATGCCCGCATCAAGACCTCAAGAATTGAAGTATATTTTACCTATTTTTATGTTGGCTGCTAGAAAATTACAACAAAAATATCCAAGTTTAGTTGTCTACATACTCTCCTGTAGAAAAGTTTTTGATGAGAGATTCAAGAAGGCTTTAAGAAAATATCAAGTTAAAGGTCAAGTGATTTCTCAAAAAGATAACGCAAGATTAAAGCCTTATATTTATTCTCTTACAAGAATTGCTCTTTGCAAATCTGGGACTGTTAATATGGAATTAGCTTTATATGAAATACCTCAGATTGTTGGTTATAGAGTAAGTAGAGTTACAGCGTTTATTGCTAAAAAAATTCTTAATTTCAAAGTAAGATTTATTTCTCCGGTAAATTTGTTAGTTAATAAGTTAATCATCCCTGAATTTGTACAGAGAGAGTTTGACGAAAAGAAGATCTTCTATAAATCTTGTAGAATTCTTGAAAGTAAATCAGAAAAAATAAAAATTAAAAAAGGTTATGCTTTTTTAAAAAAAGAATTAGGAGATGTGGGTGTAGTGCAAAGAGCTGCTAAAGATATTATTAACTCTATTATTTGAACTTTATAAAAAAATGAAATATTTTTTAGCTATAATAATTATTTTTTCAATATTTATTAACCCTGTAAACGTTTTTGCAGAGGAACTGATTCTTGCCGGTGGCTGTTTTTGGTGTTTAGAACATGATTTAGAGTCATTAAAGGGGATAAATTTTGTACAAAGTGGCTATTCAGGTGGGGATTTACAAAATCCAACTTACGAAAATCATCAAGGGCATCAGGAAGTGGTTTTAGTGGACTATGATCCCCAATTGGTCACTTTACCTGAGATATTTAGGCTTTATTTAAGAAATATTGATCCTTTGGATGCCAAGGGTCAATTTTGTGATCGTGGAGATTCTTATAGGCCAGTGATCTTTTTTAAAGATGAAATTGAGAAAAGTGATGCAACAAATGCAATTGTTTCGGCCTCTAGTGAGTTGCGCGTGCCATTAGAAAAAATATCTGTAGAACTAAAATCAAAAGGTCAATTTTGGTTGGCTGAAGAATATCATCAGGATTTTGCTGAGAGAAATGAATTAAAATATAAGTTTTACAGATATTCATGTGGGAGAGATCAGAGGTTGGATAAATTATGGGGGGATAACGCTAGATCAACAAATCTTTGGACTGAATGATTTTAAATATAGTTATTTATTTTTAATCCATTGAACAATAGTTTTAACTCCAAATCCGGTTGCACCTGATGGATTAATTCCCTTATTCTTATCAGTCCAACAAGTTCCAGCAATATCAATATGAGCCCATTTAATCTCTTTATCAAAGAATTCCTCTAAAAACAAAGCAGCAGTTATTGACCCACCTGCTCTAGGACCTGTATTTTTCAAATCAGCTATGTGAGACTTTAACCCTTCTTTGTAGGATTTTTGTAAAGGCATTTGCCATAACTCTTCCCCAGCCTGAGCTGATGCAGCTTTTAGATCATTTGCTAGGTCATTATTATTGCTCCAAAATCCAGCTACATCATTACCTAACGCAACAACAATAGCTCCTGTCAAAGTGGCGAGATCTATTATTGAATCCGGTTTTAAATTGGATGCGTAAGTTAATGCATCAGCTAATGTGAGTCTACCTTCTGCATCAGTGTTATTTATTTCAATTGTCTTACCATTAGATGCCTTTACTACATCTCCTGGATGTACTGCAGATCCATTTATCATGTTTTCGCAAGCTGCCACAATAAAATGTATTTCTAGTCCCTTTGGTTTTATTGCTCCAAGAGCTTTTGCTGCTCCTAAAACTGCAGCGCTTCCGCCCATATCATATTTCATCATTTCAATTTGAGAGGCTCCTACTTTCAGGTTGTATCCTCCGGAATCAAAGGTTAAACCCTTCCCAACAAGTGCAATCTTTTCTTTCATAGGCCCATCTGACTTCAAAGTGAGATGTATAAATTTAGGATCTAGATCAGAACCTTTTGCTACAGCTAAATATGCGCCCATTCCTAAATCTTCACAATCTTTTCCCTCTAAAATTTTAACTTCCAGACCATGATCTTTTGCTATTTGAGAGGCTTGCATAGACATTTCCTTTGGCGTAAGACTATTTGGAGGGGCTGCTACAAGTCTTCTGGCTAGTTCCACTCCTTCACATATTTTTTCTGCCTCTTCAAAGCTAATATTCTCAAATTTCTTTAAATTTAAAAACTCTATTTCTTTAAGAACTTTCTTTTCATTTTTTTTCTTGTTGAATCTATTGTCCTTATAAGCAGATAATCTGGCTGACTCAGCTAATTGATTTATTTCTAGTTTTGTATTTATTAATTCCCAAGGTAGCAAGATGCTGATTTTTTCATTTTTATTAACAGTTTTCCTAATTAGATTTCCTATCGAGTTTTCTATATCACTTTTTTTTAAGTCTTTCGATTTACCAAGACCAACTATGATTAAAGTTTCTAATTTTTGATCTAAAAATTCAAAGCTTAGAGTTTCCCCTTTTTCTCCTTTGAATTTTTTTTGAGTAACTTTTTTTAGTAATAATTTTGGGTCTAAAACAAATTTTATGTTTTCAAGTTGGCTTGCAATTTCTTCCTCTAAAACTCCAAAAATTAATGAAGCACCTTGCCAGTTTTCTAGATTTTTTTGGAATGTGGAAAATTGCATTTGTAAAATGGATTTAATTAACTTTTAGTTGTTTGTGAAAGTAGTTGTCCACCTATCTCGCGTTTCTTTATTAAAAGGTGGTAACCATAAATATATCAGTTGCTGTTCTAATTTACGTCTTAATTTTACTTCTTTAGGTACATCTAAGAAGAAACGAATATCTTGGTGACTTGAGAGGTTGTTATGGGCTAGGGCTTCTTTGTAGTTCATGAGGTAATTTTTACAGTCATGTTCTCCCTTCCATCTTTTATTTGCTAATTTTGTTTCTCCTATGTAAAGGATTATTTTAGAACTCTCCATCGAGTCAACTACAAAATACATTGCTGGACCATCGTGTATGTATTGATTAGTTCTCCAAAAGTTCAATGATAATGGCTGCAGGGAAAACGGATCAATTTTTCTTTCATTGTAAATTGTATTTATAGGAAGACTTGTTTGGTGCAAAGTTTTATTTTGAGCATCTTTTGAAATTTTAAATTGGTGATTATATATTCTATTTCTCCATTCAGTTATGATTTCGCCTTTGATTTTTAGATTATTTGAGTGTTGAAAATTAATTGATGTATTTACATTTGAACCAAATAATTCAAATTGTCTGTTTTGATTTGAAATATTTTTTTCGTTGAATTTTTCCAATATTTATGAAACATGTCTACTAAATTTTATTCTGAAATAATATAAATCAAAGAATTATTTATAAACTAAAATTTATTAATTTTCTAATCAATTTAAAAGATTCTTGTTATCTTGTAATTGAGCCTTAACCTTGCGAAGTAAAAAAATAGAAATGGGATTCTTTGAGTCTGACATAGTTCAAGAAGAAGCAAAAAAGCTTTTTACAGATTACCAAGAACTTATGAAACTTGGCTCTGATTATGGAAAATTTGACAGAGAAGGAAAAAAAATGTTTATAAAAAAAATGGAATCTCTTATGGATCGTTATAAGGTTTTTATGAAGAGATTTGAATTGTCTGAGGATTTTCAAGCCAAAATGACAGTAGAACAATTAAAGACACAGTTAAGTCAATTTGGGATTACTCCTGATCAAATGTTCGATCAGATGAATAAAACCTTAATAAGAATGAAGGATGAACTTGATAAAACTTCTTAAATTTAACGGTTAAATTTCCATGTCAGATAATTTAATATTGCCTTCATGGCTGTCAAGAGGAATAGAAGAATATTTTCCAATTAAGGGATCAGATCAAACTTTTTCGGAGATAATTGATCATGCGAAAAAAAATAATAAAAAATTAAGGGTTAAACTTGGAATCGATCCAACTGGAACAGACATTCATCTTGGGCACAGCATATTGTTCAAAAAACTTAGGGCATTCCAAGATAATGGACATGTTGCTGTTTTAATTATTGGCGACTTTACTGCTCAAATTGGAGACCCTACTGGAAAAAACAAAACAAGAGTGCAGTTATCGGAAAAACAAGTTAAAGATAATGCAAAAACATATTTAACCCAACTAGGAATGGGTAAACCAGCTAATGAATCTATTTTAGATTTTGATTCAAAAGATAGAATAGAAATTAGATATAACAGTGAATGGTTAAAAGGATTAGATCTTTATTCGATAATTGAATTAATGTGTAGTGCAACAGTTAGTCAAATGTTAGCTAAGGAGGAATTTAATAAAAGGTACACTTCACAAGTCCCAATTGCTTTGCATGAATTTTTATATCCACTATTGCAAGGTTACGATTCTGTGGTTGTTCAATCAGATATTGAGCTTGGAGGTACAGATCAGAAATTTAATATTGCAATAGGAAGAGACCTTCAAAGGCATTTTAAACAAGAACCTCAATTTGGTGTTCTATTACCAATTTTGACAGGTTTAGATGGAATTAAGAAGATGAGTAAATCTGAATTTAACACCGTCGGTTTGACTGATGATCCTCTTTCGATGTATTCAAAATTAGAAAAAGTACCCGATAACATAATACCTACCTATTTTGAATTACTTACTGAATTAGATTTAAGTTTGCTTGAAAAGTCTAATCCCCGTGAATTACAGAGAAGAATGGCTTTAGAGGTTACTACTTTATTCCATGGGGCTGAAGAAGCATTAAAAGCGCAATCAAACTGCGAAAAATTATTTCTTGGAAACAAAGAAAAAGTTGGAGAAATTCCAGAGATTTCGTTAAATGAAATAGTTTTTCCAGTTAAGTTTTTTTACTTGTTAAGTGCTCTAAAATTTTTCAAGTCAAGCAGTGAATCCAAAAGATCTATTAAAGGTGGGGGCGTAAAAATTGATGGTCAGAAAGTAATAAATCCTGATTATGTTTTTGATTCAAAAAAAGATTTAGAAGGAAAAATTTTACAAATTGGAAAAAAAATTATTAAGAGGTTTAAAAACTAAACATTGATGAATAACAGATTTAATTCAAAAGACAAAATCATAATGGCAATAGATGGACTAAATTTAAGTCAAGCAAAATTACTGCTAGAAAAATGTCCTAATATTAAGTGGGTGAAAGTTGGTTTAGAGCTTTTTGTTAGAGAAGGTCCAAGAGTTATTGAAGTGTTAAAAAGTTTAAATAAAAAAATTTTTTTAGACTTAAAATTTCATGATATTCCAAATACCATGAGTGCAGCATGTTTCCAAGTTTCAAAATTAGGGGTTGATATTATTTCTATTCATGCTTCAGCAGGTCTAAAAGCTCTGAAGGATTCTAAAAAAGCATCTTTAGAAGGAGCCAACTCAGTCAGTTTAAACCCTCCAATTGTCGTAGGAATAACTGTTTTAACAAGCTTTTCTCTTAAAGATTTTCAAACTGATCTCGATAGAAATAATTCAATTGAAGAAAATGTATTGAGACTTGCAAAGTTGTCTTTTGATGCTGGATTAGATGGATGTGTCTGTTCCCCTTGTGAGGTAAAAATGTTGAGATCTATTTATAAAGATAATTTTGAACTAATTACACCAGGTATCAGGTTAAAGATTGAAAATAAAGATGATCAAAATAGAATTATGACTCCCCATGAAGCTATAGATAATGGCGCTTCTAAATTAGTCATTGGTAGATCAATATCAAAAGCTATAGATCCTAATAAAGCTCTAATTGAAATATTTAAATCTATCAATTCTGGTTAATTTTGGATTCTTCTCCCTTGAGCAATCTTGTTATGTTTGTTCTATGTTTCCAGATTACTAATAATGCCACAATTAAACTTATAAAAAAGTATGAGTGCAAGAAATTTCCGAGGTAAAAAAACATGAAAATAGGAAGTAATATTGCAGCTGAAATACTGGATAAAGAAACAAATTTAGTTTTTGTTAGGACAATTAAAAAAATTCCAAGTGATGCTAGCCCAACTTTCCAGGAAAGAGCCAAAAACATACCTAATCCAGTCGCAACAGCTTTTCCTCCTTTACCTCTGAGCCATATTGGCCAAATATGTCCTGAGATTGCTGATATGCCTGCTATGACTTCTATTAATCCTTGAGCCGTGTAATATTGAGCAATTTTTACTGCAATAAGGCCTTTCCCAACGTCAACGATAAATACTAAAAGTGCTGGCCATTTCCCAACATTTCTTAAGACATTTGTGGCACCTGTAGATCCAGAACCTATAGTCCTTAGATCTATATTTTTAAGATATTTTCCAATTAAAAAACCTGTAGGAATTGATCCTAAAAGATAACTTGTAAAAATTATTAAGATATTCATAAAGATTAGTTTAATTCAAGATCATCGTAAATTTCACTATCTGAACCGGCAAATGCAACCCATAATGGAAATTGAAGTATTGGAATTTCAACAGAGGTTTCTGCTGCATCAATGATAATAAATGGCAATTCTCCATTAGCTTCTAATCTATCAGCTCTTTCGATTACACCTTCAGGCCTTTCAAAAAGAACAATCCCACTATTAGGTCCAAAGTCATCCCTTGTGAGGCCAAGTGAATCCTGGAGAATTCTCCTCCATTCACCTAATCGTTCAGGCTGCGAAGCTAAAATAAGAGTCTGAAACTGATCTCCATATAATTCGCCAAGAATAGATATTAACCCCGCTGATAGCAAAGCATTTTTTTGTCGAGATCCTCTACTTTCAAGTGAACCTCTTCCGCCCATGTTAAAGAACCAATCATCCATAATTTCAATATCTAATGAATCAAGACTCCTTCTTAATTTCCAAGGTTCAGCATAAAAATCAGGTTGTTCTGTGAAACTTGAAAAGCAACCTTTTATAATATTCTTATCTGGCTTAAATGTTTCAGAAAGAGCGGGAACATTAACCACATTATTTGTGCTAATGTTTTGCTTTCTCTCATCAAGGGGAGATGGCTTTACGATTATTGGTTGAGAAACTAATTCAAGTTTCTCTACGTTTTGTGAAAGATTCTGCAAAGCTCCAGTTAAGTACTCTTGAAACCCTTTAACTCTTTTAGCGATATTATCTGACTGTCCTTTAAAATTTGACTCAATATCTTTTTCTATTTCATTTTTTTTTGTTTCTAAATCTTTTATTTCTTTAACTAAAGAGTCTTTTTTTGAAACTAGATCTCTAAAAATTTCATTAGAAATTTCATCAAAAGATTTAGTTGATTTTTCGTTTTTCGGTGTAATTTTTTTATTTTGCGTTGTATTTTTCTTACTTATTTGTTTGGTTTTATCGTCTGAAATTGACTTATCTATTATTAATTCCTTTTCAGGATTATTATCGGAAAGTTCTTTATTGGTCATTTAAGTAATTTTGATGATTAAGCATAGTTTGAATTTTACGTATTTTTTATTTCCAGGGAGTCAACTTTTTTTATGAGCTCGTCTTTTAATTGCTTTGGATTAAATAATATTGGTAATAAATGAGGACTGGACTTTTCTCTAAAATAAAAAATACCTGGGATTACAGGGAAAAAGAATTTCCACGATATCCAGTTCTTGAATGGAAAAGTTCTAATCTCTTTCCCTAATTGTAAAACGATAAAATCATCATTTGTTATTTTTATTCTCAAAGTAAATGACTGAAGTAATAAAAAAAAGCTAAAAGAAGCAAAAACTATCGTTGGCAAAGAACCAATATTCAAAAACAAAAGCATAAAACTTAAAACTATTAGAATGATTGGCAACTGAAATGATGGAGATATAATTATTGGCTCCTCTTTTTTTGATTTAGTGTTAAACATAGAATCATCCAAATAAAATTTGTGTTAATAATACATCCATTAAAGATACAGTAACGAGAGTCATTACTACTGCCCCTGTTGTACTTGTTCCAACTTCTTTTGGACCACCTTTAGTAGTGAGTCCATATCCACAAGCAATGATTGAAATAAGTAATCCGAAGACTACGGATTTTATTAACATTGAGGTTAAGTCTGCACTTGTTAAACTAACATTACCTGACCTTACGGATGTCCAAAAAACTATTGGAGGAACTTTATAAAATATTGTGCTCCAAATTTGTCCACTCCATAAAGCTACAGATAAAAATAAAAGACACTGTATTGGAGACATTATTACCATCGATAGCAACCTTGGGACTACCAAATATTGGACTGGTTCTGTCCTTAACATGGTTATTGCCTCAATTTGTTCTGTAACTTTCATAGTTCCCAGTTGAGCAGCATAGGCAGTTGCAACCTTTCCAGTCATTAGAGTAGCAGTTAAAAGAGGAGCCATCTCTCTTGCCATGCCTACTGCTAATAAACCTCCAATTTCACTTGAAACCCCCATACTTGTAAGTTGTGATGCGACTTGAATATTAAAAACTGTACCTGCGGCAATTCCTGTAATTAAAACAATTAACAAACTTCCAGGACCTGACTCCATAAGTTGGTCAAAGAGATCATTTTTGGAAATTTTACCTCTAAAGATAAAATTAATTGCTTGCCCGCCAATGATTAAGCTGCCTAGAAGTCTTTTTAAAAAATTAGTGTAATACATATCTTTATATTAGTTTGTAATTAATTTTTGATCCCATTTTCTCATTATTAAAAGACCAATTATTACCAATATTGAGGGTATAAATCCAATACACAATCTAATAGTTAATTGTGCTGAGTAGCATTGTTCCGTAATATCTAGACTTTCTTTATCAATAAAGCATGATTGATAACCAGATAAATACAACAAAAATCCCAATAATTGAACACTAAATGCGATACCAATCTTCTGAATAAGTACCATCCAAGCTGTATATAATCCTGCTGGTTTCTCTGGATCTTCGTCTATTGCATCAGGAAGTAGCGACCAAGGGATAAGAAAAGCGGTTGAAGCGCCAATTCCAATAAGACAGATTATGAAAATTAAAAGAATGAACAGAAATATGTTGCTGGCATTTAGGAATAAACTATCTCCAACTCCTGAAATTTTTGATAGCGAGGGTAAAAATAAAGCTGCTGTACATGAAATAATCCACATAATCGCTCCATAGTTTAAAGCTGAAATCCTGTTCAATTTATTTGATACTCTGGTCCATATTTGTAAACCCACTAAAGCGCTAATTTGGAAAGGTATCGGGATCCACTTCGCAATATATGTTGGTACATTCAAGACATCCTCGACATAGATTAACGCTACTGTTTGCATTAATTGTAATGAGCACCAAAGAAGAATATAAAGCGTAATAACTTTTAGAAATTTTTTATTTCTGAAGATCCTTTTGAATTGAAGTGTTATGGCTTCAACTTTTCCTGAAGGCCTTCTTGCTTTTTTTGCGAATGGAGCTAATCCCCAACAAGAAATTAATGTTGCAGCAACTGCAATACATCCGCTTATTTTACCCATTAAAAAATATTCATTATTTGCAGATCCTTCGGAACCTAATACAACTCCAGCAATTATTAAACCAGTTAGCCCTGCAATTATTGAGCCAGTAAATCTAGATGCATTTAGTCTTGTTCTTATTGCTGTTTTTTCAGAAATTTCAGTAGATAGAGCTGCAAAAGGAAGATTAATACTTGTATAAGCAGTCATTACGATTATAGAAATTATGGCATAGTAAATAGTCTTGGTTAAGACTGAACCAGTGGGTGTCCACCATATCGCAGCTAAAGACAAACCAAGAGGAACAGATGCTGTTACCATCCAAGGGATTCTAGGCCCCCATCTTGATTTAGTACGGTCACTTAACCATCCAATTAATGGATCATTTATTGCATCCCATATCTTTATTAACATTAATAATGATCCTGCAATTATTACTGGTAAACCAGCAGAAATAAAGAATTTAAAAAGAAAAAACCCAAATTGCGTCGCGACTAAACCAGTCCCTGCATCTCCTAGCCCATAAGAGAACATTAATCTTGTTGTTGATCTAGAAATATTTTTTTTCGAGTGTGAATTTTCCAATCTTTTTACTTTGTTGATTGTTTGATAATGTATTATTGCAATGGTAATTCTATTACTTAATGCGGGCGTGGTTTAGTGGTAAAACCTCAGCCTTCCAAGCTGAAGATGCGGGTTCGATTCCCGCCGCCCGCTTTTAGAATAAATTATTTTTTGCCCCAAATACTTCTTCCGAAATGATTAATAAAGAGCTTCTACTCTTTATTGAAACAGATTTTTCATTAATAGTTAAGGGTTCAAAAATCTCAGACATGCTAGTGTCAATAACTTTTAACCAATTATATTTACATTTCGGCAAGGGGAAATCGATACTTTTTGAATATGCATTTAAACCTATCCAGACCAGCGGATTAGTATTGCCTTTGTTAATGCTAAAGGCAATTGTGTGAGACCAACTACCCCAATCGGGGCTATCTAACTTTGTTCCATGCCAATGATATGTTGGAATAAGTTCATTGGTTTGATTATTAGGAAAGAATGATGGGTTAAAAATGTTTATTAGTTTTTTTCTGATTTTTATAACGTATTTAAAATATTCTAATAATTCCAAATCTTGTTGACCATGGTCCCAATTCATCCAGCCCAATAAATTATTTTGGCACCAAGAATTATTGTTCCCGCCTTGTGATCTTCCTATCTCATCACCCATGAGTATCATTGGAACACCTTTAGATATTAGTAAACTAAGAATAAGATTTTTTTGTTGTCTTTTTCTTAAATCATTGATTAAAAAGTTCGTAGTTGGTCCCTCTGTACCATGATTCCAAGAATTGTTATGGTTATCTCCATCTCTATTTTGTTCTCTATTGGCAAAATTATGTTTTGTATTGAAAGTTACTAAGTCTTTTAGAGTAAATCCATCATGTGAAGTAATAAAATTTATCGACTTTGGGAAAATATTATCTTCTTTATAAATAGATGGCGTACCTTTTATTTTATCGCTCATATTCCAAGCTGTATCTTTATCTCCCTTCCAAAATCTCCTTAAGTCATCTCTAAAATGACCATTCCAAGTGAAAGTATTCTTAGATGGGAAATCACCTAATTTATATAAACCGCCACAATCCCATGGCTCACTTATGAACTTGATATCGATAAGTTCTGGTTCACATTCTATATCTTCAAAAATTGGAGGATTATCAAGCGGTGAGAGATTTTCTCCTCTTGAGAGGGCAATTCCTAAATCAAATCTAAAACCATCAACTCCTAATTCACTTGCCCAACATTTTAATGATTCAATTATTAGTTTTCTAACTAATCCTCTGTTTGCGGCAATAGTATTACCACATCCGGAGACGTCCTGATAATTTTTATCTTTTCCAATAAAGTAATAAAGATTTTCATCTATACCTTTCCAAGATATTGCTGGCCCTTTTGAATCACCTTCGGAAGTGTGATTGTATACAACATCTAAGATGACTTCAATTTCTGCTTTATGACATTCCTCTACAAATGTTCTAAATTCCTCTCTGTTCTTTTCGGCGGATTCGTTCGAAAGATATTCAAAATGCGGAGTAAACCAATTAATTGGACTATATCCCCAAAAATTTTTTAGACCATTTGGGGCATCAGTAGGATCAAAACAAAAAATTGGAAGTAATTCAATTGTTGTAATACCCAGTTCTTTAAGATAGGGAATTTTTTTAAAAAATTTCTTAAAACAACTTTCATCTTTATCAGTTGATTCAGTGAAAGCTTTGATATGGAGTTCATAAATAATTGTCTCTTCCCAAGAATGTTTCGGTCTTGGATAATCCTTAAAATTAAATAATTTTCTATCGCAAACAATGCTTTTAAGACAAGAATTAGTGTTTTCTTGCGTTTTTAATGCATTTTCTCTTTTATAATTCTCCCATCCGGTAATACCCCTTGAACATGGATCAAGTAATACTTTTTTTTCATAGTTATTATTAATTCCATTATTTTTTTGTTTCACTCTAAAAGCATAAATACAACCTTCATCTAGATTATTTATTTCCGCGTGCCAGTAAGGACCTTGATTATGAGTCTGATCTAATTTGAATATGCTTTTTGGGGAAATAGAGTCCTCTTTCTCAAACAATAAGATTTCTACATATTCTGCATTTGTAGCTATTAAGGAAAAATTAACCCCTTGTGAAGTTAGAGAACTCCCTAAAGGAAATGGTTTACCTTTATTGAGATGAATCACTTTCTCTCTATCATTGATTAGTTAAATATTGAGATAATTTATTTAAATTACTATTATTTGAATAATAGATGCAAAATTAAAAAAAAAACTCAAATTTAAGGCTTCACTAATCAACTTTATTAGATCTAGGAGAGTATTAATTTTCTAATTAATTACAATTTCTTCGTCCATCTGCTAAGTGCATAAAACGATTTATAGAGAAAGTTTAATAATGAGAAAACTAGATTTTTCTTGATTTCAAAATACAAATTGTGTTTTTTCATGTGATGAGAAGGAAATATATCTGAAAATTAATAAATCATAATAAATAGCTCAAATTCTTGATTTTACCCCACTTTGACATTTTACCTCTTTGTTAAATGTAGTTAGATTTTTAGTACTAAATCCAGTGACTCCAATGCTTTTTGGTGTTCTCTAAATGAAGAAGCTATTTTTTATAAATAAAAAAGCACGGCTATGAAAAATAAATAATGATGCTAAAAATGTCCTTAAAATTTGTATAAAGCTTTGCGCCGCCGGCATTTTCGGTTGCCGTATTTGTATTTGCTCCATATGATGTGAAAGTTCAAGGTTTAAAACTGATTTCAATCTTTTTTTTTAACCCTTAGCTTTAATTTAAATTTCAATGAACAAAGCTGATTTAGTAAATCTTGTTGCAGCTCGTACAGAGCTCACAAAAACGGATGTCTCTTTAGTTGTTGATGCAGCTATTGAAACTATTGTTGATTCAGTAGTGGAAGGCAAAAAAGTCTCTTTACTAGGATTTGGTTCTTTTGAACCTAGAGATCGTTCTGCAAGACAGGGATTAAACCCTAAGACAGGCGAGAAAATAGCAATACCCGCTAAAAGAGTTCCAACATTCTCTGCAGGTAAACTTTTTAAGGATAGAGTTCAAGGGTAATCTTTTATATCTATTTCTTCCTTTATTAACAAGGTGCTCTTTTAGGGCATCTTTTTTTTTATCGCAATAAAATGCAATTAGCTAAGTGACCAAAACTGTTAACAAGGCATCCAAAATTTTGAAATCTTAAGAAGTAATGAAATTTTTAACTATTTTATTCCTGAAATTTTTGTTGTTATCAAATTTTGTGATAGCTGAAACAATACCAACAAAATCTAATATTTTAAAACAATCTAGTGAATGTTTTGAAGATTCTCGAACCCAATTATGTAAAGAATTAGTTTCTGAAATAGAAAAACTTCAATTAGTAGTATTTGACCAAAATAGATTCAAATGTCAATCAAGTTTATTGGGGCTTCAAACGGAAATTATTGAAGCTTATTTTTTTAATAATTTCTCAAATGAGAGAATTTCATTAATGATCCCATATGTGATTAAAAATTGTTAATTATAAAAATAATTTATTTTTTTGGAATATTATAAATTTTGTTATTTAATTTGTAATGGTAAAAGGTTTTTCTGATAATGAAGTTAAAAAAAATACTCAAAATACTCAAATAAAAGGAAAAAAAGGCTTAGCTGGTTTTCTTAAAGGCAAGAAATTTACTTACACTTTGCCAGGTAAAAAACAAATAAATATTTTTGGATCAATAGTAATAGGCTTAAATATGATTTTAGTATTGCTAGTCATCCTCTATTTAAAGAATCAAGCATTCCACGACTTTGTATTTAATGTTGGTCGTTAGCTATATTTTTAGATCGAAAAATTTTATTAGATGATATATTTAAATTTTAGAATATCTCATGAAGGTAGTAAATTTAGTTTCTCAAGTATTTTTTTTGTTAATAACTGTTCTATTTTTGATATATTTTCTAACAGGTTATGACTCTGCTTTTGAGGCAGACCAAAATTGTCATTCATATCTTTCAAGTTACGATAACCCAACTGGAAATTATGGTTGTGATCATGATACTGAGACACATCAGTGGATACTTTACGAGTCCAATGAAAGTAAAGAACCAGCAAAAATTATTAAGAAATTTAGGTACAAGTTTTTATAAATCAATTTTCTTATAAAAAAACTTTGCAGATATAATAGAAATAATCGCTGTAACTGTGAAAGTAAGATATTGATATATACTTCCTTCTACGTAGATTTTATTTTTATAAAGAGGATAATCAATCAAGGAACCTAATGTTCCCCAAATTATTACCCATACAGATATGTATAAGATTGCTTTGATTGGAATAGATTTTTTTTCTTCCATTTTTAATTGATACCAAAAATTGAAGAAGTTACAGGCCTGCCACTAAAAACCAACTCGGTTAATATAAGCATTAAGAATCCGATCATTGCTGCTCTACCATTTACAAGTTCAGCACTGCTATTAAATCCAAAAACATTCTTTACCTCATCTCCCTGATTGTCTACCCATTTTGAGTATTCATTATCAGTAGATGGTGTATTAGTAAAATCATCATTTTGATTTTCTATAGGAGAGCCGTTTTCTTGCATAAATCTTTATAATTTATTCTACTAATTTTAAAACTAATTTATTATTCAATTAAAATCGAGATTATAAAAAAAATTAAGACAAAAATTATTATCCATAAAAATTGTAATCTCAAAATAAATTGACAAATTAATTTGATTTTTTCTTCAGTACAATTTTCCCCAGTCTCATTAATTATTGGCTTTTCAATAATTTCATTTTTATATTTACTTTTGCCTCCCAATTTGATATCGGAAATATAGGCAAATATAGCTTCTGAAATCCCAGCATTTGGGGAATCATATTTTTTACCATCAAGATAACTTTTTTTTATGATTGATCCATACTCATTAACTTTGGAGCTAATTAAAGGTAACGTGATTAAAACTAATCTTGAAGGAATAAATGTAAAAATATCTTCGATTTTTGCACTGAAAAAACCCAAATATCTAAAATAATCATATTTGTAACCTATCATTGAATCTAAAGTGCTTATGGCTTTATAAGTAAAACCAAGTGATAAAGGTCCTGGAAGAAAAATTGAAAACTTCATAAAAATAATTCCAATAAAAATCCAAAATAATGGCCCAAATATTCCATCAACAGAATTTTCGGTAAGGCTTTCGGCACTTGATCTTAAAAGATGTGCTATGGAAGATTCCCTTACATCCCGACTTACTATTCTCTGTACCTTCTCTCTGATTATTCTCTTATTTTGGTTATTAATTTCCTTGCGTTCTATGAGCTCTGCAATCTCTTTCACACTTGAAATAAGTCCCTTAGTCGCAATACAACTTGAAAGTCCAAAAAAAATTAACAATCCACCTATAAAATGATTTCTTGATTGCATATAACTGAGTTCTATCAATTTTCCTAAACCAAAACTCATGCCAATAGTTGATATAGCTACGATGAAACCTCCCCAAAACAATATTTTTTTATTCTCACCAAAATTATTTATGAAGTAATCAGATATTTTTTTTATGTAAAAGCCTATTACTTGAACAGGATGGATAAAAAATCTTGGATCGCCGGTCAATAAATCAAAACCAATTGATCCAAGAAATATTAAAAATAAACTTATTTCAGCCAACTGAACATCGAGCGTAGCCCTTTTCCTACTTTCTCAATTTCATGTTTTGAGTTCTCTTCTCTTAATTTTGTCATTAAGGGTTTATTTTTATCGCATTCTTCCACAAAATTCTTAGCGAAAGTTCCATCTTGAATATCTTTTAGAATTTTTTGCATTTCTTTCTTTGTATCACTATTAATAAGTCTTTTACCACTTACATAATCTCCATATTCAGCAGTATTTGAAATGGAATCTCTCATTTGTGATAAGCCTCCTTTTACCATTAAATCAACAATAAGTTTAACTTCATGTAAGCATTCGAAGTAAGCAAGTTCAGGCTGATATCCTGCCTCTACAAGAGTTTCGAAGCCTGACTTGACGAGTTCTGATAATCCTCCGCATAAAACAGCTTGTTCGCCAAATAAATCAGTTTCTGTTTCTTCTTTGAAGTTTGTTTCAAGAATCCCAGCTCTTGTTCCGCCAATCCCTTTAGCGTAAGCCATCGCCAATGATCTTGCACTTCCAGAAGAATCCTGCTCTACTGCAAATAGTGCTGGAACTCCTTGCCCATTCTGATATTCCCAACGAACAGTGTGTCCAGGTCCTTTTGGAGCAATCATCACAACATCCACAAAACTAGGAGGTTTGATAAGACCGAATCTTATATTGAAGCCATGAGCAAAACTTAATATCTTTCCTTCTTTTAAGTTGGGCTCTATTTCTTTAAGGTAAACATCTTTCTGAAACTCATCTGGGAGGAGAATCATAATCCAGTCTGCTTTTTCACAAGCTTCAGAAACGCTAAATACTTGTAGACCATCGCTAATTGCTTTGCTTTCAGACTTACTCCCTTTATATAATCCAACAATTACGTCCATTCCGCTATCTTTAAGGTTTAGGGCATGAGCATGACCTTGCGAACCATATCCAATAATCGCTATTGTTTTATTATTTAAAAGACTTAGATCTGCATCTGTGTCGTAAAAGAGTTGGGTCATTAGTTGTAACTTCTTTGCATTTGATAATTATTATTTTAGACATTAAGGTGTAAATAAACCAAAAAAATTATTAATTTAAAAATTAAAATTAAAATATTAATTTAGAAAATTTAAGACTGATTTGCTTCGCTTGGATGTGTGATTACTCTATCGATTAAGCCATAATTTTTTGCTTCTTCCGCACTTAGAAAATAATCTCTATCTGTATCCTTTTCAATTTTCTCAAATGATTGGCCTGTCATATCTGCCATAGACATATTTAACATGTCTTTAATTCTTAAAATTTCCTTAGCTTCTATTTCAATATCACTTGCTTGACGTTGAGAAGTTCCTCCAAGAGGTTGGTGAATCATTATTCTGCTGTGAGGCAAGGCAACTCTTTTACCTTTTGTGCCAGCGGCCAACAGGAACGCTCCCATTGAGGCTGCTAGGCCTACGCAGATTGTTACTACATCACTTTTTACGTATTTAATAGTGTCATATATAGCCAAGCCAGCAGTAACTGATCCTCCAGGGCTATTTATATATAGATAGATAGGTTTGGAATTATCATCAGAATCTAGATAAAGCATTTGCGCAACAAGGCTATTAGCAATACCATCATTCACTTCCTGCCCAAGAAAAAGAATTCTTTCAACACCTAGTCTTGTATAAATGTCAACCCATCTTTCGTATTGACTTCCTGGAAGTCTGTAAGGCACACTTGGAGTTCCTATTGGCATGGTTTTAAAATAGTTTTGTGAAGGTTAAATTTTATTTGGTAAATCTTTTTGGCTTGTGAGTATTCTATCGATAACTCCATAATCTAGGGCTTCTTGGGGGTTGAGATAGCTCATCCTGTCAGAGTCTTTTGAGAGTTCTTCGATAGTCTTTCCTGTATTACGAGATAAAATCTCCAGCATTGATTTTTTATTTTTCAAAACTTCCTCAGCTCTTATTTGGATATCGGTAGCTTGGCCTCTTGCTCCGCTTATAGGTTGATGTAAAACAATAGAAGCATGTGGGAGAGCTGCCCTTTGCCCCTTAGTGCCAGATGAAAGGATAACTGCAGCAGTCCCCATTGCTTGTCCGATACATATTGTGTGTACTGGGGGCTTGATATAGCTTATTGTATCGCAGATAGCGAAAGCTTCTGTTTCAAAACCAACGGCGTCACCGGTGTACCAACTTGTCCCTGTTGAATTGATATAGAAATAAATTGGTTTTTCTGGATCCTCAAATTCTAGATAAAGAAGTTGAGCAATGATTAGCTCAGTTACATCCATTCCTAGTTGTCTTTTCGCATCATCATCTGAAAATAATGGTAAACCAAGATAAACTATTCGCTCTTTTAATAAAAGAGAGGGGAGATCAGGGGGAGGAGTCCTCATAACGGTGTTTTCGCCGTAATAAGGAGCAGATACAGTCATTTGTATCACAAAAATTTATATTGTTTAGATTGTAGCTAGATTTAGCCCTGTGTCGCTGGTGATTTAAAAGATTTGTTTGACTCAGGATTATTTATTAGTTTTCCAAAGACCATTCTTCCTGTGGGAGTTTGTAATGCTCCTGTGATAACAATATCTAATCTGCTTCCCACAAAATTCTTTGCCTCGTCAATAACAACCATTGTGCCATCATCTAAATATCCAATACCTTGCATTTTTTCTTTGCCTTCTCTCACTATTTTTATGTTAAGTGATTCTCCTGGTTGTACTTCTGGCCTTAAAGCAATAACTAAATCACTTAAATTCATAACTTTTAATTCTTTAACTTCAGCAATCTGAGAAAGATTATAATCAGCCGTAATTAAAGTCCCTGTCATATCCTCAGTAATTTTCAAGAGTTTTTCATCTACCCCATTACCTTCATACTTTGTTGGGTTTATTACAAGTCTTCTCCCATATATATCTCTCAATTCTTTTAATAACTTGAGGCCTCTTCTGCCTTTCGACCTTTTTTCATTACTGCTTGAGTCAGCAAGTGTTTGTAATTCGTCAATTACACTTTGAGCAACAATTAATTGACCTTCCAATAAGCCGCAACTTAATAGGCCATTGATTCTTCCATCAATAATTACGCTGGTATCCAGAATTTTTGGACTTGCAGCAGGGAGGATCCCTTCATTCACTAGATATGCATCAGTATTATTTGGATTGAATAATCTCAACAATGTCCTTCCGTGGGTATCTGCCAATTTATAACCAAGCACACCAAAGAAAATGTTGCTTAATATAGCTGCTAAGGGTTTTGCGAAAAAAACTTCTCTAGGGAAAGGAATTAATAGGATTGGAGCAAGTAGTAGATTTGCAACAAGTAATCCTAAAATTAATCCAACAGACCTACTTATTAGTAAGTCCGTTGGCATTGTTCTTATTTGATCAAGAAACGTCTTTCTAAGTTGAAGGAATACAAAACCAGCTGCTAATCCTACAAAAAAACCTATTATCGCTAAAACAATTCTAAAACCTTCTACATTAGATACCTGTTTAAGTATGTCCACTGGCAATAAATCAACACCAAGCCATCCTGAAGCAGCCCCAGACAATACAAATAAAATTAATACTAAGATATCTGTCATATCTATAATCTACTAGGATTTATTAATTGAGTAAATAAGGATTTAATTTTTTTCGATCCTAAATACTTTTTTGGAGCTTAAAAATGAATTTAGATTATGAATAAGTTTCCAAGAAGTGCTTATGTGCACATTCCTTTTTGCCACAGAAGGTGTTTTTATTGTGATTTTGCAGTCATTCCATTAGGAAACAAAGTTGAAACTTTACAAGGTTATGGAAGCAAAACTGTTAAAGAGTATTTGCATTTTTTATATAAAGAAATATTGTCAATTAAGCATAAATCACTTCTATCGACAATCTATATAGGAGGTGGTACTCCATCAATTTTAGATCCTACCCAAATCAAAGAATTAATTGATCTTTTTAAAGAAAATTATGGAATTGACTATGGTGCTGAAATCACTATGGAGGTTGATCCAGCTAGTTTTACTCAAGATGATCTCCGTGGATTCATAAATGCTGGGATAAATAGATTTAGTCTCGGAGTACAAAGTTTTAATAATCAGATACTTCAAAAGTCGGGAAGGCGTCATTTGAAAGAAGATGCAGAAAAATCTTGTTTATGGTTGAAGAAAGAATATGAGTCTGGGTTAATAAAAAGCTGGAGTCTAGATTTAATTCAAAACTTGCCACTTAGTGGATTTAAAGAATGGCAATATGACTTAAAAAAAGCAATAACATTTTCGCCACCGCACCTATCTATTTACGATTTAAATATTGAAAATGGCACTGTTTTTAAAAAATTAGTTAATTTAGGAAAATTAAAACTCCCAAGTGATGAACAAGCTTTTAGAAATAGTAAATCAACTCATTTAATTTTAAAAAACTCAGGTTATTCAAGATATGAAATCTCAAACTATTGCCTCCCAGGACATCAATCGAGACATAATAGGGTTTATTGGAGTGGTTTAGGCTGGTGGAGTTTTGGTCAAGGTTCTACTAGTTCACCTTGGGGGGAAAAGTTAACTAGACCAAGATTTAGCAATGAATATAAAGAATGGGTAGTTAAACAATATGAACGTAATTTAGATTCATCACTAACTAATAATGAGTTTGTCTATAAAGAACTTGATGAAAAAATAATGTTGGGATTAAGACTCAAAGAGGGTGTAGATATCAAAGAATTGTTTAAAGAACAAAACTGGGAAAACAAAAAATTTAAAAGTAATTTTAGTAAATTACTTGAAGAATGGGAAAAATTTCTTGATAGTGGACTACTAGTAAGAAGGGGGAATAGATTCTTTTTAAGTGACCCTAAAGGAATGGAACTAAGCAATCAAGTTCTTGTTTCTATGTTTAAGTGGTGTGATGAGATTATTTAAGCTTTTCAGAGTCTACCCATTCTTTTAATTTATCCTTAAATAATTTCTTTCCTTGAATAATCGGTTGGCAAAATGGTGGTTGATCATCATTAAGGCCTAACAAATCTGCAGTAACTCTTACTTGCCCATCGCAATAATTACCTGCACCGATACCTATTATGGGAATTGTTAAAGAAGTTTTTATTTCTTTAGCTAGCAAATCAGGAATATGTTCAAGAACTATTGAAAAACACCCTAATTCTTCAAGAATTGAAGCCTCTTTCTTGATTTTTTCTTGGCTTGCTAAGCTTTCTCCTTGTTTTTTTAATCCAATATTTAGATAGCTTTGTGGGGTAAGACCTATATGACCCATAACAGGGATTCCCATTCTTATTAATCTAGAAATAACTTTTTGTATTTCTGGTTCAGCTCCTTCTACTTTTACAGCTTTTGCGTAAGTGCTCTGAATGATTTTCCCTGCATACTCAACAGCTTTATCCTCTCCGCATTGGTAAGTCAGGAAAGGCATATCTGAAACGACTAAAGGTTGTTCCTCAATTTTCTTCTTAAATCCTCTTGAAACAGCATTGGTATGATAAATTATGTTTTCTAAAGTTAATGGCAATGTCGATTTGTATCCTAGGCAGACCATTGCTAATGAATCTCCTACTAGTACGAGATCAACATTTGCTTGTTCAGCAATAGATCCTGATATGGAGTCCCAAGCAGTTAGTGCAATGATTTTGCGAGATTTTTTTTTATAATTAACTAGGTCTGAAGGCAACATAATAAATTTATGTATCTTTTTGAATCAAGAATTGCTAGGATGTTTTTGACTCGGCCTTTCGCGGTTTTAACGCCTAAACCTGGTCAGGACCGGAAGGTAGCAGCCACAAGGGATGCTTGAGGCAGGCGAGATAACCGAGTCACTCTATTTATTTTACCTTCTAACCTATATCTTTCTTATTTTGCCTTAATCTCAAAAACTCAGGAATACTTGCTCCTGATTCTTTATTGTCTGAAAAATTATATAAGGGTTGATTAGATAATCTGTTTTTTATTCTTTGCTGGTTTAATGGTTGGGTCATTTCAAAGCCTGTAGCAATTACTGTAACTTGTATCTCCCCTTCCATCGCCTCATCTACCACTGCACCAACAATAATATTTGCTTCTTGATCAACAACATCATAAATAATTTCAGATGCGGAGGTCATGTCTTCTAAAGTCATGTCTTTGCCACCTGTAATATTTATAACGCAGCCTTTAGCTCCATCAATTCTAGCTGCTTCTAATAAAGGACTATTCATTGCTGCCTGTGCTGCCTCTATAGCTCTAGATCTTCCTGAACCTATACCTATTCCTAGAAGAGCAGTGCCAGCTTCCGTCATAACTGATCTTACGTCTGCAAAATCAACATTAACTAGTCCTGGGCAAGTAATTATGTCACTTATGCCTTTGACTCCCATCCTTAGAACATCATCAGCATTCCTAAATGCTTCTTGAAGGGGAGCTCCTGCTATAACGTCTTTTAATCGGTCATTTGGAATAACTATAAGAGTATCAACGTTTTCAGCTAGTCTTGCAATCCCCTCCTCTGCTTGACGCATTCTTCTTTTTCCTTCAAAAGAAAATGGCTTAGTTACTATACCTACTGTTAAAGCCCCACTTTGTTTGGCTACTTCTGCAACTACGGGAGCTGCTCCTGTACCAGTTCCTCCACCCATTCCAGCTGCAATAAAAACCAGATCAGATCCTTCTAAAGCTTGTTGAAGCTCTTCTTTGGTTTCTTCGGCTGCTTTTTGCCCAATACTTGGATTCCCGCCAGCACCTAAACCTCTAGTGAGGTTTTGTCCAAGTTGAACCCTACTCTCTGCAGAAGATTGTAGTAGGGCTTGTGCATCGGTATTGAGGACTCTAAATGAAACGCCTTCTAAATCACTGTTTATCATTCTATTGACTGCATTACTGCCACCGCCACCTACACCAATAACTTCTATTTTAGCGTTTTGGCTTGGAAGGATTTCTCTCGATTGATCAAAGTTTGGATTGTTACCGAAGCTCATCTCTTAATAGGAATCTAATACTAGTATTGGGTGCATTATGAACTTACTCAGCTCATCTGTAGGAATTTGTTGAGGAAAATCCTAAAAATATTTATTTATTAAATATTTTGTTTTGAATGCAAAACCCATATCAACACTACAATAATTAAAAAAAATTATTCAAAACCCTTTTTTAAATATTAGGGTTTGAACACTTTTATTTTTGGTTTCTTTGGATCAGTAAGATCAATATTATCAATTTTTTCAGAAAAGTTATTTCTCTTAAATTCATTTTTTAAGTTATTGATTATTAGTAATTGATAGTTGATTAGATTTGGATTTAATCCTAGTAATATAGTTTGTAAATCTTTTTCCTTAATAGTTAGAAATCCATTTGGTGAAAAATAAATTTTGACTATATCGAAATCATAATTCTCTTGGGCTATGAAAATTTCAGATAATACCTTTTTGAATTTTTCTTTCCATCCAAAAACTTTTATCGTTAATCCTTTAATTTTTTTTTCTTCAACATTATCTTTTTCGATGAAACTCCCATCTTTATCAATAAAGCCAAATATTTTTTCTTTATTAAATAATCTTTCGCCGTAAGCTATTGGTGTTCTTGTATTAACTTTGACTTTCAAACCAAAAGGAAATAATTCTCTGTTTACAGAAATGTTCTTAAGTGACAAATTTTGTTTTAACTCTTTTTCTAAAAAATACGTATTAATTAGAACTAATTTTATTGGAAATTTTAAAGATGAATTTTTTACAATATCATTCTGTGAGAATAATTCACTTCCAGAAATTCTAATGTCCTGAATATTTACTTTTTTTAGTGTTTTTATGCTTATTAAGCTTGTTCCAAATAAAAATAAAAGTAGTAATAAAAAGCTTCTATTGTTAATTGTTTTCTTGTATTTCACAAATCACATCTAGCTTTTTCCATTAATTGCTCCATCCATTCTCTAGCCTGGTCTGCATCTGAAAATGGCACATCCATCTCTTTCCCATCGCCTACTAATCTCAACCTGCACTTTCCTTGAGATTCATTTGTAAGGGGAGCTTCTCCAGAAGTTAGGGCCATTAATTCAACTAACTCTAATTTCTTAATTGTGAAACTATCTTTTTCTTCAAATGTACCAGCTTCAAATGCACTCCACTTTAATTCCCCATCCTTTAAGGATGCTGCACCTGAACTATCTAACTTACAAAGTTCAGAACCACTGGCCCAGTTCCTAAAAAGATTTTGCCTTCTTCTTTCTAACCATCCTAAAGCAGTTAATAATATAAAAATAAAAAGCAATGGTAACCAAAGAAGTCCATGCAACATTTGATTTGAATTATAAATCTAAAGATATATCTACTAGTTTAGCCACAAGTTGATCAATATTTAAACCTGAAGCCTTCCAAAGCATTGGAAACATACTGTTTTTTGTAAAACCAGGGATTGTATTTATTTCATTTAACAAAATTTTATTTGAAGATTTTTCTAAAAAGAAATCTACTCTTGCAAAACCGAAAATATTTAGTGCTCTACAACTTTGAATAGCAATTTCTTTAATTTCTTTTGTAATTTTAGAATCTATTTCAGCTGGGATAGTTATTTTATTATTTGAGTAATATTTTGAATCGTAATCATACCAATCACTTTCGTACTTTACTTCGCCTATCTCAGAGGCTAAGAGTTTTGATTTCCCAATTATTCCGCATTCAATTTCCCTAACCTCTAAGCCTTCTTCAACTAAGATTCTTGGATCTATTTCACGAGCCTTTTCTAATGCTTGTAATATTTCTGATTCATTTATCACTTTGGAGATGCCAAGAGATGATCCAGAGTTCGATGGTTTAACAAATACAGGAAAATTTAATTTTTCTAAAATTTCATTAATTAACTTATTTTTTACTTCCTCATCGTTGAGATCTTCATTTTGAAAAAATAAATAATTAACTTGTGGAAGTTTAAGATTTGAGAAAATTGTTTTCATCAATATTTTATCCATTCCAATAGAAGAGCCTATAATTCCACATCCGACTAAAGGTTTCTTTGTAAATCTAAGTAGGCCATGAATTGATCCGTCTTCACCATTAAAACCATGTAGTAGTGGAAACCAAACATCAACATTTTGAAATTCAATTCCGTCTAGGAAGTTAATTCTTTCTTGATTAAAAATCCCCTGTTTTTTTGTTGTATTATTTTCAATTTCATCAAATAACATTTTTTCTGAAAGATCACTATCAATCCAATCTCCAAATTTACTAATGTAAAAGGCTTTAACAGTAAAGCGTTGTTTGTTTATTTCTGAATTAAAGGCTTGAAAAACTGTTCTTGCAGAGGATATTGATACTTCATGTTCATTGGATTCCCCACCAAAAATTAACCCAATACATATTTTCTTTCCCCCGATCATTTTTAGAAAAAATTATAAATAAAGTTCTCCTGTTAGAGAAAAAGGTCTTGCTTCATTAATTCTGACATTAATCTCATCTCCCAATGAAAAATTAAAGTTAATCTTTTTGGGAATCTCTACGAAAGTTAATCTATTTGTTCTAGTTCTACCCATAATTTGCGAAGAATTTTTTGGATTTAAACCCTCAATTAAAACGCTTTCGATGTTATTGATATATCTTTGATTTCTATTCCTAGCAGTTTTCTCAACCAAATCATTAATTTCCTGCAATCTAGCTTTTTTCACACCTTCCGAAAGTTGATTCGCCCAGACTGCTGCAGGCGTGTTTGGCCTTGGAGAGTATGCTGCTGTATTTACCTGATCAAAGCCAATTTCTGATATTAACTTTAATGTATCTTGATATTGTTGTTCGGTTTCTCCTGGGAAAGCAACTATCGCGTCAGCTGTGATTGATGCATCTGGCATTAATGATCTAATATTATCGATAATATTTTTATACTTTTTGATAGTGTATCCTCTGGACATTTGCTTTAAAATTTCATCATTTCCACTTTGGAAAGGAATATGGAAATGTTCACAGACTTTATCAAGTTCATAACAAGCTTGAATCAACCTTTTTGAAAAATATCTTGGATGACTAGTAGCAAATCTTATTCTGCGAATTCCTTTAACATCATGAATATAATACAAAAGATCAGTTAGTGTATTCTCTTTTCTCCCCTCTTTTGTGGTTCCAGGTAGGTCTCTACCATAAGCATCAATGTTCTGACCCAAAAGAGTAATTTCTTTAAAATTATCATCAGCCAATTTTTGGATCTCACTTTTTATCGCATTTGGATATCTTGATTGCTCTTTTCCTCTTACAGAGGGGACTACACAATATGAACATCTTTCATTACATCCATAAATAATATTAACCCAACCGCAAATGGAGCTTTCTCTTCTAGCACTTGTTATATCTTCAGAAATGAAGGTTTCTTCTGTTGCAGCAACTTGATTTCCTAAATCAACTTTCCCCAGCAGATTTTCAAGATTATTTACGTGTTGAGGCCCCATAACCAGATCAAGTTCTGGGACTCTTCTCAATAAGGACTCTCCCTCTTGCTGAGCAAGACAACCCGCAACAACAAGTTTTAAGCTGGGGGTCTTGTGCTTTCTTTTTGCTTGTCTTCCTAGAAAGCTATAAACTTTTTGCTCTGCGTTATCTCTAATAGTGCATGTATTGTACAAGACCAAATCGGCATTTAATTCATTATCTGCTCTGGTGTATCCCATTTTCTCTAAAGTCCCAGCCATTCTCTCAGAATCAGCCTTGTTCATTTGGCATCCAAATGTGGTTATCCAATAACTTCTAGTAGTTGAATTCTTTTGAATTTTTTTTTCGTCTGGTTTTGTTTTTGTTAGCACTTTGCTAGGGATTTTTTATAATTCTTTATTTCAAAATTACAAGTTAAATAATTTTGCTGCAATTTTTTTGAGGGCGAGCGAGGGGATTCGAACCCCCGAATAGCGGCGCCACAAGCCGCTGCCTTAACCACTTGGCGACGCCCGCCTCACAATTATAAATTTAACAACTCATGGGTAATTTTTCATAATTATTTTTATCTTTTAGCGAAATTTGAATTATTTTCTAATTTAATAATGCTTTCTTATGATTTAAAATAGAAGAAAATTTAAGAATTTGAGTAATTCCGGCACAGCTGAGGTTCTCATTCCCAGAAGCCTTTGTTTAATAGAAGATATTGATAACCTCATTATTGATCAAGAGGATTTATGTTCAATTTCTATTAGTTGGGAGGATGGATTTGTTTCTGAGTTAAAGCCTTTAAAAAATAAAATTATCAAACCAAAAAATATTTTATTCCCAAGATTTGTTGAAACGCATTCGCATTTTGATAAATCTTTTACATGGGCAGACTTTCCTAATCTGGAATCAAACTATGGAGGAGCATTATCAGTAAATCTTGAAGAACATAAAACTAGAACTACAGATAAGGTTCTTGAAAGAGTTGAGAAATCATTAAACCTTGCTATTAGAAATGGATATCGAGCTATTAGAAGTCATATCGACACATACAAAGGTCAATCTATTGACATTTGGATTGAACTTTTTAAATTACAAAAAAAATTTTCATCTGGATTGACTCTACAATACGTTGCTCTAGCTCCTTTGGAATTCTGGGATACAACTGATGGAGAAGATTTGGCAAAAATATTTTCCTCTAATGGAGGTATTTTAGGAGGTGTTATTGTTCCTCCTTTCAATAAAAAAAATACAAGCAAATTTCTAGCAAAGATGCTTCTTCTTGCTAGTAAATATAAATTAGAAATTGATTTGCATATAGATGAATCAATTATTGAACCTGGAGCGGGAATAAAAGTTTTATTAGAAACAATCGAAAATTTAAAAATTAATAGTATTCCGATCACTTGTAGTCATTTAAGTAGTCTTGTTTCTCTAAGTAATAGAGAGATTTTAAATTTAGGAGAAAAAATGGCGCAGAAAAATATTAAGGTTATTGCTTTACCCCTGACAAATTTTTGGCTGCTCAATCGAAGTAATAAAACTACTTCATTAAAAAGACCAGTTGCGCCAATAAAGCAATTACAAAAATCACACGTGGATGTATCTCTAGGTAGTGATAATGTTCAAGACCCTTGGTATCCATTTGGTAATTTTGACCCTTTTTATATGTTGTCTTGCTCGATACCTATGCTTCAACTAAATCCCTGGGAGAGAATGACTCTATCTTCTATTTTTTTAGCTCCAAGCAGATTATTAAATTTAAAATGGGATGGTCTAATTAAAAAAGGTTGTCCTGCTGATTTTGTGATTTTAGATGCACAGAGATGGGCAGATGTTTTTTCGAGCAATTTAAAGAGAAAAGTATTTATAAACGGCGATTTATATTGCTAATTGGCTAATTTATATACAAGACAATAAGAATTTAATTAATGACATCAAATACTCTTGAATTTATAGACAAATTTAGAGAAGTCAAAAATTTAGAGATTATTGAAAGCCAATCTGACATCAAAAGACTTTCAAAAGATTTTTATAACTACTCTCCAATCCTTACTGAAAAATTAGATGAATGTATTGCTGATTTGGTGGTAAGACCTAGTGATCACAAAGCAGTAAAGGAAGTAGCAGAAATTTGTTGGGAATTTTCTATCCCACTTACTTTAAGGGGTTCAGGTACAGGTAATTATGGACAAGCTGTCCCATTGTTTAAAGGAGTTGTAATGCAGATGAGTTACTTTAATAAATTAGAAGAATTTGATCCAGATACAGGTTTTGTAAAAGTACAGTCTGGCTGTGTTATGGGAGAATTAAATAAACAATTGGAGAAATATGGGAGGGAATTGAGGTTGCTTCCTAGTACTTGGAAAACTGCAACAATTGGAGGTTTTATTGCAGGTGGATCAGGAGGTATTGGTTCAATTAGGTGGGGATTTTTAAGAGATCCAGGGAATCTTATTGGTTTAGAGGCAGTAACGATGAATGAAAAACCTGAATTATTAAAATTTGATGCTGAAGAATCTGAACCTCTGAATCATGCTTATGGGACTAATGGAATAATTACTTCTCTATTACTTGCTACTGATATCAAACGTAAGTGGTATTCAATAGTTATTGAATGTATTGAATTTGAAAAAACAATAGAAATATTAAAAACTCTTACCAGCGCAGCAATTGATTTGAAACTTGGAGCAATTCTTGAAGAAGAAATTGTAGATCAAATGCCAAAATGGTTTAAAACTAATTCTAGAAGTCACACGATATTAATTCAATCTACTCTTGGAGGAATAAAAACCATCGAGCTAATTTGTAAAAAATTCAAAGTTGAATCTACCCTCCTTGGGGAAGAAGAAAAACTCGTCAATGGAATTTCTGAAGTCGTATGGAATCACACAACTCTTCATATGAGGTCTAAGGATAAAAATTGGACGTATTTACAGATGCTTTTGCCACTTAATGATGAACTTGAATTAATTAATTTTTTGAGAAAAAAATGGGGTAAAAAAGTTCTTTGGCATTTAGAGGCAGTTTCTCAACAAGGATCACCTCGATTAGCGGCTTTGCCTGTATTAAGGTGGAATGGGATAGATGAATTGAATGAAATAATGGAAGATTGCAAGAAACTTGGTGCGTTTATTTTTAATCCTCATGTTTTAACTGTCGAAGGCGGAGGCTTAGGAGTGGTTGACGCAGATCAAGTAAAAGCGAAATTAAGATTTGATCCTAAAGGGCTATTAAATCCAGGAAAATTGGAAGGTTGGGAAGTAAAAGAACAATTTAAAATTTAATATTTCTGTTTATTCGCAAATTTAATAAATTCAGCAACTAAAAAAATAGAACCTGTCAGAACAGGATGATTAGTCGGCCATTTTTTTAAAGAAAATAAATACTCAATGGCAAGTTCAAAAGTTTTAAATTCAATTGTTTTTTGGAAGTCAATTTCTTTAATCTGAGAGAGATCATTTAATTGCCAACTAGGTTGGTTTGGAACTGGCACAAGTAATAAGTGATCATTTTTCTTTAGAAGTGTTTTTAATATTGCGTAAATATCTTTTTGTCTTTGGACACCTAAAATCCAATAAATTCCTTTATCTTCATTCTCCCAATTGCTTCGCTCATTAGAGAGTGCTTTTGCAGCAGGATAATTGTGCGCACAGTCTACAAGAATTTCTTTGTTTAAATAATTTATTATTTCTAGCCTTCCGTTCCAAGTTGTCTTTTTAAGACCTTCAGATATGTGTTTTTCTTTTATATTGAATCCCAAATTATTCAGCGCTTCAATTGCTCCAACAGCTACTGATGCATTTTGCTTTTGAAAAATTCCTCTTAATCCAAGCTCATAGCTGTTTGAAATTGAATCTTTCCAAATAATTTCTGCTCCAACCTCTTTAACTTTTTTGGTTATTAAATTTTCAACTTGACTATTTTGATTGCATGAGATGACAATTGAGTTTTTTTCTATAACTGCTAATTTTTCTTGGGCAATTTTTTCAATAGTATCTCCAAGAAATTCTTTATGGTCTAAGCCAATATTCCCAATGGCAATGATAGGTCTAGATTTATGGGCTGTTGTTGCGTCTAATCGTCCCCCTAAGCCAGCTTCAAGAATAAGTAATTCAACTTTTTGATGGTCAAAAAAATTTAGTGCGCAGCAAATGATTTTTTCAAAAGGAGTTAATTCAAATGTTGAAAAATTTTTTTCTATTAATCTATAGATTTTTTCAAGATCAGTTTTTTTGATATTTTTTTTATTAACTCTAATCCTCTCGCATACATCCAAAAGATGAGGAGATGTCGTTACACCGAAATTCCTTTTAGCTTCAAAAAGTATACTTTCTAAATATGCCGCGATTGATCCTTTCCCATTGGTTCCAATAATCTGTATGGCAGGGATATTCTTGCAAGGATTACCAAGTTCTTGAAGTGCTTTTTTAATTCTTGATAAACCTAACTTGATATTATCCCTTTCATATTTAGGAGATAATTCAAAAGTTTTTAAATTTGCATTTTTCAAAATTTAAATTGCTATAACTCTTCAAAAATTGAATTTAGCTTATTTAAAAGAATATTAATTTCTCTTCGAGAAATAACTAATGGTGGGACAATTCTCACAACATTTCCTCCTGCAGGAACTACCAGTAATCCTTTATCAAAAGCTTTTAATGTAATTTTTTTTGCATCAGCATAATCATCATTGATCACAAGACCTTGTATTAAACCTAAACCTCTTTTCCCGCTAATAATATTTGGAAATTTTTTTGACAATTCTTCAAACCCAGTACTTAATTGTTCCCCTCTTTGATAAACATTATTGATAATATTTCTTCTATTTATTTCTTCTAATACAGTTAGGGCAGCTTTACAAGCAAATGGGTTCCCTCCAAAAGTACTTGCATGATCCCCTGGAGAAAAAATGTTGGCTTTTTCTTTTACCAATAACGCTCCAATTGCATGACCTCCTCCTAATCCTTTAGCAAGGGTGAATCCATCAGGTTCAATTCCTAAATTCTCATAACCCCACATTTTCCCAGTTCGACCTACTCCACTTTGGACCTCATCTAGAATGAGAAGAGAATTATATTTATCACATATTTCTCTCAGGCTTTTAAAAAATATTTTACTTCCAGGAATTACGCCGCCTTCGCCTTGTATTGGCTCAACTAAAACGCCGGAAATTTTTTGATCATTATTTTCACACTCTTCAAATAATTTTTTTACCGAATCAAAATTGTTAAATTTAAAAAATTTGAACCCTTGAATCATTGGTTCGAAACCTTTTTGATATTTTGGTTGTCCAGTGGCACTCAAGGCTGCAAGTGTCCTTCCATGGAAGCTGGATTCTGCTGCGAGAATAATTGATTCTTTACCTTTATTTGTTTTATTTCCATATTTTTTAATTAATTTAATTGCTGATTCATTTGCTTCCGCACCACTATTACAGAAGAAGACGCTTTTAGCACAACTCATATTTGTTAAAGTTCTGCTTAATTGTTCTTGTTCTTCAATGTTGTAGAGATTAGAAATGTGCTGAATCTTTTTTAGTTGAGTTGATAACCTTCTTCTCAAAACTCTATCGCTATGTCCAAGACTACAAGTTGCTATACCAGCGACTGCATCAAGATATCTTTTACCTGTTTTGTCCCATAGCCAACAACCTTTTCCTTTTTTGAATGATATATCGAATCGACTATAGGTATTCATTAAAGTGGGAGCGGTCGGACTTGAACCGACATACCCGAAGGTGCCGCATTTTGAGTGCGGTGCGTCTACCAATTCCACCACGCTCCCAAGGCTTTTGAAAAAATGAACTTTTTTATTATAACAAAAATCAACTTATTGACTATTGTTCTGGTCAAGGAACAGTTTCCAGATAACCTTGCTTAATAGTTAATCTTTTCGATAAAAACATAGAATTATTTATTGCATTTGCTGACAAGAAATGAGGGAAAAAGGAAATTTAAACATATATGATACATTTTTGTGATTAAGTGCTCCTAAAAGTCTTTTTTTGACAGGAGATAGCTTCATAATTAGTAATATTGTGTTATATTTAGTAAAAAAAGCAAATGTCTAAAACTCAAGCTAAAAAATTATCCTTTAAATTTGTCCCTTATCTTTTTATTGCAGTAACTATACTCACAACATTCGGATCTAATAGCGGAACTTGGGCATGAACGAATTCAAATTTCATGGTTTAAATAAAATTTGGTCTAATCGCTTTCTAGTTTTGTTAATATTATTTTTGGGTTGTATTTCACTAATCAATATTGCTTACGTTTGATTTAACTTTTGGTTTGAAAAATTGTTGGAAAAGATTAAGCTGCTTCTAGTTTTGAAAGTTTCTCAGATTTAGTTTTAATTTTATATTCATTCTTCTCAAAAGTACTTTTACTAACCTCTCTGGTTATTTTAATACCTAATTTTTTTAGTTTTAATTCAAAATATTCATAACCTCTATCTAAATGTTCTAATCCATAGATCTTACTACTACCTTTTGCAATGATTCCTGCAATTATTAATGCAGCTGATGATCTTAAATCTGAGCCAACTAGATTCATTCCTTTAATTGTTTTAACACCTTTGATGTGAGCAACGTTTTTGTTTAGTTTTATACGAGCACCCATTTCATTAAGTAAATAAATATGATTCATTCTGTTTTCGAAAATTGTTTCGGTTATCTTTGATTCCCCATTTGCGATTGTCATTAAAGCTGTAAATGGTGCCTGCAAATCAGTAGGAAAGCCTGGAAAAGGAGCTGTTTCAATATCTACTCCTTTAATCTTTTTACTTTTGATAGAAATCGAATTACCTTTAATCGTAACTTTACTCCCACTCTCTTGAAGCTTATTAGTGACAGCTTCAAGATGATGAGGGATTACTGGAGAAATTGTTATTGAAGAGGAAGTTGCAGCAGCAGCTATTAGAAAAGTTCCAGCTTCTATTCGGTCTGGAATTACTTTATGGGTACATCCGCTAAGCTTATTAACACCATCAATAATAATTGTTTCTTTACCGGAGTCATAAATTTTTGCCCCCATTTTATTAAGCATTTGGCATAAATCTTGAACTTCAGGCTCTCTAGCAGCATTCTCAATAGTAGTTCTTCCTTTAGCTAAAGATGCTGCCATTATTAAAGTTTCAGTCGCACCTACACTTGGACAATTTAATTTAATATGAGTACCATAAAGTCTATTTTTGTTCCCCCTTGTTTTTGCCTTAACAATTCCCTTTTCAATAATAATGTCTGCTCCTAGTGCGATTAATCCGTTAATGTGCTCATCTATTGGCCTTGAACCAATATTGCATCCGCCTGGCAACGGTACTTGAGCTTCTCCAAATTTAGTTAATAGTGCACCTATACAAAAGAAACTAGCTCTTAATCCTTTAACAAGTTCATATGGAAGTTCTTTAATCGAAATAGTTGTTGGATCTATTTCTAGTTGGTTGTTTTTACGAACTAAATTCACTCCTAAATTCTTTAAGATATTCCCCATCTTTTCAATATCAGTGAGAAGAGGTACATTTTCAAGAATTATTTTTTCATTAGTTAGCAATGATGAGGCTAATAAAACTAATGCGGAATTCTTCGCACCACTTATTTCAACTATTCCATTTAACTTGCCTTGGCCAAGAATCTTTAAATTTTGCGATTTAAGATATGACTTCGTTTTGCTTCCGCAAATCATTAAGACTTAATTTATTAGATTCATCATGACAAACTAATAATATTAAGTCCACCCTATGTAACGTCATGAATATTAATTAAAAGTGAAAATGTATTTTTTGATTTCTTGGGAAATAAAAATTTAATAAATAATTGATCAAAATATTTATGTAATTAAAATATAGTTGATAACAAATTTTTTAAAAATACTCATAGAAAATACTTTTTTAAAAATAACTAGTAAAAACAATAATCTAGTTAAAAGATTTAGATCATTTAAAAGAGGATCATCTCCAAAAGATCAAGACTTTTTTTGCATAGAGGGTACACATCTCATTGAAGAATTGCTGAAGTCTGGAAAAAATCCCTCTAAGATTTTAGTTACCGAAAAATGGCTAAGAAAGAATCAAAATCTAAGCAAAAAATTTGATGAGTCATTAATAAATATTGTCTCAGAGGAAGTCTTGGCATCTGCGATTTCAACAATTAATCCAGATGGAATAGCAGCTTTAGTAGAGATTTCAGCAATACCTAATTATCAATTTAATAGAAAAGATGATTTTGTTCTTGTTCTCGACAGAATTCAAGATCCTGGGAATATGGGTAATCTATTTAGAACCGCTTTAGCTGCGGGTGTCAATGCAATTTTTTTAGCTGGAGGTGCGCACCCATTAGGCCAAAAGGTATTAAGAGCATCCTCAGGTGCAGTTTTTCATCTGCCATTTTTAAGATTTGATGGCATTGAAGAAGAAATATTAAATTCTTTACTTAAGACTTTGTCTGAATTATCAAATGTAGGATTTAAGATTTTCTCTACTAGTAGCCATAATGAGAGTTCAAAAAAACCTTCAAAACCTTACTGGGAAGTTGATTGGTCTAGACGTACAGCATTAATTTTGGGTAATGAAGGTCAAGGTATTCATAAAAAAATTCAAGAAGCTTTTAATGAAACAATTACAATTCCGCATAGTGAGATTGTAGAATCATTGAATGTGGCTTGTGTTGCAGTTCCGTTATTACTAGAACGAAAAAGAGCCGCATACACCTCTAAATAAATAAATAAAAAGTGACTGATTCAAGTTTTGATTTTGATTTAATAGTAATAGGAGCAGGATACGGAGGTTTTGATGCCGCTAAACATGCTGCTGGTAAGGGACTGAAAGTCGCAATAGTAGAATCTTCTGATATGGGAGGCACTTGTGTTAACAAGGGTTGTGTTCCATCTAAAGCTCTTTTAGCTGCAAGTGGAAAAGTTAGAGAAATAGCTAATTATGAACATTTAGCTAAATTTGGTATACATGCTTCACCAGTTAGGTTCGAGAGATCAAAAATTGCAGATCATGCAAATAATTTAGTTTTAAATGTTAGAGAAAATTTAACAAAAACTCTTAAAAGGAGTGGAGTTGAAATTATTTTGGGCATTGGAAGAATTGAAGGAAATCAAAAAGTAGGTGTAAGAGATAAAAACGGAATTGATAAAATTTTGACATGTAAGAATATTGTTATAGCAACAGGCTCTTCTCCTTTTGTGCCCCGTGGAATAACTTTGGATAATAGGACCGTATTTACTAGCGATGATGCGGTTAAACTTGAGTGGCTTCCAAGATGGATAGCAATTATTGGAAGCGGATATATAGGTCTAGAATTTGCTGATGTTTATACCGCGCTTGGTTGTGAAGTTACCATGATCGAGGCTTTGGAAAATATTATGCCAACATTTGATCCAGACATCACTAAAATTGCTAAGAAGAACCTTATTCAAGCAAGAGATATAGACACAAAATCAAATGTCTTTGCAACAAAAATAACACCTGGATGCCCTGTAAAAATAGAACTGACTGATGCAAAATCTAAGGAAGTTGTAGAAACTTTAGAAGTTGACGCTGTACTAGTCGCAACTGGCAGAAGTCCTAATAGTAATAACTTAAATCTTGAGTCGGTTGGTATCGAAACAGTAAAAGGTTTCATTCCTGTAGATGATCAAATGAGAGTTAAGAATGGTGATGAAATAATACCTAACATTTGGGCTGTTGGAGATGTAACGGGCAAACTAATGCTTGCCCATACAGCTGCAGCGCAGGGTACTATTGCTGTTGATAATATTTGCGGTGGTAATGTCGAAATTAACTATAAAAGTATCCCCGCAGCAACCTTTACTCACCCAGAGATAAGTTCAGTTGGTCTCTCTGAAGTTGAAGCTAAAGAGATATCTACAAAAGAAAATTTCACTTTGGGAGTTGTCAAAAGTTTCTTTAAGGCCAATTCAAAAGCATTGGCTGAATTAGAGAGTGAGGGATTGCTAAAGTTGATTTTCAACAAAGATAATGGGAAAGTATTAGGAGCTCATATTTTTGGGTTACATGCAGCTGATTTAATTCAAGAAATTTCGAACGCTATTTCAAGGAACCAAGATGTAATTGAATTATCTAAAGAAGTTCATACTCATCCCACCCTTAGTGAAGTAGTTGAGGTCGCATATAAACAGGCGGCTTCTCAAATAAATTAGTATCTAAAATTAATGGAGATAAGACGCAGGCCACCTAATCCAACAGTAAGGGTAGAAAATTTAGAATATGCTGTACCTCATAGAGAAGCACAAGCAAAAAACATTCTGGAAGAAATTGTATGGCACAAGGATATTGAAATTAAGAATTTTAAAAAAATAGTCCCTTTAGAAGACCTCATAAAAAAGATTGAAAACCTTCCTGCTCCCAAAGATTTTTATAAAAATATCTTGGAGTCAAAAATAAAACCAGGAGTAATTGCTGAAATAAAAAAAGCTAGTCCGAGTAAAGGAGTGATTAGAAAAGATTTTAATCCTGAAGACATAGCAATTTGTTATGAAGGATTAGGTGCATCATGTATATCAGTACTTACCGATCAAAGGTTTTTTCAAGGTAGTTATGAAATACTCGAAACTGTAAGGAAATCAACTAATCTCCCTCTTCTTTGCAAAGATTTTATTATTTCTGCTTATCAGATTTATAAAGCAAGGGTATCTGGTGCTGATGCAATATTATTAATCGCTGCGATTTTAAGTGATGATGATTTAATTTACTTAAAGAAAATAGCTGATAATTTAAAGATGAGTGTTCTTGTTGAAGTCCATAACTCTAATGAATTAGAAAGGATTCTAAAGTTAAAATCTTTTAATTTGATTGGAATAAATAACAGGGACTTAAAGACTTTTAAAACTGATTTAAAAACATCAATAGAATTGATGCATACATATGCAGATATATTTTTAAAACAAAATATTATTCCCATTAGTGAATCCGGAATTAATTGTGCCGAAGATTTAGAATCGCTTAGATCTATTGGAATCATGGGAGTATTAATTGGTGAAACTTTTATGAGAGAAACTGATATTGAACAATCGTTCAAGAAATTATTTAACTCAATTTAATATTGACTTCAAATCGTGCTATAAAATTGAATAAACAGAGTTGTACTGAATATATATGCAGGCTGTAATTTTAACAGGTATAGTGGCAGGTTTTGTACATGTAGTTAGTGGAGCTGATCATCTAATTGCAATGGCACCAGCAGCGATTAATAATCCTCAAAAAGCTCTTAAAAATAGTTTCTCATGGGGCTTGGGCCATTCTTCAGGAGTCCTCTTGTTAGCTTTTCTAGCGATTTTTATTAAGGATATTACGCCATTAAACAAATTTTCTAGTATGGCCGAATTCCTAGTTGGAATTTCACTTCTAATTGTTGGAGTATTTGCTATAAAAAATTCTTTTCAATTAAGTATTCACTCGCATTCCCATAAGCATGAGAATGGAATTGCCCATCGTCACTTTCACCTTCATGTTAAGGAACAAAAAAATAATAATAGGCACTCACATGCTTTGACTGGTTTAGGCTTGCTACACGGTATAGCTGGAGGTTCACATTTTCTTGCAGTTCTTCCTGCTTTAGCACTACCTCTAACAAGCGCTTGCTTATATTTGATTTCATATTTGATTGGTTCACTCATAAGTATGAATCTTTTTACTTTTTTAATATCTTTTACCACCTTTAAAGCAAGTCAAAAATTTATTAAAAGATTAATAACTGCAGCAGGAGGGCTTTCCTTTTCTTTGGGATTATTTTGGATTCAAAGAAGTACTTCTGTTTTTTTGAATTAAAAAATTTTTTAATTTAGGAATAATTAATTTAGAGGTGACAATCCCAATTATTTTTTCGTTATTGATTAATCCAAATTTATTACTATCTTCACTAAATTCAATATTGTCTCCAATAACCTCAACGTTATTTTGATTTACTGAATTTATCCTTTTTATTAGATTTTTATTTTTAAATGGATGATTAAAAATAACTATTTGTCGATTTTTAAGTATTGATTTATTCTTTTTATATTTTTTAAAAAATACAATATCCCCTTCTTTTAGGTAAGGGAACATCGATTCACCACTAATAATTGCGGTTTTTCTTAAACCTAAAAAAAATAAAATTAAATCAAAAAAACTTTTGAAAATAACTCTGAGTTAACTAGCTTTTACAAAAGCGTCTGATCTTCCTTTTGAAGCCCAGAAAATATTATGAATTTTTTCTACATAACTCATGAGTTCTTCAGCTTGGGCTAAGTCAATATTAACTTTGCATGCACTGCATAATTTGGCCGCCTTCCAAATGGTCTCATGTAAGTCTGGATAAGTTTCTAAGTGAACTGGTTTAAAATAATCTGTCCACAAAATTAGAATCTCTTTCTTTGTTTCTTTTGCTTGCTCTTCTTTAACTGCAACGTATCTAGAAAATGTATTACTGTATGCAGCCCACTCTGCTGAATCAGTGCTAGAAGGAGCTTCTAATGCAATAAGTTTTTTTGTCATTGATAAAACTGCTTCAGCTGCAACTCTCGTAGATGCTGGGTCGTAAACACCACAAGGACCATCGCAGTGAGCATGGACTGTCATTGGGGATTTTTTATCTAGAAAAGAATTGATGAATTTACTTAACATTTCAAATATTTGGTGTTGTATATATATTACTTGGAGATTAACTAAATTGAAAAGTCTTAGATATTTTTCTTACTTAATTTAATTGACTTTTAATAATTCAACTTCGAATATTAAAGTCGCATTAGCAGGTATCACATTTCCAGCTCCTCTTGATCCGTATCCAAGTTCCGGAGGTATTGTTAATTTTCTTTTGCCTCCAACTTTCATGCCTGCTACACCTTCGTCCCAACCTTTTATTACTCGTCCAGCACCTAAGGGAAAGCTGAATGGAGCTCTTCCGATACTGGTATCAAATTGTGTCCCGTCCTCTAGAGTTCCTGTGTAATTTACAGTAACTGTTTGCCCAGCACTAGCTTCATCTCCTTCTCCGTTTACAATATCTGCAATAATTAGACCACTTTCTGTAGTCCTTGAATTGTTGTCTGATGGTGTTTCTTCTGCCATAGCGAAAAGTATAGGATTTGGATCTGATGGGTCTAGTTCAAATAAATTATTATTTGAGATATTTGATGATTTTGCAACAGGTGTTCTTTGAACTGACTGAGTTTCTGATTCAGCAGCATTAACAACTTGAGGTGAATTAAATTGACTGAAAAGAGTTAATGAAACACAAAAAACAAAAACTGCAAAACTAATAAAGACTTCTTTCACTTAAATTTTGAAAGTTACTAAAACTTAGTTTACAGAATGAAGGTACAATAAATGGGTGATTATAAATTTAATTTCGTAATTTTAGATTGTTAATCCCAACTCAAATTAAAAGTCTAAGACAATATTTATACCCTTGTTTAGGAGGGATTTTAGGAGGAATTTCAGTTTCAACTCATTTTTGGCTGATATTTATGCCGATATCTTTATTTATTTTATGGAAGGGAAGTGAAAGGAGAATAGCAAATTTTTGTTGGGGTTTTTTCTTTATCTTGATTAGTCATTCTTGGCTTTATGATCTTCATCCATTGACATGGCTTGGGTTGTCATGGCTTGCAAGTTTAATAATTGCCATTTTAATATTATTATTTTGCGCTTTTCTAGGTGGGATATTAGTTTATTTATGGGGATTGTTAGTTGAAATTATTCTCTGGAAAGAGGATTTTTTCAAAATGAAAATATTACCTTTAACAGTAAAAGTATTTTTTTTATCCTTGACTTGGGGTATAGGTGAACTGATACTTTCTCAAACACCTTTTTTTTGGATAGGTTTAGGAGAGAGTCTTATCCCAGGTGATATTTATCTTGCTGGTTTGGCAAGATGGATTGGTGCAAGTGGTTTATGCGTATTACAAATATTGATTGGATTTTGGATTTTTTATATTCAAGGTAGATGGGAAAGAAAACTTCACTTTAAAAAAATATTTCTTTTAGGACTTTTGGTTTTTATTTTCTTACATTTATTTGGAGGTTTAACAACCCCTTTAAAAAGAAATTATGAATACCCAGTAGCTATTTGGCAAACTAATATACCAACAAGAGAAAAATTAAAAATAAGTGATGAATTTATTGAAGAAAAGCTATCTATCGCTCAAAAATATGCTTTATCAAACAAAGCGAATCTTCTTGTTGCTCCTGAAGGAACTCTATCTAATAATTTTTATTTTTCTAAAAGCATGAAGGTTAATACCTTGTCAGGAGGTTTCAGAAATTCAAATAATGAGTTAAGAAGTTCTTTACTCGGATTTCATATTGGAGATAAATCTTTTACCTCATTTATAGATAAAAATAGACTTGTTCCAATAGGTGAAAAAATACCTAGATTTCTAGATAGTTTTTCAAGAGGATTATCTGCAGTAGGAGGAATTCAACCAGGCTCTGATTCAAGATTTTTTGATCCTAAATTTACACCTCCACTAGCAGTAGCTATATGTTACGAAATTAGTGATGGACTAGAAATAAGAAAGGCTATTAATAGCGGTGCAAAACTAATAATAACTGCAGCAAATTTAGATCCATATCCAGCTAAGCTTTATAATCAATTCCTATCTTTGGCTAGATTAAGAAGTATTGAAAATAAGAAAAATAATTTACTAGTATCAAATACAGGCCCTTCGGGCTTAGTTCAAGATGATGGAAAAATAATTAAACTTTTGGATTATGATGTTGAGCAAAATGAAATAGTGTTCCCTAATTTTTCATCCGAAAAGACTTTCTATACAAAATTTGGAGATAAACCTATTTTGTTTTTGTTTATATTTTTTATAGGATTAAATATCTTTTGGAAAATTAATTAATTAACCCTCCACCTAATAAAATTTCTCCTTTATAAAAAACTGCAGCTTGTCCGGGCGTTACCGAACTTTGACTATCTTCAAAAATTAATTTAAATGTTTTAGTAGGATTATCATTACTTTTCAAAGGGATTAAAGTTCCTCTTACTGGATGACTTCTATATCTAATTTGTGCTTCTACTTCTATCTCTTCTTTAGGTTCTTCGATTGAAACCCAGTTAACCTTTGTAATTATTGCTTCTCTATTAAATAGATCATTTTTGTCTGCCACATAAACTATGTTTTTTACCCTATCTAAACTTTTTACATATAATGGTTCCGGCCAAGCGATGCCCAAACCTTTTCTTTGACCTACCGTAAAGTGCTGAATACCATTGTGCGTTCCTAGGACTTTTCCATTAACATGAACAATTTCTCCTTCTTTGGGTTCAATATGTTTGTCGATAAATCTCTGCATTGATCCATAATGCTCAACTAAACATAAATCTTGACTTTCTGGTTTTTGAGCAGTTCTGAGGCCTAATCTCAGCGCTTCTTTTCTTGTTTCTTCTTTTTTCATTTCACCAAGAGGAAATTCTAATCTGCTTAGTACTTCTTGTGAAAGAGAATAAAGAAAATAACTTTGGTCTTTATTTTCGTCAGCACCTCTGAGAAGAAGGAAGTCCTTTAATATAAAGCTCTTGCAATCAAGTGTTTCAGCACAAGATGATTTTTTTATCCTTGCGTAATGTCCGGTCGCAATATAAGTAAAGTCTTTTTTGTTTATTGCGTAATTAAGCATCTCTTCAAACTTCACATTCTTGTTGCACATCGAACATGGAAGTGGAGTGAGTCCTTTCTCATAGCTTTCAGTAGTTTTTTTAATCACCTCTCTTTCGAAAACTTCTCTTGAGTCTATTATTTTATGATTAATTCCCAAATCTTCACAAAGACCAGCAGCATCTACTAATCCTTCAGAACAACAGGAGCCTTGTCCTTTCATTAACCAAAGGGTTAGTCCCTCAACATTCCAGCCTCTTTCTACAAGAAGAGCAGCTGAAAGAGAACTATCAACGCCACCAGAAAGACCTACAATAATATTTTTCTTCTTTTTAGTTTTATTATTAGAAGAAAAAAAGTTCTCTAATTTTTTATCCTTTTGTGTCTTTAGCATGGAAGTTTAAATTTTTGAACAGTTCTTCAATTGCTTTGTACTCATTATGAACGAAATTGTATGGCCAACAATTGACTCTGAACATTTAATTGTTGATTCTAAGCAAATGTTGATATTAGAGAAAGAAATGTTTTCTGATGGAATGCCACAAGAAGCATTGATGGAAAAAGCTGGTATCCAAATTAGTAGATGGCTCTTAAAAAAGAAACCTCTTCTCAGGAATGGAATAACAATTTTTATAGGTCCTGGGCATAATGGCGGGGATGGTGCAGTAATAGCTAGAGAGCTTTTTTTGAAAGGTTTTTATGTTCAGGTATGGTGTCCATTCCCCATAAAAAAAACATTAACAAATAACCACCTTAATTATCTTACATCTATTGGGGTCACAAAATTAGTAGAGCCTCCTGATGCAAATGGGAAAGAGCTTTGGATTGATGCCGTTTTTGGTAATAATCAAACAAGAAAAGTTGATGATAAATTAATTAAACTGTTTAATCAAAAATTTCATAAAAAATCTGGAAAGGTAATAAGTATTGATATTCCAACAGGATTATGTCCTGATAAAGGAGAGCCTTTTTTTGATGACGCAGTAAAGGCAGACTATACCTTGGCAATTGGTCTTTGCAAGATTGGGTTAACCCAAGATTCTGCTTTACCTTTTATTGGAGAATTGCACCATTTAGATGTTGGGATTCCTACTCGTAAGCTGTCCAGAATTGATAAAAAGATTTTTAAGGTTACTTACAAAGATATAAAAAATATTGATTTACCTTCTTTACCAAAAAATTCCAACAAATATCAAAGAGGTAGAACATTACTAATAGTCGGAAGTGAAAAATATCCTGGTGCTGCATACTTGGCATTAAAAGGGGCCATATCAAGTGGAGCAGGCTTTATTTCTGCGGTCCTTCCTGGGATAGTTGCTGAATCTATTTGGCAAGTTGCCCCAGAAATAGTTTTAAAAGAAACTATGCAATCTAACCAAAATGGAAATGCATCTTTATTTAGTGCATTAAAGAACATAGATTTAAGTACATTTGATTCATTAGCTGTCGGCCCAGGAATAGGGATTGATAATGATGATTGGCAAAAATCAGAAGACTATCTTCTGGCTTTTAAAGGATTATTGATCTTGGATGCAGATGCACTTAATAGAATTTCGGAATCTAAGTTGGGGTCAAATTTTTTTTTAGAGAGAAAGTTTAAGACATGGATTACACCACATAGCAAAGAATTTGGAAGATTATTTCCTAATATCAAATCTAAGACCAATGTTGGACTTGCTCGTGATGCGGCAAAAGAATTCAATATCAGTATTTTGTTAAAAGGGGCTAATAGTATAGTTGCTGATAATAAAAAAGTATGGCAAATTTTTGGAACCGATTCTCAGACAGCTCGAGCTGGACTGGGTGATCTTTTATCTGGTTTTGTAGCTGGTAGTTCTGCGATTGATTTAACCTTGTGTAGAAATATATCAACAGATTTTTTTGCTAAATATGTACTTTTGCATTCATTCGCTGCATCAAAGTGCAAAAGTGGGTCCAATGCTTCTGCTATTGGTGATGAACTGACAAAATTAATGAGAAATATAAAAACGAGACAAATATCTTGAAAGAAACAATTTAAGAGAGTTATTTATAGTTTTAAACACATAAGTGTACAAATATTACTTGAAATCTGAAGCGCGCATTAAATATTTGGCCATTTCATAAAAAGTATAGGAAAGTTTTAATACCTTATTAGGTCAAAAAAAATGGTCTCATCATTACCAGCTCAATCAGAACAACCTAAAAGGAGGGGAAATGATCCAATAAGTTGGTATTTGCAAAATATTGGTAGAGTTCCCTTACTAACACCTGCCGAAGAGATTGAATTGGGTAATCAAGTCCAGAAGATGATGATTCTTACAGAAGATGGACAATTAAATGAAAAGATTAGTGATTTTACACCTCAGCAAAAAAGAACTATAAAGATTGGTCGAAGAGCTAAGGAAAGAATGATGAAAGCTAATTTAAGATTAGTTGTCAGTGTGGCAAAAAAATATCAAGGTAAAGGACTGGAATTACTTGATTTAGTACAAGAAGGTTCTCTTGGGTTAGAGAGGGCTGTTGAAAAATTTGATCCAACAAGAGGATATAAGTTTTCGACTTATGCCTTTTGGTGGATAAGGCAGAGTATGACAAGAGCAATTGCCTGTCAGTCAAGAACTATCCGTTTACCTGTTCACTTAAGCGAAAGATTAGCTTCTATTAGAAAAGTTAGTAGAGATTTGGCTCATAAGCTGGGTGCTATGCCAAGTAGAATTGAAATTGCAGAGGCAATGGAAATTGATGTTGAAGAATTGGACTCTGTTTTAAGACAAGCTTTATCGACAAGTAGTTTAGATGCTCCAGTAAATGGTGATGATGGCAGGAGCTTTTTAGGTGATTTAATTGCAGATAGTAATAATGAGGAGCCTTTAGATCAAGTTGAACAGAAAATGCATCAAGAGCAACTTGGTAAGTGGTTAAGTCATTTAAGCGAGCAAGAACAACATGTTCTCAAACTAAGGTTTGGACTTGATGCAAATGAGAGACATACGCTAGCAGAAATTGGAAGATTATTAGAAGTCTCCAGAGAAAGAGTAAGACAAGTTGAACTTAAGGCACTAAGAAAATTAAGGAATTTAACCAGAAAATTACCCAGCGGTATTTAATTTAATCTTCTGCCCAAATATATTTGGTTAATTCTTCTGAAGGGGGTTCGGGAGCTTCAATAGCATTTTTAACTGACTCCGATATCTCTGCATCAATTTTCTTTTCAATAATTTTTAATTCTTCCTCTGTTGCGAATTTACCGTCAATAATTTCTTTGGCTAATTTCTTAATAGGATCTCTTTTCCCCCAAAACTCCTTCTCTTTCTCAGACCTTAATTCATCTGGATCTGCAAGAGAATGTCCTCTATATCTATAAGTCAAACATTCTAAAAGTGTCGGACCTTCTCCTGCTCTAGCACGTTCAATTGCTCTTTGTGCTGCTCCTCTAACTGCTAATACATCCATTCCATCAACTTCCTCGCCGTGCATACCAAAAGCAGACGCTTTTCTCCAGATTTCAGGATTACTAGTAGCTCTATCGTGAGCCATACCAATAGCCCATTTATTATTTTCAACAACAAAAATTATGGGTAATTTCCATAACTGGGCCATATTTAAACACTCAAAAAACTGCCCATTATTGCAAGTACCATCCCCAAAGAATGCTGCAGTTACAGCATCACTATTACTATTACCAGCAACTTCTTTTTTGTATTTGCTTGAAAAGGCTGCCCCTAAGGCAACTGGAATTCCCTCTCCAATAAATGCATATCCTCCAAGTAAGTGATGCTCTCTTGAAAATAAGTGCATGGACCCACCTCGGCCTTTGCTACAACCAGTAGCTTTACCAAAAAGTTCACTCATTACTTCAAAGGAGGGGACCCCTGCACTTAGTGCATGAACATGATCGCGATAAGTACTACAAAACCAATCATGTTTCTTTTTCATTGCGCCAATTACTCCTGTGCTTATAGCCTCTTGACCGTTATATAAATGAACGAAACCAAACATTTTCCCCCTGTAATACATTTCTGCACACTTATCTTCAAACCTACGACCAAGCGTCATGTCCTCAAAAAGGAATAATCCGGTTTCTCGATCTAATTCAGCTTTTTTTATGTCTTGAAGATTTGAGATTCTCTCTACGTGTGTTTCCAAGAAAATACCTTAACGAAGTTTTGATTTGTTAACATTCTAAGCTGTGAAGGGCGATTTTCATGATTTTTTTTAATAACTCTGTAAGACCTTGTGAAAAAAATTTTTAACTTGATAAAATTTATCTAAGAATTTTCAATAGGATATTTGTTTGGAACTTCCTTTAGATCATTTTCGTTTAATTGGCGTAAGCCCCTCTGCAACTTCTGAGGAAATATTAAGGGCGTTTCAATTGCGGTTAGATAAAACACCCAATGAAGGTTTTACTTATGAAGTTTTAACCCAAAGATCTGAGTTGCTTCGCCTCACTGCCGATCTACTTACAGATCCAGAAAGTAGAAGAGAGTACGAAAATTTGTTATTAAATGGGAATTCTGGATTGGATTTTTCCTCAAATAGAGAAGTAGCAGGATTAATACTTCTTTGGGAATCAGGTTCACCAAAAGAAGCTTTTAAAATCACGAGAAAAGCATTGCAGCCTCCACAAACTCCAGCTTTAGGAAGTAGTAGAGAAGCTGATTTAACATTATTGGCTGCTTTAACAGCTAGAGATTCTGCAATTCAAGAACAACAGCTTAGATCCTATTCGAACGCGGCAGACTTTTTACATGAAGGTATACAACTTCTACAAAGAATGGGAAAGCTTGGAGATATAAGAAAAGAACTTGAAGAAGATTTGGTTGCTTTGCTTCCTTACAGAATCCTAGATCTACTTAGTAGGGATCTAAATGATCAAGAGTCTCATAAAAAAGGCTTAAGTATGTTGGAAAATTTAATAATCAAAAGAGGTGGTTTGGAAGGTAATAATAAAGCTGAATATAAAGATTATTTAAATCAGCAAGAGTTTGAAGCTTTTTTTCAACAAATTAAGCCATTTTTGACTGTGCAAGAACAGATTGATTTGTTTCTTGAATTACAAAAAAGAGGATCATTAGAAGCAGGATTTTTAGCATTTCTATCCTTAACAGCTATTGGTTTCTCTAGAAGAAAGCCGGAAAAATTATTTGAAGCGAGAAGAATTTTAAAGAAACTAAATTTATCTGGTCTTGATTCAATGCCGCTAGTTGGTTGTTTAGATTTGCTTTTAGCTGATATTGATCAGGCCTCTGCAAGGTTTTCAAGTAGTTCTGATGAAAATTTACGAGATTGGCTAAATAGTTATCCCGGAAATAAGTTAGAAGCGATATGTATTTTCTGTAAAAATTGGTTAGAGAATGATGTTTTAGTTGGGTATAGAGACATTAACTCAAAAGAGGTTGATTTAGATTCTTGGTTTGAAGACAGGGAAATTCAAGAATTTATTGAAAAATTAGAAAAGAAATCAAATAAAATTTCAATTAGGTCAAATCTTCAGAAACAACAGATCGATAAGGAATCCTTCACAGAAACGACTGAAGACTTTGATAATTTATTGGAAAATATTAATGATAGAAAACTACCTTGGCCTGGTGGCATAAAGCAAGATTATGAAAAGGTTGAGATCAAAGAAAACAAGTTCAATGAGGAATACTTTAAGAAAAAACCAATAGAGTTTTATAATTTTTTATTTGAAAAAATTGCCGAATTAAAGTTTAGTTTTGGTGAATTTTTGAAGGATAAAGAGATTATTAATCGGTCACCTTATTTAATTTATGTTTATGCGTTTTTAATCTTATTTGCATTTGGTATTGGGATTGGATTTTTAAGAAATAATTTAAAAAAATCAACTCAGGAGGAAGCTATTGCTGAAAAACCTTTAATTGCAATAGATAAAAATCAAAAGATTAGTGAAAAATATAATAATCAAGAAATAAAAAAAAATCCTTCAAGCAAATTGAACTCTATTCCTGAGAAATCTACTTCAATTATTTCATATGAATTCAAAGAACTTAATACCCCTTCACCTTCTCTAGAAGATATTAGGAATTTAATTAATGGTTGGCTTCTAAGTAAAAGTAATTACTTAGCAGGGAATAGTGAAATGAATCTTTCTAAGATTGTTAGTAAAGGTTTGATTAATCGAACAATCGAAGAAAGACAAAACGATATCAAGAAGGGGATTTATAAAGAAATTAATTCTCAAATTCGTAAGATTGATTTGGAGTCGCAAAATTCATCTCGGATAGTTGTTTTAGTTGAATTGAATTATCTAGAGAGAATAGTAAAGAGTTCTGGAGAATTTGTTAATGAAACATCATTGAATCCCCTTAAAGTTAAATATATTTTGGGTTTTTCAAATAAATCATGGAAATTAGTTGATTTCGTGAGTGGCTTGTAATCGCAAACTTCAAGATCATCTATAATAATTGAAATTACTTTTTAATAATGTTTGATGAACTCTCGTCACGCTTTGAAGACGCAGTAAAGGGTTTAAGAGGCGAAGCAAAAATTAGTGAAAATAACATTAACGATGCCTTGAGGGAGGTAAAAAGAGCACTGCTTGATGCAGATGTTAGTTTGTCTGTAGTAAAAGAGTTTATAATAGATGTTAAAGATAAAGCTATTGGAGAAGAAGTAGTTAGGGGTGTTAACCCAGGTCAAAAATTTATAGAAGTTGTAAATAAAGAATTGATTAACATTATGGGGAATGAAAATTCTCCATTAAACGAAAATGAAAATAGTCCTACAGTAATTTTGATGGCTGGACTTCAGGGAGCGGGTAAAACAACTGCAACAGGAAAATTAGGACTTTATTTAAAGGAAAAAGATAAAAAAGTTCTTTTGGTGGCTGCGGATATTTATCGACCAGCAGCTGTAGAGCAGCTTAAAACATTGGGAAGTCAATATGAATTGGAAGTTTTTTCAGCTAAAGAAAAGAATAGCAAACCAGAAGAAATAGCAAAGGAAGCATTGAATTTTGCTAGTGAAAATGATTTTAATTCGATAATTATTGATACCGCAGGAAGACTGCAAATTGATGATTCCATGATGAGTGAAATGGTTCGAATTAAAGAAGTTTCTAATCCTGATGAGGTTTTGCTTGTTGTTGATTCAATGATTGGTCAAGAAGCTGCAGATTTAACAAAGTCATTTCATGAAAAAGTAGGAATCACAGGGGCGATATTAACTAAGTTGGATGGTGACTCAAGAGGCGGAGCTGCTTTATCAATAAGAAAAATAAGTGGTAAACCAATCAAATTTATAGGTGTGGGTGAAAAAATAGAGGCATTGCAACCATTTCATCCAGAGAGAATGGCCAGCAGAATTTTAGGAATGGGCGATGTATTGACACTAGTTGAAAAAGCACAAAAAGAAGTTGAACTTGCTGATGCAGAAGCTATGCAAAAGAAGCTTCAAGAAGCAACTTTTGATTTTAATGATTTTGTAAAGCAAATGAGATTAATTAAAAGAATGGGTTCACTTGGTGGATTGATTAAATTAATTCCTGGAATGAATAAAATAGATGATGGGATGATAAAAGATGGAGAAGATCAACTTAAGAAAATAGAATCTATGATATCGTCAATGACTCTTGAGGAGAAACAAAAACCCGAAGTTCTTGCCGCTCAACCATCCAGAAGACAAAGGATCGCTCAGGGTAGTGGTTATGAAGCAAAAGATGTAGATAAAGTATTAGCTGATTTTCAAAGGATGAGAGGTTTTATGAAACAAATGTCTAACGGAGGTATGCCAGGAATGGGAGGTATGCCAGGAATGGGAGGTATGCCAGGAATGGGAGGTATGCCAGGAATGGGAGGTATGCCAGGAATGGGAGGTATGAGTGGAAATAAGCCAATGAAAAAACAAAAAAATAATAAAAAGAAAAAAGGTTTTGCCGATTTATAGTTTCTATATTTTTACCTTTAAATGATATTATTATAAAAAACGCATTACTTTAAGATGATTAAATTGCGCCTTAAGCGCTTTGGAAAGAAAAAAGAGGCAAGTTTCAGAATTGTTGCATGCAATAGTACTTCCAGAAGAGATGGTAGACCTCTACAAGAACTAGGTTTTTATAACCCAAGAACTAAGGAAACCAGGCTTGACACAGAAGCTTTAAGAACAAGACTTACTCAAGGTGCTCAGCCAACTGATGTTGTGAGAACCTTACTAGAAAAGGGAGGGTTATTAGAAAAAACGGAAAGACCCTCTATCGCAATTGGTAAAGCAAAGTTAGAGAAGGAAAAATTAGCTAAGGCTAAAATAAAAGACGAAGAAAATGATAGTACTAAAGCTGAAAGCGAGAGTAATGAAGCAGAAAGCTAGTGATTTGATAAATTTTTATTCTTATTCAATAACTAGATGAAGGAAGTTTCCAAAACTGGTCACTTCAAAATTGATTTGCCAAGCTCTGATGCCGCTACAGCATTATCTGGACCTGGTAATTCTTTCTTAAAAAAATTTGAGTCTCTTACGGGAGTTTCCTTAACTATAAGAGGCTTACAACTTGAGATGAACGGTGTCATATCTAAAATTGAGAGAGCCTCAGCATTAGTAGAACTTACAAGACCAATTTGGGAACAAGGGTTAGAAGTTCCAGAGGTAGATCTTAAAGCGGCTTTAAGTTCTTTAAATATGGGCGAATCGTCTTCACATGCTGAACTTGGAAAAAAAATTCTTGCGCGTTCCAAAGAGGGAAGATTTTTAAGACCAAGAACTATAAGGCAAAAAGAATATGTTGAATCAATTGAAAACTTTGATCTTACTTTCGCTATTGGCCCAGCTGGAACTGGTAAGACATTTTTAGCAACTGTTTGCGCGGCAAGGCTATTGAACGAGAAAAAAATTGAAAAAATTGTTTTAACCAGACCAGCTGTAGAAGCTGGTGAAAGTTTGGGATTTCTACCTGGTGATTTGCAACAAAAAGTAGATCCATATTTAAGACCCTTATTTGATTCTTTACATAGTATTTTCGGGTTTGATAGAACAAATTCGTTAATTGATAAGGGAATTATTGAAGTTGCTCCTTTGGCATTTATGAGAGGAAGAACCTTAGATAATTCTTTAATTATCTTGGATGAAGCACAAAATACTTCTTGCTCTCAAATGAGAATGTTTTTGACCAGATTAGGAGAGAGATCAAAAATGATTGTGAACGGAGATATTACACAAATTGATTTAAAAAAAGAACAGGAAAGCGGCCTCATTGAAGCATCGAGAATTTTCTCTGATACTGAAGGTATAAAATTTTGTTATTTAAATGTTGAAGATGTAGTGCGTCATCCTTTAGTTCAAAAAATTATCGAGGCTTATCAATAAATTTATAACTCTGGAGATCCGTACCCTGAAATTTGAAAAATCAAGTAGAATAAGTCCAAATAAAAAAAAAAAAATGCCAGCAAGTAGTAATTTCAATCAAGCTATTCGTGAAGCACAAAATAGTTCAATTGTTGGACCTAATGTTGTTCAAAAAGCTTTACCTTATGTAGGTGGAGGTATGGTTTTAACTTCTTTAGGCGTTTTAGCAGGTGTTTCACTCATAGCAACAAATCCTGTTCTTTTCCAGCCTCTTTCAATAGTTGCATTAATTGCAGAATTGATTTTGTTTTTTATAGCCACAAGCGCTGCAAATAATGCAAATAATGCGAAGGCCCTGCCCTTGTTGACAGCATTTAGTTTGTTAACTGGATTCACCTTAAGTGGAATAGTTGCTTTAGCAATAGGAACAATTGGTATTGGTTCGGTTGGAACAGCTGCCTTAGCTACTGGTATAACTTTCGTTATTGCTTCTTACACTGGCCAAAGAATGAGTGATAGTGTTGGTCAAGCACTAAGTGGAGTAGTTGGGCTTGGATTGATAGGATTGCTTATAGCAATGTTTGTGCAACTAATTGGAGGATTCTTTGCTCCAGGAGTTTTTGGAGGTTCAGGACTCGAATTGATAATTGCAGGATTTGGAACTGTCTTATTTGTTGCAATGTCTTTCGTTGATTTCTATACAATGCCAAGAAGATATAATGATGATCAATACCTTGCAGGGGCTCTAGGTATGTATCTAACTTATATAAATCTTTTTGTCTTTATATTGAGATTAATGATTGCACTCCAAGGCGGAGGAAGAAGAGACTAAACTTATTAAGTAAATAATTAGCCTAAAGCGTAGACTTGTTACTACGCTTTTTTATTGGGCAATATCAAGAATTTGTTTTTTTATGAATTCCTTTTGCTCGGAATCATACTTTACTGAATTATTAAAACTATTGCCCATATCATCTAAGTCTTTAAGGACTTGATTAACAGACTTTGTAACTGACTTAGTTTCAAGCAGTCTTAAAATAGCCTTACATCTATCTGAAATGTTTTCCGATGTTATTTCATATTCATGATTATTATCTCTTCGATGAATAATAATTTGAGCGGAACTCATTATTAAATTTTTTACTACTATTTCTGTTACAGAATCACCACCTTCGTTCAGTTTGTAAATTAGTGAAAAAGGAAGTTTATCTAACAAAAAACAATCTTTATCTGATAAAGCGTATGCAAAAAATCCTCTGAGTCCATTTCTTGTTTTAGTTAGCTCTGCGATTCTATCTGCTAAAACCTCTTCGCTGAGTAAATCTTCACTCCACTCTTTGCACCATTGTGCAGCTATGTTTATTGCTTGCGTGAACGAAGCTTCTTTTAAATTTATGGTTTTTTTTTTCATTTTTGATCAGAATTTTATTATTGATGCAATAAAAGTCTTTGGCCAATTATAGATCTGGGTTCGTAACTTTACTAGGAAGGCCAAATGTAGGTAAATCTACTTTAATAAATAAATTGATTGGAGAAAAAATAACAATTACTTCTCCAATAGCTCAAACTACTAGAAATAAATTAAAAGGAATACTTACTACAGATAATGGGCAAATAATTTTTGTTGATACCCCAGGTGTTCATAAACCTCATCATCGACTTGGAGAGATATTAGTAAAAAACGCAAAATCTGCAATTAATGGAGTTGATATGGTAATTTTTGTAATTGATTCAAGTGAAGAACCTGGTAGAGGTGATGAATATATTTTGAACTTTCTAATCGCAAATAAAATTGAATTTATTGTGGCATTAAATAAGTGGGATTTGGTTAATAAAGAATTTAGGAATTTACGATTAGATCAATATAGAAGATTTTTTGGAGTTAAAAGAAACTTTCAAATTGTAAGTGCTTTTCAAGGAGAGGGATGTTCTGAACTGGTAGATATGGTACTTAATTTTCTTCCAGAGGGACCAAAACTTTATGACGAAGAGACGATTTGCGACCAACCATTAGATAACTTGTTATCTGATTTAGTAAGAGAGCAGGTATTAAAAAATACAAGAGAAGAAGTACCTCATAGTGTCGCAGTAAAGATAGAAAAGAGAGAGGAAATGAAAAGAAAAAATGGTAAAGTTTTTACAGCTATTTTGGCTACTATTATTGTTGAAAGATCAACTCAAAAAGGCATTCTTATTGGAAAGAAAGGTTCAATGTTAAAAATGATTGGTCAGTCAGCAAGATCAAATATGTCAAAATTAATTGATGGTCCAGTTCACCTAGAGTTGTTTGTGAAAGTTGTTCCAAATTGGAGAAAAAAAGAATCAAGGTTAATTGAGTTTGGTTATGAGGAAGATTTCTAGATGAGTGGTTTTAATTTTGATGTAATTACATTGTTCCCTAAAGCTTTTGAATTAATAAAAAATTTAGGGGTCATAACAAGAGCTCTAGATAAGAATTTGATAGATGTAAATTTACATGATTTAAGAGAATATGGAGAAGGTTCTTACAGACAAGTAGATGATAAGCCTTATGGAGGAGGCGCAGGTATGGTATTAAAACCTGAACCTATTTATAAGGCATATGAATCAATTAGAAAATTACCTAAAAGTAAAACTTTGCTGATGACCCCACAGGGTAAAGTCTTAAAGCAAAAGGATCTTGCCAGATGGTCCACTTTGGATCAAATAATTATTATTTGTGGTCAATATGAAGGTTTTGATGAAAGGATTAGATATTTAGCTGATGAAGAGATATCGATAGGCGATTATGTACTTTCTGGAGGTGAAATACCTGCTATATCGATAATTAATGGTTTGACAAGATTATTACCAGGAACTCTTGGGGATCCAGACTCCTTAGTGGATGAGAGTCATAATTCTTATTTATTAGAATATCCTCAATACACCAGGCCATTAACTTTTAAAGATATGAAAGTGCCAGATATTTTAGTGAGCGGCAATCATGAAGAGATTAAATCGTGGAGAAGACAAAAAAGTATTGAAAGAACAATAGATAGAAGAGGTGACTTAATTTCAAATGAAAACTACAAAAAATTCCCACAAAGTAAGAGAATAATAAAAGATGATAATCAATTCATGAAATTTAGAATAGGCAACGGATACGATATTCACAGACTAGTAGAGGATAGAGATTTAATTATTGGAGGTGTAAAATTGCATCATCCTAAAAATTTGGGATTGGATGGACATAGTGATGCTGATGTTTTAACTCACTCAATAATGGATGCATTATTGGGAGCACTTTCGCTGGGCGATATAGGGAAGTATTTCCCCCCATCTGATGAAAAATGGAAAAATTCTGATAGCTTGTTTTTGTTATCAAAAGTAATTGAATTGATAAGACAAGATGGTTGGGAAATAAATAATATTGATAGTGTTCTTGTTGCTGAAAGGCCAAAAATAATGCCACATATTAAACTGATGAAAAAAAATATTTCTGAAATCTTAAATATTGATGAAAATTTAATTGGGATTAAAGCAACCACTAATGAAAAATTGGGTCCAGAAGGTAGAGAAGAGGGTATAAGTTGCCATTCAGTAGTTCTACTTGAGAAAAAATGAGATTTAACTTAAATTTGAAAAATAAATTTCAAAGATTTTGTTTATTATTTATTTGCTTATTAGTTTTAATTTTTCAATCTGGTATTCCCAATTTAAAAGCTCTTACAATGGATAATTATCAAAGTGAAATGGTCATAGAGGAATTAAGACTTAAAGTTCCTGCCCATGTAAAAGCAGCTTGGTTAAATGCTGAAAAAGAAATATGGGAGCCATGGTTATCTTCTCAAGATGGGTTTTTGGGAAGACAATTATTTTGGGATAAAGAAAAAGAAGAAGCTTTAATATTGGTAAATTGGAAAAGTAAGAAATTATGGAAAAATATACCAATGTCAGAAGTAAATGTAGTTCAACAAAAATTTGAAGACAATGTCAAAGCTGCTCTAAATATAGAAGAAAATCCTTTTGAATTAATTTATGAGGGAGAATTAGATAAGCAAAGATGAATTTTGATATCAAGTTTGATTTTCAAAGAAGAGATAGGCTTGGACTCATTGAGGCTATTTGGGGGCAAGATAAGAGTATCGATCAACTAGAGAGATTATCTGAAAATGTATTAAGTAAAAATGAGGTTGTTTTTATTACTAGGATTAATAATGAAAAGGCTAATTATCTTTTGGATTTGTATGATGATGCACGATTCTATGAAGAAGCAAATTGCCTAATAATTGGGAAAAATCTTAATAAAATAAATACGAATAAAAAAGTTGCCATAATTTCAGGCGGCTCAAGCGATTTGGCAGTAACACTTGAAGCACAATTAGCGCTTGAAATTTATGGTGTGAATTGTCAAACTTTTATAGATGTTGGAGTGGCTGGACTTCATCGATTGATGAGTAAGTTAGAAGAAATTAATCAATACGATGTATTAATAGTTTGTGCTGGAATGGAAGGAGCTTTGGCAACAGTTGTGGGCGGATTGTTGGCGCAACCGATAATTGCAGTACCTGTCTCAATCGGCTACGGCGTTAGCAAGGATGGAGAAACTGCTTTAAATAGTATGTTGTCAAGTTGTTCTCCAGGAATTGCAGTTATGAATATAGATAATGGTTACGGAGCAGCAATGGCGGCTCTCAGAATTATTAAAAGTATTTGCTAAATAATTACTTTTTTTCTATCTCTAATAGGTTTTCTATCCATAAATTAAGTTGTTTTGATAGCATTCCTTCTTCTCTCATTTTGATTGCTTTTAGCAAGACTTCTGTATTTACCCACTCTGGAAATCTTTTCGGCATTTATTTTTTATTCAGTAATTTTAATTTGGTACAAATTTTTATAAAAACAAGATCTAAGTAACAAATTTAATCTTTTATTTTTGATTTTGCGCCTAATCTAGACAACTCAGATGAGGTTCCTTCACTTTCTACATTTTTTAATCTTTCAATTAGCTCATAGAGATCTTTTTGTGCTAGCTCACCATTTTGTTCCCATTTTAGGGACCTTGAGTTAGTATCAATTTTTTCTTTCATTGTTATATTTAAGTATTAAGAATATAAAACGAAAACTAGAGAATTTTTGTTATTGTTTCAAGCCTAAACTTAAAAAATTATGAAGATTTTGAACATATAAAGAATTTGTTTTTAACCACCACCAACTATTGAAACGATTTCTAAGTTATCACCGTCTTTAAGCTTCACTTTTTCCCATTTCATTGAATTTATAATTAAATTATTTAACTCCACTACAATAGTGTTTGGTTTATATCCCATATGGTTAAGAGCTTTAGATAGTAGAGCATTTTCTTTATCAAGTTCTAATTTTTTTTCTTCTCCATTTACCCTAATTTTCATAAGACAACTCTTTTAGCATCATAATAGCGTCTTCTTTAGGATCTTCAGAATTCATTAATTGCGAAACCAAGGCAACTTTTTCAAACCCATTTCTTTTTAAATATGAAATATTATTTAACTTGATTCCTCCAATGGCAAACCAAGGAATATTTAAATCCTTTGTTAATGTTTTGATATTTTCAATACCTAAAGGTTTTTTGTTCTTTTTTGTCTTAGTTTCAAATACTGGCCCTATTCCTATGTAATCACAACCCTCCTTAAGAGCATTTGAAATGTCAATTGCATTATTTGCACTTATACCGATAATTTTTGAATATCCTAATAGTTTTCTTGCGGTTTTTAAGTCTAAGTCATCTTGTCCAAGATGAATTCCATCCGCGTTAGATGCTAGAGCTATATCAAGTCTATCGTTAACGATAAACAAAGAATTATATCTTTTACATAGATTTTTAATCTGAATTGCTTCTTTAAGATGATCTTGGTCAGTCCCCGTTTTAAATCTATATTGAATAATTCTTACTCCTGCAATTAAAATATCTTCAATTATTTCTAATAAATTATCCTTTTGATCGGTGATTACATATAAATCATTTTCTTTTAACATTTCCTCCGACTTCTTAAACTTGCTAAAACTTAATAAGTCAATTTCGATAGTATAAATTTCATATCTAATTTCCGAAGCGATTTTTGAAAGCTCATGATTCTGTAGCCTTGTAAATTCCTCTATTACTCTTAATGCTTCTTGAACTCGGGCTGAATTAGAACTTATAATTTGCTCATATGATTTTCGGTTCATTTGCTCTTGATGAGTCAATCCTTTACATTTGTCCTCAATGTGATTTCTAGATTGTTTATAAACTTCTAAATGGTTTTTTCCTAAAATTTGTCTAAAATTTTTAATCTTTTCAACATATTTTTCTTTACCTAGACCAAATCTAGCCCAATCCTCTAATACTCTTAGTCCTTCTCTAGCTCTATCAAGATTAGCATCAATAATTTGATAAATTCTTAAATCTTCAGCGTCTTTAGTATTGAAATTAAGCATTAGTGATTTATTTTTTGTAGGTTTTAAAAATTTTTAGAGCATTATCTCTATCTTTTTTAATTTGATTAGAAAGTTGATCTATATTTTTGAATTTAATTTGAGATCTAAGTTTTTCAACTGGTTCTACAGATAGATTTAAGCCATATAGATCGATATCTTTATTTATTAAATGAACTTCAACTGCAGATGGCAATAAAGGGTTTATTGTTGGTTGAGAGCCAAGATTCATAACAGATTCAATTTTTTGGTTGGAATTTTCTATGGTTGTCCAAGATGCGTAAACTCCCTCTCCAGGTAAAAATTTTCTGCCATCTATTTCAAGATTTGCGGTAGGCCATCCTATACTTTTTCCCATACCTTTACCTTTGACAACCTTTCCATTAAAACTATAAGGCCTATTAAGAATTTTGAAAGCATTTTTCAGATCACTTTTCTCTAATAGATATCTTATTCTGCTGCTGCTGATTCTACCTTCTTTGTCTTCTAAAATCGGAGTGATTTTTAGTTTTATATCCGTATTTTTGATCAAATTTTTTATAGTATTTATGTCTCCACTTCTTTTAAAACCAAATTTAAAATTAGCTCCCACAGAAATGTTTTTGGCTTGTAATTGATTTATCAAAATATCTCTTACAAATTTTTCTGCACTTAATTTTGATAGTTCCTTATCAAAAGGAATCAGAACTAATTGTTCAATCCCGAGTTCTTCAAGAATAGGTAACTTTTCATAAGGAAGATCCAGTCTAAGACGTCTCTCTTCGTATAAAACTTCTCTGGGATGAGGCCAGAAGCTCGCAATAGTTGGGGTATATTGATTTTCTTCAACTACACTTTTTATTAATTTTCTGTGGCCAGCGTGTAGACCATCAAAACTTCCAATAGCTATTGAAGTAGGATTCTTAACTTCAGATGGCGATATTAAAGAGATCAAAAGATTACGTGCAATTTTATGATTTTGATGGCAAATTTGAATAGATTATAGTTTATTCAATCAAATGAATGTCTGACAAAATTGATTTTCAGTCCCTTTCATTTGGAATGCGGCGCATTGGATGGATACGCTTTTGGGTTCAATCCATTTTAGGTGTTGTTGTTGCAGCTGTTTTGCTTTTTTCAAATGTTGTAAATAATAGCGAAGGACAGCTTGGCTTAGCGCCTGGTCTTTCACTTACAACAATATCCTTGATTTTACTACTTTTTAGTCTTTGGCAAGGTTGGTTAATAGTTAGAACAGGTAGAGCAATCGCAAGCAATGCAAGGCCCTCGAGAGGACAAACCAGTAAATTAATAAAAAGAGGTCTAATAGTTGATTTATTAGGAATTTTGTTTGGATTAATTGGATATCAAGCTCTTATGGGCGCACTATTTATACAAGCATCATCTCAAACTACTGGACAATTGATAACAGCGACATCTGATATACCAATTACTGGGCTTGAAATATTATCAGTTCTCAGTAACACACAAGTTATTGCTGCTCATTTTTTTGGACTTTGCTTTTCTTTATGGCTTTTAAGAAGGATTTATAAATGAATTATTAATTTTAGGTAAGTTGTCTAAATTACCTCTCCAAAATAAATCTGGCTCTACAGGTGTAAGAGATATCTTATTTTCTTGTATTTGAGATACATCACTGGGCCAGTTTTTTGGACCATAACCTTTTGATTTAAGATCTAAAACAACCTCGCCTGCTAACCAATAATAATCGTCACCCCTTGGGTCTTCCCTTTTGGAAAATTGATTTTTATATTTTCTTACCGATAATCTTGTCCAGGATAATTCTTTTATTTTGTTTTTTTTGCAGGGAGGGATATTCAAATTTAATAAAAGTGAAGGTGGCCAACTATCGTTAATTGCTTGTTCGGCAATATTCATTGCAATTTCTCCAGCAAATTCAAAATTCTTCCACTTAAAACTAGCAACACTTATTGCCATGGAGGGAACATTTTCTAAAGTGCCTTCCATAGCTGCAGCGACTGTGCCTGAACAAAAAATATCTGTCCCTAAATTGGGTCCGTGATTTATTCCAGATAGTACCAGATCAGGTTTATGATCCAAGAGTTCAGATAGTGCTAATTTGACACAATCAGCAGGTGTGCCGGAACATCCCCAAGCTTCAATTCCTTCTCCAAATAATTCGTCAGCTTTTTCTACTCTTAATGGGGATTGTAAAGTAAGACCATGACCAGTAGCTGATCTTTCTTGGTCAGGACATACTACTTTTACCTTATGCCCCCTTTTTTTTGCTGATTTTGCTAAGGCTCTTATCCCCGCTGCGAAAACACCATCATCATTGCTAATTAATATATTTAACGGTTTCATTAATCAATAAATTTTATTTATGGACGATATTTAAGTAAGATAAAGCAATACTTATTTTTACTATATCAGTGAGTCAAATTGAATCATTAAGTCAAATTGAGGAAAAACTAAATAACCTTTCTCTAACAGCAAAAAATAATATAGATAATTCTAATACTCATGAAGAACTGGATCAATTGAGAGTTTCCTTACTAGGAAAAAAAGGTGATTTGTCAATTATCTTGAAAACAATGGGTCAATTATCTGCTACAGATAGACCAATTATTGGCCAAAAGGCAAATTTAATAAAGATAAACCTGCAAGAACTAATAACTGAAAGAAAAAATAAACTAAACAGCGAAGCCTTAGATAAAAAGATTAAAGAAGAAAAAATTGATGTAACTATCCCTTCAATTGGAACACCCCCTGGTAATAAACATCCTTTGATTTCCACTCAAGACGAAATAATAGATATTTTTTGTGGTTTAGGATATACAGTTGAAAGCGGCCCTGAAATAGAAACTGATTTTTATAATTTTGAGTCTCTCAACATACCCAAAAATCATCCCGCAAGAGATATGCAGGATACTTTCTACTTAGATGAAAATCGACTTTTAAGGACCCATACTTCTCCTGTTCAGATAAGATACTTAGAGAAAAATCCTCCTCCAGCAAGAATTATTGCGCCCGGGAGAGTATATAGGAGAGATGCAGTAGATGCTACTCATTCTCCTGTATTTAATCAAGTTGAGGTTTTATGTATCGATCAAGACATTAATTTTAGTCATTTAAGAGGAACAGTTCTTACATTTTTAAAGACCTTTTTTGGAGATATTCCCGTAAGATTTAGAGCTAGTTATTTCCCATTTACTGAACCTTCAGCAGAAGTTGACGTCCAGTGGAAAGGTAAATGGCTTGAAGTAATGGGCTGCGGAATGGTAGATCCAAAGGTCTTAGAAAAATTAGGAATAGATTCTGAGAAATGGACTGGTTTTGCAGCAGGATTAGGAGTTGAGAGATTTTGTATGGTGAGACATCAGATAGACGACATCAGAAAATTTTATACAAATGATATTAGATTCTTAGAACAGTTCTAATAGTAATTAATTCTTAATTTAGAATTGTCCAACAAATTAGTTTAAAATAGTACTAGTGTTAATTTTTTGATTGGTACGTAAAGCAGGACTAATAGTTAATGATGGAAAGGAACTAGCTGTTCAAACTGCAACTTCTGTTCAAAAAAAATTGGAAAAATCTAATTTTGAAGTTGTAAGAGTTAGTAGTTCTGGAGGGATGGTTGGTTTCGCAAATCCTGATCAACATGTTCGTCCTTTGGGATATACGAATTGCGTTCCCGAGGGGTTTGATTCATCAATGGAATTTGCAATTGTTCTTGGCGGAGATGGGACTGTGCTTTCTGCTGCAAGGCAAACGGCACCTGCTAAAATTCCAATCCTTACAATAAATACTGGTCATTTAGGATTTCTCGCGGAAGCTTATTTATCTAACCTAGATCAGGCTATAGATAAAATAATTGCTGGAAATTGGGATATTGAAGAAAGGACTTGCTTTATCATTAGTGTAATGAGGAATGATCAGAGGAGATGGGAGTCTCTTTGCCTTAATGAGATGGCTCTTCATAGAGAACCTCTTACAAGTATGTGTCACTTTGAGATTTCTATAGGGCGTCATGCTCCAGTGGATATTTCAGCTGATGGAGTAATTTTATCTACTCCAACTGGTTCTACTGCATATTCTCTGAGTGCTGGAGGACCAGTTATTACACCTGATTGTCCAGTAGTGCAATTAACTCCAATCGCTCCTCATTCATTGGCGTCTAGGGCATTGGTTTTTAATGATTCGGAGCCAGTAACTGTTTTTCCTGCAACTCCTGAAAGGTTGGTAATGGTTGTTGATGGAAATGCTGGTTGTTATGTTTGGCCTGAAGATAGGGTTTTAATAAGAAAAAGTAAACATTCAGTTAAGTTTATTAGACTTGAAGATCATGAGTTTTTCCAAGTTTTAAGAAATAAACTAGGTTGGGGTTTGCCCCATGTCGCAAAACCTATCAAATAAAAATTATTTAAATATATTTGTTTCCTTTTAATAAAAAAACAGGATTATTTGGTTCTAATCTCATTCCCTCAGAGATACTTAGGCTCTTGTAGGTCTGAATTAAATTTAAATTTGTTTTAAAATTTTTATTTTCTAATTCCTCTTTTAATTCTTTAATAATTTGAATGTCAATTATTGGGATAACTACAATATCTCCTATACTCATAACCTGAGATACTGTATTAATTATTTGAAGTTTAGTCTTTTTATCACATCCTCCAATTACTAATCTATTAGGTTTTTCAAGAGAACTTAAATTTCTCGTATTAAAGATACTATTTATGTCTTCCTCAAAAATAAATTTTGGTTTAACGCCAAGTCTTTTTGAGTTTTCTAGTATTAATGCCTTTGAGCCAATTCTTTTATCGATACAAAACAAATCTAAATTAGGCCTTATTTTTAATGCTTCTAAACCAATTGACCCACAACCTGCTCCAATATCCCAGATGACACCATTTTTAGGGAGCTCTAGATCAGCTAATATTTGTATGCGAACCTCCCTCTTAGTTAATAAATTTGGTCTATCGTCAAAAGTTTTAAAAATATGGTCACTTATTCCAAAAGGAGGGAGATTATTATTTGAGTGATTTTTCTTTGTTTTTGTAAGAACAACAATGTTCAAACTTGATACATCAGATGGCAATGACTCATTAAGATTTAATTTTCTTATATTTTCATTGTCGAGGCCAATCTCTTCACAGAGCCAAAAATCATAGATGTCAATCAAATTTAATTCTGATAAATTTTTTTTGATTATTTCTAAACTTTTGTTATTTGAATCTGTAATAATTGCCAAACTTGAAGGCCTTGCTTTAAGAGCCTCTACTAACCTAGTCGAATCTCTGCCGTGAATACTTACATTAACAGTATCTTGCCATGAAATCTTTAATTTACTAAATGCTAATTGAATGCAAGTATTTGAAGGGTAGAAACTTAATTCTTCTTTTGAAAAATTTTCTAGTAGTATTCTGCCAATTCCAAACCAAAGTGGATCTCCTCTAGAAATCAAAATAACATCAGTTTTTTGTGATCTAAGCCAGTAAACAAGTTCCTTATTACTATTGCTAGAAAAAAATAATTTCTTTTTTTCTAAACCATTTTCACTCCATGATTTAATTTTTTCAAAATATGAATTTGGAACTGCAATATTTGCTGTTTCTAAAAATAGATTTTGTAATTTGCAAGATAGATCTTCAAATTTATAAGAATTAATCCCAATTACATGAATTTTTCTATTAACTTCAGTCATCAATATTTAATCAAATGGAACTAAATTGTTTGAATGTTTTATTAAATTATCTTATTATTATTCGAGTTATCATAGTAAATTAATTGTCTGAAAGGAGAAAGAGATTACATGATTTATTGTTAACTCTAATTAATAAAGATAGTGAATTTGAGTTTATTGAAGAAGATTCTAGCGATTTAACATCTAGCTATTCTGAAAAAGACACTTTGAATTTATCTCGAGTTATAGAAAAAAATCGTAAAATAATCAAAAGATATCAAGCTATTGTAAGAACAGCTGTAACTCTAGATGCTCTGATGGATTCTGAAAATGAAGAAAATTACAAAATCAAATAAAAAAATTTTTTTAAAAGGAATATTACCTTTATTTTTACTGTTATCTTTTATATTTAATCCATTAAAAGTATCTGCAGAAGTTTCAGAAACAGAAATAAATGGGGAATTAATAAGTGCTAGTAGTGAGTTTTTAAGGGACTTGGATTTTGAAACTTGGCAATTAGTAGCTTACAAATCACCTCTTTTTGAAGATAAATTAATCTTGAGAGTAATAGGATATCCAGGAAATCTCAGAATTGATCATCCCACTGACTTGAGGGTTGAATCAGGCAGAAAACAGTGGTTTTTAAATGATAAAACATTACTTAATGTGGAATTAGCAAATGATGGGAGACAAGCTGCTGCAGAATTTGATCTTGATGAATTGATACAAAATTTAGATAAAAATAGACCACTAAGATTATCTTTGTCAGGGGTTTTTTCTGAGTTACCTGTGCCTCCTTTCGTTGTAAAAGAGTGGAGATCAATAAACTGAATTTGATTTTTGGAGATGTCTGAAAAAAATATAAGCCATACAAAGTGGATGAAAAGAGCAATTTTTTTGGCTTCTTTGGGCAAAAATACGACGAGCCCTAACCCTAAGGTGGGAGCAGTGATACTTGATAAGAATGGAAGCCTTATTTCAGAAGGTTTTCATTTCAAGGCAGGCATGCCTCATGCCGAGGCAATGGCCTTTAATAATTTAAAAAAGGATCCTAAAGGTGGAACTATGTATGTCAATCTTGAACCTTGTTGCCATCATGGTAAAACACCTCCATGTGTAGAAAAAGTTATATCTTCTGGGATAAAAAAGGTATTTATATCTATTGAAGATCCTGATAAAAGAGTCTCTGGTAAAGGAATTAAATTGCTAAAAGAGGCTGGAATAGAAGTTTACTTAGGATTATGTAAAAAAGAATCCTTAGATCTAAATAAGGCTTTCATTCATAGGAATATTACAAAAAAGGCATTTGGTGTTCTTAAATGGGCAATGAGTATTGATGGAAGAATAGCTTTAAAAAATGGAAAAAGTAAATGGATTACTAATGAAGAATCAAGGTCATTAGTTCATTCTTTTAGGGCAGAATTTGATGCAATAATAATTGGGGGAAACACACTAAGAAGAGATAACCCACTTTTAACTACCAGAGGTTCTAAAAATCCTGAGCCTTTGCGAGTTGTTTTCACAAAAAGTTTAGATCTCCCTTCAAAATCTAATCTTTGGGACTGTAATAAGGCAAAAACTTTAGTTATTTATGATTCTTCCACAGCAAATGAAAGCAACCTTTCAAAGATTCCGAAATGTGTAGAGGTTGAAAAGGTTTCATCAGATAATCCAGAGTTAATTTCAAAAATACTTGCAAAAAGAGGATGTAATAAAGTTCTTTGGGAATGTGGCCCTCGGTTGGCTACTGCTGCTATGAAATTTAATTGTATTCAGGAAATTATTACTTTTATCTCTCCCAAAATTTTAGGAGGAGAAAATAGTATGAATCCCTTAGGTGATTTTGCATTTAAAGAAATGCACGAAATCATTAAATTAAGTGATTCTCAGTTTAGTTTGATTGGAAATGATATACGAGTTCAGAGTTCTTACAAAAAATAATTTTATTAGTAATTCCATGGGTCAAAGTACCGTACGGTTCTCACCCAAAAAAAACAATACAGATACGGAAACTCTTCGTTTAGTTTATAATAAGTTCAAAATTGATCTTAACTATGCCGATAAGACAAGACGATAATCAACCTAATAGAAGATTTGGAATTGTAAATATTATTTTGATAGGAGTTGGAGCATTACTTCTATTTAGTAGCCTCTTCCCTAATCAAAATATGCAAATCCCCAGAGTTCCTTACTCTTTATTTATAGATCAGGTTAATGATGGTGAAGTTAAACGTGCATATATTACTCAAGAACAGATTAGATACGAGTTAAATGGGGCTGAAGAAGGAGCACCTTCTGTGTTAGCAACAACTCCAATTTTCGATATGGACCTTCCACAAAGGTTAGAAAGTAAAGGGGTGGAGTTCGCTGCAGCTCCTCCCAAAAAACCTAATTTTTTCTCAACTATCTTGAGCTGGGTTGTTCCCCCTTTAATTTTTATTCTTGTTTTACAGTTTTTTGCTAGAAGAAGCATGGGTGGTGGAGGCGCTCAGGGAGCCCTCAGTTTTACTAAAAGTAAAGCAAAAGTTTACGTACCTGATGATGAATCTAAAGTAACATTTGCTGATGTTGCTGGTGTTGATGAAGCTAAAGACGAATTGACGGAAATAGTTGATTTTCTAAAAAAACCTGAGAGATATACAGATATTGGTGCGCGAATACCTAAAGGGGTGCTTCTCGTGGGACCTCCAGGAACAGGAAAAACACTTCTTTCAAAAGCTGTTGCGGGAGAAGCAGAAGTTCCTTTCTTTATAATCTCAGGTTCAGAATTTGTAGAACTCTTTGTTGGTGCAGGTGCTGCAAGAGTTAGAGATCTTTTTGAACAAGCAAAGAAAAAAGCTCCTTGTATTATTTTTATTGATGAATTAGATGCTATAGGTAAAAGTCGTTCTGGATCTATGGGCGTTGTTGGAGGAAATGATGAGAGAGAACAAACTTTAAACCAGTTGCTTACTGAAATGGACGGTTTTGCCTCTGCTGATAAACCAGTTATTGTGCTTGCAGCTACCAACCAACCGGAAGTTCTAGATGCTGCGTTATTAAGACCTGGGAGATTCGATAGACAAGTATTAGTTGATAGACCTGACTTATCTGGAAGAAAGACAATTCTCGAAATATATACAAAAAAAGTAAAACTAGCAGAATCTATAGATCTAGATTCTATCGCCCAAGCTACTAGCGGCTTCGCTGGAGCCGATTTAGCTAATATGGTTAATGAAGCAGCTCTGTTGGCAGCCAGAGCAAAGAGAAAAAGTGTTGAACAACAAGATTTAAGTGAGGCTATCGAAAGAGTAGTTGCTGGTCTAGAGAAGAAAAGTAGAGTACTTCAGGACGATGAAAAGAAAGTTGTGGCTTATCACGAAGTCGGTCATGCAATAGTTGGCCATCTCATGCCAGGAGGTTCAAAAGTGGCCAAGATTTCTATTGTACCCAGAGGTATGAGTGCACTTGGTTATACTCTTCAATTGCCAACAGAAGAAAGATTTTTGAATTCTAAAGAGGAGTTAAAAGGACAAATAGCTACACTTCTTGGAGGAAGATCAGCTGAAGAGGTCGTTTTTGGAAAGATTACTACGGGAGCCTCAAATGATTTACAAAGAGCAACTGATATAGCAGAGCAAATGGTCGGTACATTCGGGATGAGTGATATTCTTGGCCCCTTAGCTTATGACAAGCAAGGTGGAGGTCAATTCTTAGGAAATGGAAACAATCCAAGAAGATCTGTTAGTGATGCTACTGCTCAAGCAATAGACAAAGAGGTTAGAGATTTAGTTGATGATGCACACGAAACAGCACTTAATATTTTGAGGAATAATTTACCTCTTCTTGAATCGATTTCTCAAAAAATACTTCAAGAAGAAGTTATAGAGGGTGAGGATCTTAAAACTCTCCTAGCAGAAAGTAAAATGCCTGCATAGTAGAATTTAGGTTTTCGTACAAAGTTAGATGTTAAACCCGATCAAGCTTGCAAGTAAAAATTTTTTATCAAGCTTGGATACCTCATGTGAAGAATTTCTTCATATTTTAGACATAGCAAAAAATTTTAAAAATAAAGATCTAAATGTAAATTTTAAAGAAAAAGTTTTAGGGTTGATTTTTGATAAGTCATCCACTCGTACAAGAGTTAGTTTTCAGGTGGCAATGTCAAGACTTGGAGGAACCACGGTTGACCTAAATCCTACTACTTCACAAATTGGGAGGGGAGAGCCAATTAGAGATACAGCAAGAGTTCTAAGTAGATACTGCGATGTTCTTGCTATAAGAACATTTAAACAAAGTGATTTGGAAGAGTATGCAAAATGGTCCTCTAAGCCAGTTATTAATGCTCTTACTGATTTAGAACATCCATGCCAGGCTTTGGCTGACTTTATGACAATCAAAGAGGAATTTCTTGATTTTAAAGATGTAGTTTTGACATTTATTGGAGACGGTAATAACGTCGCAAATTCTCTTATTTTATGTGGCGCGTTGTTAGGAGTAGAAGTTAGGATTGCATGTCCTAAAGGTTATGAACCTAACTCATTTTTGATCGATAAAGCATATGAAATATATGAAAATAAGAATTTGTTGAAAATCACTAATGATCCCAATACTGCTGTTTTAGGAGCAAATGTTCTTTATACAGATGTTTGGTCATCTATGGGTGAAGAAAATCAAAAAGATGAGAAAGAAAAAGTTTTTAATGGGTTTACTATTGACAGTGATTTAGTTAGTAAGGCTGATAAAGATGCAATTATTCTTCATTGCCTTCCTGCGTATAGATCAAAAGAGATAACTGATGAAATATTTGAAAGTCGCAAAAGTAGAATTTTTGATCAAGCGGAAAATAGATTACATGCTCAACAAGCTCTTTTATCTTGCATTCTCCAATAGGAATACTTGCGAACCAATTAATAAAAGGGTACAAATGTATTAGAGTACATATGTTTTATGCAAAATTCTTCAGGGGACGATCTTACCCAAGCTCAGAATGAGCTCTATGGATGGATAAAAGAATATATGAAAGACTTTCAACATAGCCCATCCATCAGACAAATGATGCAAGCTATGGGATTAAAATCTCCTGCTCCAATTCAAAGTCGCTTAAAACATTTGCAAGAAAAAGGCTACATTTCTTGGCAAGAAGGTAAAGCAAGAACAATGCAAATAGTTGATGAAATTATAGAAGGTGTACCAATTATGGGTTCAGTCGCAGCTGGAGGTTTAATTGAAACTTACTCTGATGTTCAAGAGAATTTAGATATTTCTGATGTTTTAAAAAAGAAAAATGTTTTTGCTCTTACAGTTAATGGAGATTCTATGATAGACGCATGTATCGCAGATGGAGATATGGTCTTAATGGAGCCAATTACTGACAGTTACTCTTTGAGAAATGGAACGATAGTAAGTGCTCTTGTCCCTGGATTAGGGACAACTTTAAAATATTTCTTTAAAAGAAATGGGAAAATTTTTTTAGAGGCTGCAAATCCAAATTATCAACCAATAGTATTAGATTTAGATCAAGTTTCAATACAAGGAAAATTATTAGCAGTTTGGAGGAAAATTTAAAATTTTTAAATATTTTAAAAAAAAAATAATTTAAATTAATTTAAGTCATTTAAAGTTAATATAAATTTAGCTTAATAAAGAAAATAAAATATTTTCAATGTTTTATTTAGAATACTTTTTTATAGGTCTAGTATTAAATTTAATAATTTTTAAGTTATTGTCTCCATTTCTTAAAAGCTATTTTTTAATAAATCCTATAAAAATAAGTTCTCATAAAAAACCAACACCTTCAGGTGCGGGTTTATGTTTTGTTATCTCTACTACTATTTTAACCGTTTATAGTGGATTAAGTAATGGGTTTTCATTCGTTGAGAATTTTATCTTACTCTCAACAATCCTAACATTAGTGGGTATATTAGATGATTATTTTTCTCTCTCAAGAATTTTCAGATTTATAGTACAACTTCTAGTTGTTTCTTTAATAATTGCCATATCCCCTTTTTCAGGGATTAATATAATTCTTCTGTTCCCAATTTGTTTTTTTGGAGTATCGATAATTAACTTAATTAATTTTACCGATGGTATTGATGGCTTATTGGCGGGTTCAATACTTGTATCATTAATAGGTGCTAATCTGTATTTATCGATATCGCCATTGATTCTTACATTATCTGCTGGGCTTTTAATATTTCTTTTTTTAAATTGGCATCCCTCAAAATTCTTTATGGGAGATGCCGGGAGTCTATTTCTTGGTGCGGTTTATTTTGGGATCATTTTAAATTCTAATAATATTGAAGACATGATAAGAATCTTTTTATTAGCAACTCCATTATTTGCTGATACAACATTTTGTATTTTAAGACGTTTTGCCTGTAATGAAAATATTTTTAAGGGTCATAATAAACATCTTTTTCAGAGGCTTGTTAGGGGAGGTATGAGTCATGCAAAGGTATCAATAATATATATAGGAACATCATTTTTATTAGCTTTAGTAAATTATTTTTTCAGTTTGGATATTCTAATAATTTTTTCAATTCTAGTTATCTCTTTTGGATTTTATATTGATAGATTTGCGGTTAATTTTTCTTCTGGTAAATAATTATAAGTATAATTTATAATGACAAAAAGCATATCCAGCATATCAATTTTCTTTTTTAATCGGTTTTTTAATTTAAATTTCCTACCAATTTTGCAAATTTAATTAGATCCTTATGTTCATTTTTTTTATATTTTATTTTTACTGATTAATATTTTTTTTTATTTTACTAGTTTTAAATTAATATATTTTTAGTAAAAAATTTTTTTATTTATAGTTTCATAAAAATATGGAAGGTTTCATAAATATCTGCCCAATTTGTAAAAGCAAAAAAATATTTAAATTATATGATTCAAAAATAGATAGAGAGAATCAATACACAAAATTTCTTTTGGAAAAAGTGGTAACTAATAAAAATAATATAAAATGCTCAATGATGGGATGTTCTGATTGCTTCTTATTTTTCTTTAATTATCGTTATTCAAAACAAGAATTAAATAAGCTTTATTCCGCTAGATATAATAAAAAGAGATCTGAATATATAGATGGATATAAATCTGCTTTTAATTCAAACAAGGCAAAACTAGAATCAAGATCTAATTTAATTCGTAAGTTATTAGTCTTACAAAATTATAGTAAATATAGAAATTGGAGAAAATCAGGAAAAGTTTTAGATTTTGGAGGTTGGCATGGAAGAAATATTCCTGATATTGCAGATAAAACGGAAAAATATGTTTTAGATAAAAGTAATCATAAAACTGAAGCAAACATTATTAAACTGAGAAATCTAAAAGGTAATAAATTTGATTTAATAATGTCTACTCACGTTTTTGAACATTTAGTAGATCCATTAAAAGTACTGATTGAATTAGTCACTGCCTTAAAAAATGATGGATTAATTTATCTTGAATTGCCAGCAGATATTGTGGGGATTATTAGAAAGCCTTCAATTTATGAGCATATTAATTTTTTTTCTAGATATTCAATTAAGAATTTAGCTTATAAGGCCAACTTGGAAATTTTATATTTAAAAATTAAAAAGTATCCATATGCTTATCATTCAACTATTGCATATTTGGTTGTTCTGCAAAAAAATAAAAAACAAAGAAAATTAAACAATAATTTGGCAATCAAGATATTTGATATCATTAAGGATTTAATAAATTATGTGAGGGTTAAATTTGAGAAGAAATATACTCTTTTTATTTAGATAATATAAGAAATTAATAATTTTGGATACATTTAAATTTTCTTTAAAAATTTAATTTAATAATCTTGTTCATAATTATTTTCACAAACTTGGTTTTCAGGAAAAATATTTAGATAAAAACCCTTTATAATCTTTCAAAATTTCCTTAATAGTTGGCATAAATACATTAAATCATCTAAAAAAATAAATAAATATCTATGGCATTGTTAGTAACTCTATGTTTATATGGCAATGGATATATGTTTATTTTTGATAAAAAATAATTTCTTTTTTGGATGGACCAAAATAACAAAAAAATAATTTTATGCGGTTACAACTGGTCTGGATGTAAAGCATTGGAATTATTGCTCGAAAGAAATTATGAAGTGTTTGTTTATACTCATGAATCACCATGGCATGTAAATAATTTAATTGAATTTTGCAATTATAAAAAAATAAAATTTACCACAGAGAAAATAACTATAAATAACCTACCTTTTTTACCAAATGTTATAGCTTCTATCTACTACAGGGATATTTTTGATCAAGACATTATAAATATTGTTAACAAAAAAATATTTAATTTACATCCTTCATTATTGCCTGAATATAGAGGCTGCTCAAGTCTAACTTGGGCAATAATAAATGGCGAAACAAATTGTGGTTTTACTTATCACTATATCGAGAAAGAGGTTGATAAAGGGAATATAATTTTTCAAGTTGAAGAAAAAATATATGAATTTGATACTCAGCAAAGTCTTTACTCAAGAATAATGTTTAAAAGTTTAGAATATTTTAATAAGGCTCTAGATATGGTGATCATCGGAGATCCTGGAAAAGAACAGCCAAATAAGGGTAGTTTTTATAAAAGGGGTTGTCCTTACAATGGAGAATTAAATCTAAAATGGGATGTTAACAAACAGAAGAGATTTATAAAGGCAATGATAAATCCACCTTTAAATCCTGCAAAATTAGAAGGGAGAGATATCTTATCATTTGATGATATCTAGATTATATGAAGTTTTATTTTGTAGTAAATGGATTTTTAGAGTCTCAAGGAACCAAAGAATTTATAAGAAATTGTTTTTTTACTGTAAATAAATATTGGAGGAAATTAGGTTTGTCTTCAGCACCTGAATTGATTTTTATAGAAGAGCTAAATTATTTTAATACAATGAAGAAGATAATAAAAAATGAATTAAAATCGAAAAATAGGTATGAAAATAATCAATTTTTTAAAGAAAATAAAATAAAAAGTATTAAATTTTTCGAGTATTACAAACTTAAGCAAAATAATGAAAATATCTTTGTAGGAAATATTAGTATACCTAAATTCATTTTTACTGATATTGGCTATATTTTTGATTGCCAACATTTATATCTAAAAAGTAATTTTAATTTTTTCCAGAGAATATATAGAACAAGTATTTTTTTATTTACATTAATATTATCCAGGCGAATCTTAGTAAATTCCAGATCAGTTAAGAATGATTTAAAAAGATTTTATCCATTTATAAATTCCCATAAAATCATAGATCTACCTTTCATGCCAATTATAAAAAATAAAAAATATAATACCAACTTATTAATGCAAAGATATAATTATCATTTCTTAAAAGATTCTAAAAAGTTTTTGCTCATATCAAATAGATGGTGGAATCACAAAAATCACTTAATAGTAATAAAAGCATTTAATGATATGAAAGTTTATTTAGAAAAACATTCTGATGTTGAAAATTATTTTTTAGTAATTACAGGTTCAATACAAGGTAATAAGGGGAGGTCAGATATTGCCGATAGTGCAATAAATTATATTAAAAAAAACAATCTTGAAAAAAACATTTTAGTTCTAGATCATGTTCCTGATGATTTTCATAATTTACTTGTAACAAAATGCTTGGGAATTATACAACCTTCAATTTTTGAAGGTGGACCTGGAGGATTCAGTGCCTGGGAAGCAATAGGAATGAATAAACCTTTAGCTCTTAGCAATATAGAAATAAATTATGAGCTAAAGGACTATGCTCAAGAAATGGTTTATTTTAATCCAAATTCTAAAGAACAAATTAAAAATATTCTAATAAGATTATTTAATGGAGAAATTAAAAATACTAAATTGAATTTATTAGATTTAAACCAGCTTGAATTTAACTATGCGAAGAAAATAGTTGATATTTAATAAAATTTATTTTTTGCTCTCCAGTCATCTAGAAGATTTCTTATATTTATGAATCATTATTCCTTTTTACTTGTTTTTCAAGATTACTTAATTTCAGGTTAATGCATTTTTTTTACAAACCATGCATAAAATTTAATTTTGTTTTCCCATTAGTTAAAATACATTTTATTTCTTGTGGTTAATTTTAACAGAGAAATAAATCTGAAATTATTATCCTTTAATGGGATTAAATATCGTGAGATTTGATTTATTTATTATTTGGGGAAATGGGTTAAATTTTATCCCTGAAATAATTTCTGAGATTAGAAATGATGATAACTATAAATTAGTAAGATTAAAATATCATCGATTTAATAATACTGAAAGATTCATAAAAAATATATACAAGTGCGATAGCGTACCTATTAAACATTTGATATCAAAAACTAGATATCTTTTAAAATCTCCAAAGAGAATTTTTTCGGTTTTAGTAAAAAATAAAGATCCAAAAGAATTTAAAATGGGTACTGGCGAATTTCAGCATATCCAATGTGAAAGAATTAATCAAACAAAATTAGATATTAGATCAAAATTTAATCCCTCATTTAAATATCGATTAAGGAAAATAAATCCTTTACCAAGGGGAGTCTCTCATGAACATTGTATTCATGCCACAGATTACGAATCGCAAACAGAATATCTACTGAAATTTTTGGGTATGCAGAGTATAGGATTCTACAAAAAATATGATAATTTAAATATAGAAATACCTTGGCACCTCCCTCTAGGTAAATATAATTTGATAAAAAGAATTAATATTAATGAATTGAAGTGTTCAATAATTGATAAAGGGATCGTGAGTATCAAAGATACTCCTCATTATAAATTTGTAGAGGGTAATAAAAATCCTTATATTGAATATGTTGATAGACATATTGGAGAAAAACTCCAGGAGGATCATTATTCTGAAGCATTTGAAAAATTGATCAATAATTTCGATAAAAACTATAATAACAAAAATAAAAAAAAATCATACATTATAATAAATAAAGAAAATCTGATATTAGATGGTCTGCACAGGTTTGCGATTTTAAAAAGTATCGGAATTGATAACATAGAATGTCTAAAAATTTAATAGATTTAGAATATATTTTTTCAAAATTAGATGATTATTGTATTTTGAAATTTGATCCACAAAAATTCCCAAAATATAAAACTAATTCTGACATCGACATCTTATCTAGAGATAAATATGCTTGCGCAAATTGTATAGAAGAAATGCTGAATAGGGATGGAATAAAATTTAAGGAATATATTGCATCGAATAATAATTTGCAAATTGATGTCATGAAAGGAAATAAATTAGATATAAAATTTGATATTACAGATGATTTTTCTTGCTTTTCAAAAATTAAGATAAAAAAAAACCTAGCTAATTTAATTTTAGAAAATAAAATTAAATATAATAATTTTTTTATTCCTGAATTGAAATATGATTTAGCAATTAGACTTTTAGAGTATTTTGAATATGAATATGATCCTAAAAAAATTAAGCATTTAATGTACTGTAATCAGTATCCAATAAATAAGAAGTTTGCTGAGGAAATAATCGAAAAAAATAGGCAATAAAAATATTTTAATATTAAAAACTTATATTTTTTTTTAAGGAGTTAAGGGATTTTAATCTCTGATACCTTTATGTGATTTAGATCATAAATGTAGTTAAAGTTATTTGGTTAATGCAGTCGCAAGGAAAGCTTTATTTTAATGTCTTAAAAAAACAAATTTTTTCTATTTGCATAACTATCTTTGTTTTAGACCTCTAAACCCATTAAAATTCTCCCTATTCCAAAATCGCCGCGAATATAGCCTCTTTATCTTTTATTGTTGTAAACATTAGAATAAAGTTTGGCTATTTTTGAAGGATTCCATAAGCGTATTGCTCTTTCTCTAGCATTTTTTCCTAGTTTCAATTCTTTTGCATTTTCAAGAACCCATTTTATTGAGTATGCCAAAGATAAATCATCAAAGGGATTAGCTAGATGCCCTGTAATTTCATGATCAACTAAATCAATAATCCCAGAATTACGAAAAGCTACTACTGGTGTTCCACAAGCCTGAGATTCACTTGCAGTAAGACCAAATGATTCTTGAATAGATGGGACTACCATTAAGTCAGCCGCTGAATATAGAATTCGCATACTTATTTCATCATTTAATCTGCCAAAATATGTCACTGGGAATCCTATTCTAGGCAAGTATTTTGGCTTGCTTTGCCCAAAAATTAAAATTTCAATCTTTTTTAAATATGATGGTTTTAATATAGAATGCAACCGCAAAATTGTTTTAAATAATAAATTACTTCCTTTCCTCGGATCAGAAGTTGCTCTTAATGCTCCAAATAATATATAGAATCTATCCTCTTTCAAATTTAGTATTTTTCTGGCTATTTTCTTTTCAACTGGTGACCATTTGATTAAATCTAGTGGATGAGGTATTAGATTTATATCCCAATTCCTCATTAGAAGACTTTTCTTTGCGCATTCATATATCCATTTACTTGGGCAAACTATATCAATCTGTTTTTGCCAAGATTTTTTCTTCCTTAACCAAGTATTTTTATTAATGTCCCTCCCCTTTTCGAAAATCGCTTTATTTGCGTTTGTGTATCCATTTTTATATCTTTCATCGCATAAGATTAGATTTTTTAAATCATAATGAAGATAATGTTCTGCTCCGCAAAATGGCCAAAAATCATGCAATGTCCAAACAATCCTTTGAGGAATTTCTCCTATTTCTTCAATAGAAAGGGTATTGTCACCTAACCAATGAAGATGAATAATCTCATTACGATCTTTTTCAAATCTTTTTTTTAATTCATAACCCAATCCACTCTTAAAAGGAGCAGTGGAATGAATTGATTGGTTTTTAGTATTAAATCCAAATCTAGATAATTTTGCCAAGTAGGGCATTAAAGCTATAAAGTATTTACTCTTATTTAAAGGAGCTCCTCCTACTACAGTAAAATCATCACTTTCTTTTTTTATTACTCTCATTATTGACTTAATATTAAGTCTATTTTCATTATCAAGCAGAGATTTGTGTATTCTATAAGCAGCTCTGGCAGCACCACCATTTAAATCACTTGAATTTATGTGTATTACTTTCAATTATTTTATTTAAAGGCACTATATACTTTAATATAGTATTTAATTTTAATATGAAAAATACATTATGATTTTTGAATATATTATTAAATAAGGTTTAGGGTGCAAAATAATTAAAATTACTGACCAATCAAAGATATTAACAGAATTATATCTTAACTAAATGATAAAGATGGCGGATTTGTTTGTATAGAAGTTGGTATAGATAAAAAAATTATTAAATCAAATTAAATCAGAAATTAAAAAATATATAATCGAAAATGGTAATCAAAATTATTTATCTCTATCAAATCCTTTGAAAAGGGATTTTAAATCATTTAAAAACCTTCAGGAAACAATAAATTAAATAAAATTTACCAAAAAATTAAAAAAAATATCTAAATTATTTTTTGAATCGCCAAGAAGTAGATAAGGGCCTAAAAAAAGATAAGGTATATAGTGTTTTGAGATTTGTCTCTGGGACCCAAACTATAACGGCTTTTCATTATGATAAGAAAGTTATTATAGTCTTAGTAACTATTTCAATACCAAAAATTGATATTAATAAATCAGGTCATCTTATAGCTTTTCCTCCAGATTTTCTAATCTGACTTGTATCCTGTACAAAATCCTAATAATAACTCAACTCAGCAGCAGCTCTACAATCTGCAAAATTAATTTTATTTGCTTCTCTAACTTTGCTGTGCATTAAAGCTTCTCATATTCTTTAATAAAATTTTCAATTGATATATTTTTATCGTCTATGTAAGATAAGGAATTTCCCCAAGGTTTACCAAAATATATTTCATCATAAGGAATTTTATTTTCTGATAGCCATTTTAGTATAATTGGCACTGTAAATTTATTAATTAGACCAATGGAGCCTTTAAAGGTTCTCATATTCCTTGATGTAAATAATATTATGTAAGCCCCTAATTTATCTGCTTTTCTTAATGCATCACAGACTATGGTGATAGGAATTGCTTCTGAGTATTGTTGAGTTATGTCTTTTTTACATAATGTATTATCTATATCAACAACTAATGTTTTCCTTTGATGAGCATCAAATCCGTTTTCTCCTATTAATTCTTGCATATTCACATTAAAACTTTTTACTAATTCATCTGGAGTACCAAATATTTTTACTTCATTTGCTTTTGATATAATTACTTTCATATTTTTTTCAATTGCAAATTGATAAATTGGAGCAATATATTGTTCTTTATTTTTAGGGTTGTATTCTTTTATGTATTCTTCAAAGAGATTAACAAGTATTTCGCTCGAAGAAAATATATAAGTGCCAACTGAACAATTATTGGATATTCTTACTTTTTCTCTAACTTCTATTGCTGAATTTTTATCTGAGTGAGAGCTTTTAGCAAATGACCAATGATTCCCTTTTGCTTCAAAACAAGGAATTATGCCAAATATATTAGATTCTAATAATTTATCAGTTTCTAAATTATTGTACTTAAATGAACTATCGCAATTATGTATTATTAATTTTCCTTTTATTTTAAAATGTGAAATAGCGGTTAAGGAAGTAAGTAACTGACCATTTAATAATGTTTCTAACTCTAACCAAAATATCTTGATGTTTGGATAAATAATTCTTAGTTTTTTATACAACTTTTCACGAACTTGATGACTCTTTTGAGTAACAATAAATAACTTATCTTTTGAATTGAAATTAAAAGTACTTAAGCTCCAGATTAGTAACTCGTTACCATGTATTTTTATTAAAGGTTTGGGAGGTTTTATACCTTTTTGTAGAAACCTAGAGCCTTCGCCAGCTGCAGTAATTAAATAATTCATAGAAATACCTTTTTCATAGGATGCCTATAAAAGAAAATGTTTCCAAGAAAAGCTAATGCTATAACTTTTTTTACATTTTCAATATGTAATGGAAGCATTGAAAAGAATAAATTTGCAGTTAATAATCTTAAATCATCCTTTTTTATTCTTTTATAAGAAATTATTTCAGAAAAATACATATTATAAATATCATATTCTTTAGGTTTATAAACTTCAAAACTTATATTGTTAAGATCTAAAATTTCTAATTTGAAAAGATAATTTACTACTGAATCATAAATACCTTCAATTGAATGGTTTAATTTTGATAAATCATAAAATTTATCAACTAAACCATAAATATTATTGTCAAAATATTTTTCTGCCTTTGGATCTATTAGATTTATGTTCCCAAATAAAGGATCTACAAGAATATTATTAAAACACAAATCTCCATGACCTATAAAAAGTGGAGAAATATTATCAAATTTTTTAATTTGTTCTTTTAAACTAAAAAATGTTCTTTTTAGAGAAGGGAAATTTATATTATTAATCTTGAAACTACTATTGTATATGCTTTTTAAAATATTATTATCATCATTTTCATTTTGATTAATAATTTTGCTTAAATTTTCTATTCTAGAATTTGTTTTAGCGCTATAAATCCAAGTTGGGCAATCTTCAACAACATGCTTTTCACCATAAAAAGTGTCTAAAACTTTTTCAATTGAATTAAATATTCTATTTATAGAGTTATGGCCAATTTCGTTGAATAGATATATTTCGGAAAGAGTTGGTTTGCTTATGAATTCCATTTCATAGGAACTATAATTTATTTTTTGATCAATACTTAAAATTGGTGGGAAGTATCTTTTAATTTTATTAGGAATATTTTTATAAAAATAAATCTCGTTGTCAATTTTTTGCTTATTGGATGATCTCTTTATTATGGAATTATTGTCTTCATCAAAAATCATAGAATTAAAAAATCTGCTAGTAATGGTCGATTTTTTTAGTAGAGGATAAGTTGCTTCATGTCCAATATCTAGCCAGCTTTTACAATATTTTATATTTACTTTTGCTTCTTTAAAAAGCGAAATAGCAATATTAAGCCAATCATCTTTTTCTGATTCTTCTAATTTATTTATTACTGAAATAATGTCTTCAGTTTTTGCTAAGATCCTTCCTGTGAACGGATGGCTTAGAATTCCGAGATAATTAGTTGATGATTTATTAATAAACAATGGATAGTCATCTTTATTAAATATCAATGCTGACCATTGTTCCTTAGGAATTAATTTGGATCCAAATTCAATAAATGGCGTTTCAATAAAATCTGTATCTGGTAAGGTAGTTATTGGATTAATTAAACACCACTTGGTTTTAACATTTTCTAACGCTTTATATATCGTATCTGATATCGATTTTGTTAAACCAACTTCTAAAATTTGAATTCCTTTAAATGGTATTAATTTAAAGAACTTTTTTGATTTATTTTGAACTGCTAATAAAATCTTATAATCATATTTTTCTTTAATTTCTTTAATTGCAAGAGAATTACCCATATTAAGAAAACTTGGATCTTTTGAAGCAGATTTAATATTGAAAGGGTTTCTTATAATGCCAGCAGCAGGAATTAATACAGTTAAATCTTTTTTTATATCTTCAGGCATTTTGTATTTTTTATTAAATCATTTTAAAGTAGAAATTTAAATTTTAAAATATACCTTTATAAAAGACATCTTATATTACATGCTGGTCAAAATCTAATCAAGAAAGCATACTCGAACACTTGACTTACTGCATTCCATACAAAAAATATTCAAATAAAGGTGGTTTTAAGACTCTACAAAAGTTAAAAGAGTCTATGAATTCAAATTTTAATATTAATAAATAACCTAATTTAAAAACGAACTTCTAAATATCATTTTCATTATTGAAGTTAATTAATATAAGTTTATGCATAAAGCAAAATAATTTATTAATCCTACGATTTAATTTTTTATTAAATAAGCAGTAGGAGCTTGGAAACCCGTAGATATAAGTTTAATATCTTTATTTTTTAAAAATCTATCGACAGCATTGCTTTCATCCCACTGATTAACAGCATATTCATCAAAAATAGCAATCCCACCAGGTGTTATTCGATCCCATAGAGACTCTAAACATTTAAAAGTTGGCTTATCATTATCTAGATCAAAGTTTACAATACTTGCTCTAAATCCAGGATTTGATTTTACAAATTTAGGAATAGTATCTAACACATCACCTTTTATTAGATGACAATTTTGAAATCCACATTTTTCTAAAGTTGCCTCTAAAAATGAAAAATAATTAATAGATGTATCATTAGGTTTGAAAGATCTTTGGGAAAATAAATTGGACATCATGTCCCTCTGCATTCCATCAAGATTAGATAAAACTTGGTCTATGTCAAAAGCGTCAAATCCATAAACCTTTTTAGAATTTATATTACATAAAGCATTAATTTTTAACCATGCGAATAATCCAGAACCTTTAAAAACTCCTAACTCAACAATGTCTCCAGGTATATCTTTAACTAATTCTACTAACTTAAACTTAGAATATAACTTGGAAAATAATTTTAAATCGCTTGAAATAATAAAACTATTGAAGGAATCGTAAAATTCTTGAGGTTGTTCATCATGAATAAAACGTTTCATTTCAAAAAAACATAATATTTTAAAATAACATATTTAATAAAATTTTTTAATATAAGTGCATTTTAGAGAGCAGAAACGTACAAACAAGCTTGGACAATTAGTTACAAAAGTTATGTTATTACTAAACTATGTCTGAAAACTATTGGTATTAATGAAAAAAATTAAGTGGAGCCAAGCGGATTTGAACCGCTGACCCCCTGCATGCCATGAAGGGCTAAAACAGGTCAGTTCCATTACTATAAAACGCGTTAGAGCTTATAACTAAATGTAAATTGCAAAAATTAGTGCGAGAACTTGACAGAGTATATGATAACACCTTATTAAAGACAAAACTTAAGGCTAGAAAAAATTAATAGGGACATAATAAAAAGATTCTCTATGAAAGGTTCCCAAAAAATTTGTTTTCATCTTTTAAGTTTTTTTAAATAAAAATACTTAAAGTAATTTTATTAATCTTTTTATCATTGATATAGCGCCAAATTTATAAAGTTTTTTTCGATTATTAATATTTTTTGGTGATTGCAGTCTTGGTATAAAGTTGAAACCTCCAAAATGTTTAAAGTAAATAGGGGTTTTGGTAGCCATATAGTGAGTTACATATGAGTATCTAGTGAGTTCTTCTTTGGGGGTTTGATTTCCTCCATGCATTAATCTTGGATGCCACATAAAGCAATCTCCTGCTTTTGCAAGAAAAAATGATTTTTTCAGCCTTAATTTTTCAATTAATTGAGATATTTCTTTCACGTATTGCTTATTATAATTTTTATTATTTTTATTTCTATTGGTATGTCTTGATGGAAATTCATAATGAGAAAAAGAAGGTATTAAATGCGAATTTTGGATATATTCAAGTGGCCCATTATCGATCGTAATATCTTCTAATGCTACCCAGGCTGCTAACATAAGATCTCTTGGAAAGGTTGAAAAATGAACTGTATCTTGATGAATTTCTTGTTGAGTAGGATATTTAAATAAGAGTCCTTGAACGGGAGCTGCATTCTCTTTAAAAAAAGCACTTGCTATTTTTAAAACCTTTTTATTATTTGAAATTTCTAATAAAAAGGGATGATTATCGGAAGTTATTCTTTCTTTTGGACCTATACTTAAACTATCAATGTATTTTTGAACATTTTTTACTTCTTCTAAAGAAATAAGATTTTTCAAAATTAAATATCCATTATCATTTAAAGAATTAACGCATTTTTCAATATCGAAATTTTTATCTTCTAAATCTTTTATCATAAAATTAGTTTTTAAAAGTAGTTATATTTTTTATAATTTTGTTCAAAAGAAAGGAATTTTTGAAATCTTTTTATTTAAGATTAAATCATAATTTAGTAATTTATTGAAAGCTTACTTTAAATATCATTAATTTAAAAATATTTTTAAATAAAAATTAATCTAGAATTAAAAAAAACAAATTTTTTATTAAATCATTTTTTTCTATTTGCATAACCATATTACTTTTGACCTCTACTAAACCCCTTAAAAGCCTCCCTATTCCAAAATCGACGCTAATATCGGCCCTATATTTTTTGATCCAATTGAGATTTTTGCTATAACTAAACTTTCATTAATAATCACATTGCGAAAATTATTGCGGAATTTAGCTATATCGTCAACTATCAACCTATATCAGCCTAATCATTAGATTTGTGAGAATCGCCTGAATCTATTGCTATCACTAATAAAATTCAATGGAGCCAAGGAGATTCGAACTCCTGACCCCCTGCATGCCATGCAGGTGCTCTACCAGCTGAGCTATGGCCCCAAATCTCGAAACGTCACCTATATCAATAAATCCAAAGATTTCTTTCAGACGTATCTAATACCTATAGTACTTTATAAGGTTTGATTGTTAAGATCTGAATCTAGCTCTGCTCCTGAACTTTAATATTACTGATACAAACCCTAATATAGATTAAGATTAAAGGCTTTTGAGAGTTGAATGCCATACAGGTGCTCTAACAACTGATCTATTACACCAAAGAAAAGTTCTTGATATCAATAAATTTAAATATCATTTTTAAATCGCTCAAATTATAATAGTATTTTTTTAATTTTTATTATTTAATTTTGATAAATTTTAATAGGTGATTTTCACAAGTTTTAGCTTTTTTTTAAGATTGTTATAAATTTAATAACTTCTAATTTTAAAAAAATTTAGGCATTTATGGGTTGTTGAAGGAAGAAAAAAGATGATAGTTTATATACTGTTAATGATAAAAATAACAATACTTTATGTACGGTATTTTTGAATTCATTTATACTAAAAATTATAAGAAAGTTTTATTTTTTGTAATTAGGTTAAAAACGAATTTTTTTAATATCATCAAAGTTTTTTTGATAGTTTATAGAATAAAGTTAAAAAATAAATTTTGGAAAAATAAAAAAGCAGTTTTGTTCCCTTGTGAGGCTTCAATTGACTTAAGTCTTATAAACCTTCCTCTATATCTTGCAGTATATAAAGCTGAATACAATATTGAAATTTATCTACCCATAAGTTCAATTACCATGATCCCCTTTTATTTACTTTTGGGTGTTTCAAAGTTTCATTTTCTAAGTACCTTTTTACCAAATAGATTAAGGATGAAAAACTATAAATTAGAATTTGATTTTCGGAAATATACAATTCCCTCACTAATGAGGAAATATAGAACTGGTTCAATAAATGATTTAAATGATTTTGATAGTAAAAAGAAAATATTAGATTTAAAAATAGAGAACTTATTAAATAATTTTGCAAAAGTAAATCTTAAAAACGTGAAAGCCATATTTTTTTCTGATTATGTATATGTACCTCAAGGACCTTTATTAGATTTTATTTATAATTATCATAAGAAAATAGATATTTTAAGTTTTAACGGAGGACACATTGCTGATACATTAATAGTCAATAAATTAGAAACTAATTCACAAAATAGACATCCTTACTCTCCTCCTCTTGATATTTTTATTGAAAGTAAAAAAGCAATTAAAAAGAAGGAAAGTTTAAAATTAGTATCTAACATAAGAGTTCAATTAAAGAATCTATATAAAAATCAGGAATGGTTTAACTATGTTGGAACTTCACAATATCAACAATTTGTTAATTTTAAAGATGCATTTCAGGTAAACAGAAAGAATAAGAATACAAATTTAAATATTTTCGCTATTTTCCCTCATATATATTGGGATGCATCTAGTGCAGCTGGTGATGATTTATTTAATGATTATAAGGAATGGTTTGAGAAAACTGTTCTTTATATTTTGGAAAATACTGAATCAATACTTATCGTTAAAGATCATCCCAGCAATATATTTAAACTGCAAAGTTTAGGTATTAAATATAAATCTCCAATAAAAAGTTTTTTACTCGCTCAAAAGGAAGAATTTAAAAAAAGAGTGATATATCTTAAACCTGATACTAAAATTTCTACAATATCAGTAATCGAAAAATCAGATTATATTTTAACAGTAAGAGGAACTGTTGGTATTGAAGCTTCCCTTTTTGGTAAAAATGTAATTTTTGCAGGTAATGGTAGATTTAATGGTTATGGGTTTGGAATTTTTCCAAATAATCTTGATGATTACTTTTGTTTAATTAAAAAAGCTAGCACTTCTAATTTTTTAATTAAGGAGGAAAGTATCTTTAATGCTGCATTATATCTTGATATCTTATGGAATCAGATGACATTTTCCCAAAGCACAGTGAGAAGCTTTAAAACAAACAAAAGAAATGATTTTTTAAGAAAAATTACTTCTATAAATATTAAATCTATTTTTAAAGAAATTGATCAACTTTCAAAATGGATCAAAAAACCAAATGCAACTTATTTAAAAAACAAGAAATAAATTTTTATAATTTGTTAGTCTTTATATCTATAATTAAATAAACAAATCCTTTGTTTCTTAGATGAATCAATTAGGAATTTCTTTTACAAAATATAGAAAGAATTAATGAGAGTTCTTATTACTGGTTCAGCTGGATTTATAGGATCACATTTAGTTTCTTTTTTATTAGGAAAAAATATAGACATTATTGGCATTGATAACTTCGCAACTGGTTTTCGGGGAAATGTTCATAGAAATTTAGAAATTTATGGTCAAAAATATATATTTTTAGAGGGTAGTATTTTAGATCAAAATTTAATAAAAAATGTCTTAAAGGATGTTGATATTTTAATTCATCTTGCAGCACAAGTATCAGTAATAAAATCAATAAAGAATCCCAAAGAAACGCATACTTTGAATGCTACAGCTTTTTTAGAATTAATAGAGTTAGCTAAAATTATGAAAGTTAAAAAAATTGTTTATTCATCAAGTTGCGCAGTTTATGGAGATTCAAATAATCAGAAACTTGATGAGAACTCACTGATAAATCCTTTAAGTATTTATGCTAGTACGAAATACCTTAATGATCTTTATGCCTCAAATTTTAACTCTTTAGATGGATATCCAAAAATAACTGGTTTAAGATTATTTAATGTATTTGGTAGTTTTCAAAATAATAATACAGGATATGCATCTGTAATACCTACTTGGATTTCTAGAATTATCAATGATTTAGATCCAATAATTTATGGAGATGGAAAATCTACTAGAGACTTTATTCACATAAATGATGTTTGTAATGCATTTTATTTGGCTTTAATTAATGATCATCTATCCGATAATATTTACAATATCGGATATGGTAATTCTGTTAATTTATTAGAGTTGTTAGAAATTATGAAATCAGTTTTAATCGATGATTTTAAAATTACAAAAAGAAAAATAACTCCTATCTTCAAAAATGCTCGAGCAGGTGAGATAAAATATTCAAAATCAGATATTTCTTTAGCAAAAAGTAATTTAGGATTTAAACCATGCTTTTCGTTAAAAAATGGAATCAAAGAAATTCTTGAAAATCAGTATAAATTAAATTAATAAAATTTATGTATAAAAAAGAGAAAATCTTAGCTATTATCCCAGCAAGAGGAGGATCAAAAGGAATACCAAAAAAAAATATCAAAGCATTAGGAGGGGAACCTTTAATCTTCCATACTATTAAGCAGGCTAAAGAATCAGAATTAATCACTGATTTTTTCGTTTCAACTGATGATGAAGAAATAATTAATATTGCTGAATTGAATGGTTCTAAAACAATTAAAAGACCTTTTGAAATTTCATTAGATAGTTCTAAAACTGAAGAATGTTTGATTCATGCAATTAAGGAACTTTTAAAGATAGGATTAACTTATGATTATTTAGTAGTTCTAGAACCTACCTCACCTTTTCGTAAGACTAAGACAATAGATGATTGTATAAAAAAAATAATTGATGAAGATAGGAAATCTCTTCTAACTGTTTATGAAACTAAAGCATGTATTGGTCTAATTGATAGTTTTTTTAATTACAAACCACTTATAAAGAATCAACCACGACGCAGACAAGAAAGGGAATCTTTGTTTGTAGAAAGTAGCACAGTTTATGTCGTTAAGATTGATTTTTTGCTGAAAACTAATTCACTTGTATGTGATAAATGGTTAGCTTATATTATTGACCAAAAGGAAGCTATTGATATAAATACATATGATGATTTGATTTATGCAAACTTTCTTTTTGATTCAAAATTAAAGATGCAGTAAAAAATTTAATTTATTAATTTAATGATTTTAAATAATCATTTAGTGTAATTATATCCTTAAGTTTCATATCTTTGGTGATTATTGGTATTAGGGTAACTTGTTTAATATGAAAAAAATCTTTTATTTGTTCACTACTTTCTTCACCATGAGATAAAAAGAAGAAATTTGTATTAATAAATGGTTTTATACTAGATTTAAGATTAGCATCGTTGAGAATAGCTCTTAAAATATCACCCTCTGAAATAATTCCTATAACATGATTATCATCTTGCACAACAACGCAAGCTCTGTTTTTTGATGAGTTTATTATATTTGCTGCTTCTAAGATAGTTGAGTCTAGTGGAAGCAGATAATTACTAATTTTCGACATTATGAAGTAATCCCTTTAATCAGAAGCCTATCATTTATTTTGGTTGATAGCATTATGTCTAATATTCTTTTTGATGACTTTCCATCTCCATAAGGATTAGAGGAGCTTTTCATTGAATTTTTGAATTCCTTTGAAATTGCTTTTTTGATAGATGATATTATTGATTCAAGATTATAGTCTTGATTTATAACATTATCACCCTGAACTCTATCTTTTTGTCGTGTTCCTAAGTTTAAAGATGGAGTGTTAAAACTAGGAGCCTCTATTATGCCCGAAGAAGAATTACCAACTATGCATTTGCAATTTTTCAAAAGGCCTAAATAAATAGATCTTCTTAAATTTGAATATATAAACATATTAGTTTTTCTTTTTTCTCTAATCTTAGCTCTAACAATTGAAGCACCTGCATCATTATTAGGCAAAATAATAACCTTTTGCATATTAAAATTATCTAAAGCATCAAAAAGTATTTCTGTATTTTCACCAGCAAATATCAGTTTTTCTGTTACTGGGTGTTGAACTACCAAAAGAAAATTTTCATTAATAGTTGAATTGAGATTTTTATTTATTTCTTTAAGGCTTGGAATATATTCTTGCTGGATTTCATCCAATTGAGGCGCACCTACATTATGAATTCTAAAACTTTGCTCACCTAATCTAAGTAATCGGTCTGCAGCCTCTTTATTTGATGCGAAATGAAGATGTACTAATTTACCAATTGCATGCCTCGCTACACCATCTATATTCCCAGACCTTTCTCCTGCTTGTATGTGTGCACAGGGTATATATGAATAAGAACATGCAATAGCAGCAGCTAATTGTTCACCTCTGTCTCCAGCTAATATTGTCCATGTTGGCTTCTCTTGAAGAAGTACATCTACAAAACCTGCAGTAAAAAGTCCTATAGACTTTGCCATAGCCATATTTGTAGAACCTTCAAGAGACATTAGAATTTTACTTGTAACATTAAAACCCTCACTTTCTATTTCATTTATTAAAGAGCCATTCTCTTTAAGAAGAATCATATTAGTTGCGCATATTCCATAATTAATATTATTTTTTATTAATTCTTTTATTAAAGGTTTTATGTATCCCCATTCTCCTCTTGAACCTAATACAAATAATATTTTCATTTAATTAATTAACATATTTGTTTCAATGATTGTATCTTTTGGGATATCAACAATAGCTAGTTTCCCTATATATTCATCCATAAGATAAGAAGGTATACCTGTCCCAGGACGCTTGGACCAAATATTTTTTTTTGATAAAATTTCTCCTTTTTTTATATCTTTTATTGTTACGAGACTCCTTCTTGCCCAAGATCTTATTGCGATTTCTTTTTCGTGAACAGTTTTATTACCACCAAGAGCTTTTTCAATATTGTTTATGTATTTAGATAATAATTGAAATTCATCAAAATCTATTGAAACAGATTGGTCAGGGCATGGAATTTTTTTATCAAGTGTTACATGTTTCTCTATTATTTTTGCACCTAATGTAATTGCAGCTAGAGATGTTTCAATACTTGGTGTATGGTCTGAATGACCAATTATGACATCGGGATATTTTTTAATTAATAATGGAATTACTTTTAAATTTATATCTTCAAATACAGGTGGGTATTCACTAACGCAATTCAGAAAACACAATTGATCAGTATGATTTTTAAGTTTACTGTAAACCATCTCTATCTCTTCTAAAGATGACATACCAGTTGATAGAATCATTTGTTTTTTAAATTTTGCAATTTCAATTAAGCTTGGTATATCTGTAAATTCTCCTGATCCAATTTTAAATCTTCTTACCAAGGGATTAATTTCAATTGCTGCTTTCAAGCTAAATGGAGTGCACATATATTCAATCTCAATGAAGTCACAAAATTCTTTTAAAGCATAATGTTCATCTAAAGTTAATGAATATTTCTTGAGAAAGTCATAAAGAGGTATATTAAAATTCGAAGAGGTTGGTACTTCTTTCAACATCTCTTCATCGGGTAGATGGTGCTGAAATTTAACAGCTGTGGCCCCTGAATTTTTAGATTTTTCTGCTAATCTTTTCGCGTTTTCTAAGGAACCTAGATGATTATCGCAGGCCTCTGCTATTAAAAAAGTTTTCACGAAACTATTATGGTGTAACAAAAACTATATCATAAAGAATTTAAGGAATTTTTTAATTTATAAATATTTTTAAAAGAGAAAATTTAAAATTGATGTTCTTATATAAATCTAAGAGATAAGATATAATCCTTAAATAAAAATACAATTTTATTTAATATTCAATGTAATTAGGATTTATGAATAAGAATTTTTATTTAAAGTATTTATCTGAAATTCACTTATATCATCGTTATATAAATTTTAAATATTTTTTTAGAAATATTTTTAATATGATTCTTGGAGAGATTAAAATATTTAATTTTTTATATTTAAGAACAAAGCCTAGAAGTTTAAATTTGTACATAAACAGAAAGTATTTTGGAGAATCAATTTATGAATATGTTAATGCACTTTCTAATATAGTCAGATATATAGAATCCAAGAATTATAAAAATTCTCAATTTTATTTATTAAGAATCAATGTTTTTATTATTGGAAAAATAACCAATAATATATTAGATGATTGGTTCCATATGAATTTGCAAACTATATTAAAAGATAAAAAAATTGATGAAACATATATAAAATATAAATTAATAAAATATAGAATAAAAAATAATAAAGAAATTAATATTTTTTATAAAAATAAATTCCCAATATTTTCTAAAATTGATTCTTACCTTTGGCCTCGTTTTGGAGTTATAGGTTCTTATACAAATAGATTTGATATGAAGGATAATTATAGCTTTTTGCAAAAAAATAAAGATTTTATTTCCTTAGAATATCTTTCGGAAAATAAATTAGGAAAAAAATTTAATCAACTTTTAAAAAGTATTTTTTCTAATAATGTTGTTGTTTTCTATGATTATGATAAGGACAATAGAAAGGGGAGAGTAAATCTTGAATCTAAAAAAAATAATATTAGTGATGAATTGTATTTGAGAGATATAGATAATCGAATCATTTTTGATACTTTAAAATTTTTGCTAGCTAGAAAATTTAACGTAGTAAGGTTAGGAAGATCAAACAACCCTTTCCCAATAAAAAATAAAAACTTTTATGACTTAGCATATGAATTTAGAAAAAAAAGTAAAATGCAATTTTTAGATTTTCTTATCCCATTTAATTCTAAATTTTGCATAAGTCTTGGTTCTGGAGCCCATGAATGTGCTCGATTATTTGGGTTACCTATCTTTTTTGTTGGATATCATAGATTTGATAATTTGCATCAATTAAACAACTCTATGGTAATCCCTAAAAAATTTTTTAATAAAAAAGATAATTCACTATTGACTTTAAGTAATTTAATAAAAATGAGAATTGTTCCTTATAAAAAACTTTATTGGGAATCAAAAAATATTTATATTAAATTTCCATCAAGTAATGAAATAATATCTTCATTAGAAGAATTTCTTAAATATTTAGAAGTTGATGATAATAAAGATTTTTCAAAATTGAAAATAAATAAAATTAAACTCTGGCAGAAATATTACCTCAGAAATAATAGTTTGTACTTATCGCAAAATGTTAGTGAATTTGGACGTAAAGAAAATTTTTCTGTAATTATTTCAAAATTCGAATTAGAAAAATATTCTGAGCTTTATTTTGGTTAATGATCAATTTTCTTTATTTATATCTAAATATAATTTATTTGAAATAAATTTCATAGATTAGTTTGTTTTTTATTTCCTACATAATTTCAAACAATTAAAGTATTAATCAAAAGTCTTATTTTATTTTTTTGAAATTTTTAAACAATAGCTTTTAAATCTAGAGAATATTTTTAGCATATAGCTTTATAATAGGTTTTTATGGAAATTTTATGAGAGAATTAGACTTTATGAGTACGATTCATAAAAGCACTAATAGAAATTATTTAAATAGAGTAAATGATAAAGAATTTCCAAAGGCAAAGGCTGCAACTCTAGCCAAGAAATATGACTTTGATTATTGGGATGGAGATAGACGAATTAATTATGGTGGTTATAAATATATTCCAGGGAGATGGGAAGGTGTAGCAAAGGATATAATTGATTTTTATAAAATAAATTCTGATTCAAAAATTCTTGATATTGGTTGTGGTAAAGGTTTTTTACTTTATGAATTTAAAAAATTATTACCTAAATGCCAAGTATTTGGCATAGATATTTCTAAATATGCTATTGATAATGCAAAAGAGGAAATTAAAGAAAGTTTAACTCTAGGTTCATCAACAAAATTGCCTTGGGGAAATAATTACTTCGATTTAGTTATTTCAATAAATACATTTCATAATTTATACTGTTACGAGCTAGAGGAATCCTTGTTAGAGATGGAAAGAGTTGGCAAAAAAAATAAATATATATGTGTCGAAAGTTATCGAAATGAAATAGAAAAAACAAATTTATTATATTGGCAGGTAACTTGCGAAGCTTTTAACAACCCAAAAGAGTGGAAATGGTGGTTTGATAAAACAAAATATTCAGGACATTATTCTTTTATATACTTTGAATAAAAATTAAATGAAAATAAGTCAATCTTTAGCTGCGATTTTAGTTGAACAGAATAAACCTTTAAAAATTGAAAGTATTGAATTTCCATCGGAATTAGAGATAGGACAAGTATTAGTAAAACTGCATTTCAGCGGAATTTGCGGATCTCAGTTAGGAGAAATAAGAGGGGTTAAAGGAGATGATAAATATCTTCCACATTTGATGGGGCATGAAGGTTGTGCGACTGTTTTAGAAATTGGCCCAGGTGTGAAAACTATTGCTAATGGAGATTTAGTTGTTCTTCACTGGAAAAAGGGCGATGGTATTCAATCTAATCCGCCGAAATATAAATTAAGAGGAGAAAATATTAATGCTGGTTGGATAACTACTTTTAATGAATATGCGATAGTTAGTGAAAATAGATGTACAACTATTCCTAAAGATACAAATAAGAGGATAGCGTCTTTATTTGGTTGTGCTATTACAACTGGTTTTGGAGTTATTGAGAATAATGCAAATTTAAAAATTGGTGAGTCAATTGTAATTTATGGTTCTGGAGGTATAGGATTAAATATGATTCAAGCTGCTAGTTTAAGGAATGCTTTCCCAATTATTGCGGTAGATTTGACTGATGAAAAATTACATTTAGCAAAACAAATTGGCGCAACTCATACTATTAACTCTAAATACTACGATCCAGAAAAGAAGATAAATGAAATTTTAAAAAATACTAAATTAGATGTTTTTGTAGATAATACTGGTATTCCTTCCGTAATTGAAATGGGGTATAGAATAACCGATATTAATGGAAGAGTAGTGTTAGTAGGAGTTCCAAAAATTGGAAATAATATTAATTTATTCTCATTACCGTTACATTTTGGAAAGACTATATTAGGTTCTCACGGTGGAGATATAAAACCTGAAAAAGATATCCTGAGATACTTAAATTTAATAAATAATAGAGAAATTGATTTAGAAATAATCATAAGTCAATTTTGTAACTTAGAAGAAATAAATTCTGCAATTTCTAAGTTTTCAAAGGGTGAAATACCTGGAAGATTAATGATTAAATTTTAATTTATAGAGTTTAATAATATCTTTTAAAAGTTAGAATTAATGTTTATTTAAAGTAAAAACAACTCAGTATTACTATGAAATTACTTGTTATTGGGAGCAATAGTTTTAGTGGATCTCATTTTGTAAGAGAAGCTCTTAGGAACAAACATAGAGTAATAGGGGTAAGTAGATCGAAGGAGCCAAAAAGCTTATTTTTAGCTTACAAGTGGTGGAATAATCAAAATGATTTCAAAATATTAGAAAAAAACTTTATATTTAAATCACTTGATTTGAACAAAGATCTTGATCTTTTAATTAAACTTGTTGATGAATATCAACCCGAGTATGTTGTTAATTTTGCATCTCAGGGAATGGTAGCTGAAAGTTGGTTAGAACCAACACACTGGTATCAAACTAATTTATTATCTCAAGTAGCTTTTCATGATTACTTAAGGAAAAAAAAGTTTTTAAAAAAATATGTTCATATTTCAACTCCTGAAGTTTATGGTGATACAGATGGTTGGATAAAGGAAAATCATAACTTCAACCCAACTACTCCCTATTCGGTAAGCAGAGCAGCTTGCGATAGTCATTTATTGAGTTTTTTTAAGGCATATGATTTTCCAGTTATCTTTACGAGAGCAGCAAATGTCTACGGACCTGGTCAACAACTTTATAGAATAATTCCTAGAACCATCTTAAGTATTAGAACAGGAAAAAAACTATATCTACATGGTGCAGGGCATTCTAAAAGATCATTTATTCATATAAGCGATGTGGTTAAAGCAACATTAAAATTAACTTTTGATGCAGAACCTGGTTCATGTTGGCATATATCAACTAAAGAAGCTTTATCAATCAGAAATTTAGTACAAAAAATTTGTAATATTGGAGAAAGACCTTTCAGTGAAATTGTAAAAGATGTAGAAGAGAGATTAGGTAAAGATAAAAATTATTTTCTAGACAGTTCAAAAATCAGAAAAAAATATAATTGGGAAGATTCAATTAATTTAAAAAATGGAATAAAAGATACTTTTGATTGGGTTGATCAAAACTTGGAGGAGCTTAAAAAACTTAAATGGGATTATATTCATAAAAAATAATTAAACTAATTTTTTAGATTAATTGATGAAATATTATTCAAAAGTACTTCAACTAACTTCCAAGAGAATTTTGAATATTCATCTAAGAAATCTTTGAAATTATGTACTGCTTTTTTATCTGCGCTATCAGAAATTACTCTTATTAATATCCAAGGTACTTCTTCTTGATGGGCAACTTGTGCTACTGCGGCACCTTCCATTTCAACTGCTTGCATTTTAGGAAATTCTTTTATTATTGCATTACGGGATTTTTCATTAGATATAAATTTATCTGCAGTACCAATTATCCCATCATATACTTTACCAAAGTTTGAAAAGTTAGTCTCTTCTAAGTATTTCTCTATCGAATCAAAAGCCCATTTGTGTAATATTGAATTTGTTTTTAGATATTTTTTATTCAAAGAAGGAATTACAAATTTATTAAATATTGGTCTAGCATCCATGTCATATTGACAAACTTTATTGGGTACAATAATGTCCCACTGATTTATATTTTTATTTAATGCCCCAGCCACTCCTGTAAAGATTAAAATTTTTATTGGAATTGGATGACCTCTTAAACTTAATAATCTAGTGGCTGCTCTCGCCGCACTAACTTTACCCCAGCCACTCCATGCAGTTGTTACTAAAATATTTTTTTTGTTTATATGATCTACCCAATAACCTTGATATAAGAAGAGGTCACCAAATTTAAATTTTTTGACGTCAATTAAATTATCTAAAGTAGACCCTAATTCTTCAGGCATGGCACTCAATATCCCCAAATGATTTGAAAATTGCATGTCAGAAATCTGATTAAATATTTAATTATTAGGAATTTTACTTTAATTATGGGTAAAAATTTATTTAGATTTATTTTTTATTAAATCTAGATTCCTCAGTTCTTCAATTATTTTTTCTAATTCTTTGTAGTTTTGATTAAGATCTATTTGGTAGTTCTCTGATGCAAAATATATAGTATTGAATTTTAATCGAAAAGAATTTATAAGCTCTTTTATATTCCCAGGATAGTCAAAAAATTGCGATGAAGAAAAAAAAATAATACTAGAATTACTTGGAGCTAAACCAAAAATATTGAACAGTTGAATAAAGCAAGATGGGTATACAAATTCTGGAAATGGTATTGAAAAATTTAAATTATTATTCTTACAATATTTTTTTATTATTTTATTTTGATGTTTGGATGAAAAGCGACCTATTGGAATAGGTCGCATTGATGTATAAGTAATTATCATTTAAAAATTGGTTTCTTGTATGAGTCAGTTACTTCAGTTAATTTTGATATCTTATATTTCTTATAAAAAGTTGAAAGTGATTTACCTTCACAATCATGATGTAAATATGGAGAATAGAGATTTTTAAGCCTATAGTTCAATGATACTCTAGTATCATTTGTTAAATTTGGATTAGATCCATGATATATCAATGGAGTAAAAATTAAGTTTTGACTAGTATCTAAATTTAAGTATTTAGGCTTTAAGTTTTTTTCACTATAATCACTAATTGTAGGCTGATTAGGTTTATTAAAATCAGCTAAATTTCTATGAAGTTTTAAAGATTCCTTAAGATCTGTTATAAATATTGAATTTGAGGAATAACACTTAGTTAATGGTATCCATGAAACTATTTGATGAATGGATTCGCCTGTATTTATGTCTGAATGTAAAGGTATTATGGATGATTTATCATGAGGGGGAACAATTGAAAGATTAACTTTGGCTTGAACAGCTAAGTCAGGACCAAGAAGGGTATTAATTTGATTATTTATTAGTGAAAAGCAAAGATCATGTAAATTTGGAAAAGAATTAATTAAATTGTATGCATTAACTCTTACTTCATTTACATTTCTATTATTCACTGTCTCATGAAATTTAGGTAATGATTTCAGTTCTTCACCACATATTTTTTTTACAGAGATTTTGATAGATTCTTCAACAATTTCTTTTAATTGTTTATAAGAACTATTATTTTCATGGTTAATTATTAAATAACCATTAATATCAAAATCTTGAATCATTTAAGATAATCTTTTTCAAATTGAATAGCATCAAGCAAAATATCATCGATATCAACGTACCTATATTTGCCCATTCTTCCAACTGAGTGAACGTATTCTGGCAATCTTTTAATATATTTTTCTGCAAGTTGTACTTGGCTTTTAAGCAATGTAGGATATAGTTTATTTTTTAAGCTTGGGACTTCCAAAGTTATAAGACTATTAGGTGATTTGTGATTTGTGAATTTTTTGAATTCTGTAACTCTAGTTTGGGTCTCTTTAGGTCCTGGATAATAAATAAAATAAACATCATCAGGAAGTACTTGTTCGATAGGTAATACAATTTTATGAACTTCTCTCCCAACATATTTAAGTTCTCCTAAATCATAATCAAATAGTAGATCAGGCGATGTTGTTGAAATAATCATGTCAGTATTTATTTCTTCACCATTAGATAAGGTAATTTGTTTCTTATCAAAATTTATTTTTTTAACTTCAGTATTTAGTAACTTTGTTGTCCCTTCTGTAGACCATTGAAAATATTTATTGTAACCATCATGTGCGATTGGGTAAGCATTTATCCAACCAGTATGGAATTCATAACGTGAGCCTTTTTCTAATGGTTTTCTTTTTACAGTTGCTTCAAAACCAAAATCCATTTTTCTATTATCATCAAGAAACCAAGCCTTCATATTATAAAATTTATTGTATCTTTCATATAAAGTTTTCCCCACTCTACCAATCCAGAATTCCTCAAAATTATGAGCCTTTGATTCACCACTTGCTTCAAGTAATTTTAATTCTTCAAATATTTGAGAGGAGCACGATAATTTACCTATATCATCTTGGTGTAAAGGGTAAGTTGTAAAAACATCATCTGGTTCTTGATAGCTATAATTTATCTTTTTTATATGTCTCATCGGAATTACTTTCTCTAAAAATTCAAATGCAGGCATAGAACTTTCAGGAGCTATAAAGTGTCTAGGTCCGTAGGTAAATGGATGACCTCCATGGAAAAAAGTCTTTACTCCGCCTCCAATTAGATTTGATTTTTCAATTATAGTTACATCCCAACCATTCTTTACTAGAAAATAGGCGTAACTGCAACCAGAGAATCCTCCACCAATAATTGCCGCTGATTTATTTGACACTCTTAAAGTATATATATTAAGGCTTCAGCAATTTAGCATATCTAGAGCTTATAGTGTTACCTCCATCTCTAGGAGGCATCTCTTCCCATACGTTGCATTTCGAACACATTTCTATTGAACACTTTTTACCTTCAAGATGTTTATTCCTAATTCTATTTAAAGTAATGGAATTCCATAATTCTTTGATCGAAGAATTGTTGATATTTCCAATTTTATTTTGAGCTCCATAATCTACATTGCACATTGGCACATCACCATTAGCAAAAATGGGCATTAGAGACCATAAAGATACACAAGGTAAATGAAGCTCAGTATTTTCTGAGATTGATTTAAATCCATCTAATTGCCCCCCCCAATCGAAAATATTGTGAAAATAGATACGGTCTTTTTTAGGATCTAATATTTTTAGTCTTTCCCAATAATCTTTATATGACTCAAATTCATTTTTATTTGATTCTTGCCTTATCATTCTTATCCAAATTTCGCAATTTGAGTTCATTTCATTTCTTATTTTTATAAAATTTTTGGCGTTTTCAATACATTTTTCAAATATTAATCCTCTCCTAATAGATTCATATACTTCTTTATTAAGACTATCTATTGATAACGTGACCATATTCATCCCTGCTTCGAGAATTTCTCTTGCTTTTTGATCTGTTAGCAAACTAACATTTGTTGATATAGATAAATTTGGAATATCAAGTTTCTTAAGATACTCAACTCTTTCAGGTAATTTTCTATCTAAAAGAGGTTCTCCATCCCGATAAAGATTAACCCTCTTTAAATGTTTTTTATTTTCACTTAGTTCATTTGCAATCTTCTTAAAAAGACTATCTTGCATCATCTTTTCTTCTTTGTTCCAATCATCTATTGTGCACATGGGACATCGTGCATTACAAGCGTTTATAGTTTCAATTTCAAAATGTGATGGAAATTCGATTAAATCATTATAGGAACTAATCTTAGGTTGAATTCTTTTAACTAAATATTCCTTTCCCAATTTTTTTCTATGTATATTTTTAATAAGTTCAGCTGAAGACTTTGAGCTTGCTGGTTCACCAAAAATAACTTCCTCAATAGAGTTCTTTGACATCTAAGTCAAGCTAATATAAAAATTAAATCATATCATACAGAAATTATTATGCCATTCCTTTGCCCATGAAGGAAATATGGCATCTTCATTCTTAATAAAAGGCCCAGTTGATGTTTCTAAATAAGCACATTTTTCACTTTTTATACCTACTGCATGGATCATTCCTGGAGGAGTTTTAAATCCCTCAAATGGTGATAAATTTTTAATATTTTTATTCTTACTTGATTTATCAAAGGTGTAAAATTCCATCTCACCTTTTAAAACAAAAACGAAATCAGATTTATTTTTGTGAAAATGAGGTGGTATGTTCATGCCTCTTCTTTCTACAATTAGCATTACTTGACATAATTCTTCTGGATTAGTATGTATACAGATTCTGCAGTTGGTTTTTTCATTTTCAGAGAACTTTTCTAAATCGGTGATTAATTCTTTACTTATACTAAGAGGATATTCTCCATTCCAAAACCAAGTAGGAGTTCT